>JBEKUS010000059.1:0-23392 GCA_049514795.1 Occallatibacter sp.
TCTCTTCCATCGCACTGCTCGTTTTCCAGGCCATGAGCTCGTTTTTACGTCCTCATCGCCTCGAAGCAGTGTCAGATATGTCCCCGGTTCAAAATGTCAGGAATGTGACCGGTCCGTACCAACCCGATGTCAACCCCAGCTGGCCTCTCACACGCCCCTATCTCGCTGATTCCACGACGAATATATTCCTGCGCAAGTTCGCATATCATTTCGGCACTTTGGCGCACAATGAATCCAGACGGTCGAGAAAGGCAGAGCTCCGATCTCTGAGCCCCGGCCACCGATCACTGGATTCTAACCCCCTTGAATGGACGACTTTACGGAATAAGTCTCTTAAAATGAATGGGTTAGAGGAGATGATTAGAGGCATAAGTGCCTGAAAATAAACCACTTAACCCTATTTGAGGAGGGAGGGGGGGGAGGGTACCAATCAGTAAACACCCCGTCCGCCGCGCAGCAGTTCGCTGACCAGCAGACTTGCTAGCTCGCTGACTTGCTGCCTGCGAAGTGCGCTTCAATTTCCTCGAGCGTCTTGCCCTTCGTCTCCGGCAGCAGGAACGCCGCGACCAGGAAGTACACCACCGTGAACGCGGCGAAGAGGAAGAACATCGACGAGTAGCCGTGCCGGCTGACGAAGGGCAGAAAGATCGCCGCCAGCGTGGTCGAGACCAATTGGTTGATGACCAGCGCGATGCTCATGCCGTTCGAGCGGATGCGCGTGGGCATCAGTTCGCTGAGCGCCAGCCACACCACGACCCCCGGCCCTAGCGCGTAAAACGCCATAAATAGATAAAGCCCCAGCGCCACCAGAGTTCCGTGCCCGGTCCCGGGCACCCCGCCCACCAGAGCCTTGTCGATTTTGAGCGGCGCGGTCTGCGCGGCGCTTAGGTTCGCGAACGGATCCTTGAACAGCGCTTCGATGCGGTTCGCCGGAAGCGAACTCGCGCGCGTGATCTCGATCGGCGCGGCCGCCGCGTCGTCCGACCGCGCGATGCTCGTCGCCGCGGTAAAGTCGCCGTAGGAATAGATGATCGCGAGCGACGCGCGACCGCTCTCGATTCCTCGGCCTTTGTCGCCCGCAGCCGCGAGCAGCCTCGCTGCTTCGGCCGTGTCGAAGCGTAGCGTGAGTTCGTCGTTCGGCCCAACCCGCGCCTGCACCGCGTCGCGGCAATCCACCGTCAGCTTCTCCGTCGCGCGGAACAGCAGTCCGACTCCGATCATGGCCACGATCACGCCGCTCGTGCCCATCACGAGCAGGAACTTGCGGCCCTTGCGGTCGACCAGCACCATTCCGATCATGGTCGCGAGGAAGTTGACCGCGGTCAAGATCACGTAGCCCCAATGCGCGCCGAGGTCGCTCAGCCCGCTCTGGAGCAGGATGTTCGTGTTGTAGCCGATGACCGAGTTCACGCCCGTCGCCGTGTTACAGGCCAGGATCACGCACGCCAGCAGGAACGGGACAACGTATTTGCGCTTGAGCAGTGAATCCCGGATCCGCTTCCCAGCCGTTGCGCGCGCCGCGTGCGCCGTCGCCTCCATCTCCTCCAGTTCCACCGTGGCCTGCTCCGCGCTGCGCGAACGCTCCAGCGCCGCAAGCGCCTGGTCCTTCAGCCCGCGCCGGTACAGCCATCGCGGCGATTCGGTCACGAACAGCCCGCCCAGCACGAACAGCGCTCCCGAAGGCAGCGACACCCAGAAGATGCTCCGCCACGCGTGGTCCTTGAAGTGGTAGAGCGCTGCGGCATCGCCCAGCTTCGCCACGGCGTCGACGCGGTAGCTGAAGTACATTCCGATCAGCGCCGCGGCCACGATTCCCAGCGTGAGCATCCACTGGAAGACGGCCGTGCCCTTGCCGCGGCTCTTGGCCGCCAGGCACTCGGCGAGATACAGCGGAACCACGACGCCGATGAGGCCGCCGCTCATGCCCTGGAGCAAGCGGCCGAAGAAGAGCGGCGCATAGCCCTGCGAAAGCGCGATCACCGGAATGCTGACTACGAAGGCGCAGCCGCTCAGAAGCATCAGCGGCTTGCGGCCCATCCAGTCGGCGAGCACGCCGGCGAATAGCGTGGAGAAGACGCTGCCCAAGAGCACGGCCGCAACGATGACAGACAGTTGCGCGGGCGTCAGGTGCGAGGTGGCTTGCAGATAAGGCACCGCCCCGCCGATGATGCCGACGTCGATGCCATAGAGCAGCCCGCCCAGACCGGCCACCAGGAGAAGGAAGGCGTTATAGCGGTGCGTAGCGGCAGAGCCGGACAACGCTGCGTTCTCCGATGCGGTATTCATGCGATTCCCCAGTCTACAATGATCGCGTCGGCCTCAAACGCTTGGCGTCTTGAGGGGAAAGAAGGAGACAATTGCCCGGCCTCAGACGATCCCCCATCCTTTCGTGCCTCCTGGTTCCGATTCTGCTATTCGTCATCCCTGTGCTCTCGGCCGCGCAAACGCAAGTGCGGCTGTTACCGGCGCCGCGCGAGACGCAGTTTGGTCAGGCAGTCGTCCTGCCGGGCCGGGTCACCGTCGTGGTTCCCGGCCGCGACGAACAGGACCAGTTCGCTGCACGCGACCTTGAGGAGGCTCTCAAGCGGGTCGCTCCTGCCGGAGAGACGTCGCATACCGGCGCCGCCCAGGCCGCCTATCGCGTGACGCTTCTCCGCGCCGGCTCGGCCGAGGCGAAGGCCGTTCTCACCCGCAGCAAGCTCACATTCGATCCGATCATGGAATCGGAGGGCTATGTTCTGGCGGTCGATGCGCACGATGCGACGATCATTGGCGCTTCCGGCTCCGGCGTCTTCTACGGCGTGCAGACCTTCAAGCAGCTTCTTCCGCTGCCCGGAGCGCCGCGCACGCTGCCGACCGGGACGATACGCGATTGGCCGGCCATGCGCTATCGCGGCATCAGCGACGACCTCTCCCGGGGCCCGTTTCCCACGCTCGACTTCCAGAAACACCAGATCCGCATCCTGGCCTCGTTCAAGATCAACATCTACTCGCCGTACTTCGAGCACACGCTGCTTTATCCCGATCATCCGCTGGCGGCGCCTCCGGGCGGTTCGCTGAGCCCGGCGCAGGCGGCGGAGCTGGTCGTCTACGCGAGACGGTATCACGTGACCATCGTGCCGGAGCAGGAGGCCTTCGGCCATCTGCACCACGTGCTCAAGTGGGAGGAGCACCAGGATCTGGCGGAGACCCCGCATGGCCACGTTCTTGCGCCCGGCCAGGACGGGACGTTGCCGCTCATCAAGGATTGGTTCACGCAGATGGCGCAGGAGTTTCCGTCGCCGTTCATCCATATCGGCGCGGACGAGACCTGGGACCTGGGGGTGGGCCGCACGCGCAACGCGGTCGAGCAGCAGGGCTACGGGGCGGTGTATGTGGCTTTTCTCAAGCAGATTCACGACGAGCTCGCGCCGCTGAACCGCCGCCTGCTGTTCTGGGGCGACATTGGCGACGCCAACCCCGGCGCCGTCTCGGGCTTGCCCAAGGACATGATCGCGGTGCCGTGGAATTACCGATTGACTAGCGGGTTCGACAAGATGATCGAGCCCTTCGCGAAGAACGGCATCGAAACCTGGGTTGCGCCGGGCGACTCGAATTGGAACGAGGTCTACCCTGTCGCAAAAACGGCGCTGTGGAACATCCAGGCATTCATTCGCGATGGCCAGCGGCTGGGATCGACCGGCGCGCTCACCACGGTGTGGAACGACGATGGTGAGGGCCTCTTCAACATGAACTGGTATGGATTGCTCTTCGGCGCGGTGGCTGCTTGGCAGCCCGGCGAGAGCTCCATCGCCGATTATCAGGATGGATACGGGGCAGTCTTTCATCTGGACGCGAGCGGAAGGATCAACGAGGCCGAGAAGGAGCTGATGGCCGCGCAGGAGGCCATCGTCAATGCGACCACCGGCATGACCAGCGACGACCTCTTCTGGCTCGATCCGTGGAGCGCACAGGGACAGGAGGCTTCGGCGAAGCTGCTGCCGGGAGTGAAGGATCTGCGTCTCCATGCCGAGCGCGCCATTGTTTTGCTGTGGCAGGCGCGGCGGGACGACCCGAAACTTGCCGAGCCGGACGCACTGGACGCCATGGACCTGGGCGCGCGACGCCTCGATTTCATCGGATTGAAGTTCGAGCTTGCATCGGAGATGGCGTCGGCATATGCCCACGCGGCGGCCCAACAGCATGACAAGTCCCAAGCAGTGGCAACGAACATACTGCTCAGCGAGATCAGCGGCATCAACGGACGTTGTGAAGACCTGCGCGACGGCTACTCGGCCTTGAAGAGCGAGTACAGCCGGGTTTGGCTGGGCGAGAACCGGCCGTATTGGCTCGAGAACGTGACCGTCCGTTACGATCTGGCCATTGAGCTTTGGCAGCGGCGCGGCGATCAGTTCGCGGCCGGGATTCGCGCCTGGCATACCGGACACGATCTCCCAGCGGCTTCGGACATGGGTTTGCCGGTGCTTGCGGGGACTGTGCATTGAGGAGGCTGGACGCGCTCGACGGGGCGCTGCTTTTCTGGATTCAAAAGGCCGAGCCGGGGCCGGGATCGTTGATTTCGGAGCCGGAGTCGAACCAAATCAATAACAAGCGTGAAGATTTCTCTACGAACCTACAGGCCCAGGATGCAAACTAGACTCATGAACGAGCGCTCCACAAAGAGGGAGCTTCCCGTAGTCCTGCTTATTGATGACGACATGGTCAGCCGCGAGGTAACAGCGACGGTACTGACCATGAGCGGCTATATCGTGCACACCGCCGTGAACGGAGCGGAGTCGCTGGAGATGCTGGCCAAGGGAGTATGCCAGCCAGGGCTGATCCTGATGGACGCGCAGATGCCCGGCCTGAGCGGCACGGAGTTGATCGCGGCGTTTCGCACCCGGACCAAGGCTCAGATCTTCGCCATCAGCGGCAGCGATCCGCCGCCCGAGGTCGCGGAGGCGGCGGACGGCTTCCTGCTGAAGCCATTCAGGGCCGATGCCCTGGACAGGCTGCTCGAAGGGGGCCAACCGGAAGCCGTCCCCTCTCTGCTCGAGCCAGAAGATCCGGTTATTAGCGCCGAGGTCCTGGCGCAGTTTCGCAAGGTGATGCCCGAGTCCGCGGTACGGCAGATCTACTCCGCGGTCGCAGCCGACCTCGCCAAGCGCATCGAGGCGCTGGGAGCGGCGATCGCGAGGGGAGATGACGCCGAGATCCGCCGAATCGGCCACGCCATCAAGGGCGGGTGCGGGATGGCCGGCGCGGTGCAGGCTGCCCGTCTGGGCGCGCTCCTGGAGAGCCGGCCGCTTCCGCAAAAGGATAACCACTTGGATAACAGCGCTGTCTTGCTCCGTGATTTGCGCGCCGCCGCGCGCGGACTGGAGCGTATGCTGGATGCTGAGTTGCCTGCCTGAGCCGACGCATATTTGTGCGTGCGGACCTGGCCTCGCGGAGGCGTGTAGCTAAGATGGAACGACCCATTCGAATCGTGCTCGCCGACGACCACCCGGTTGTCAGGATCGGCGTGCGGAACATGCTGACGGAAAAGGACGGATTCGACGTAGTCGGCGAGGCAGCCGACGGAGACGAAGCCATCACTGAAACCCTCGAAAAGCAGCCCGACGTTCTTCTTCTCGATGTATCGATGCCGCGCCTGCCCGGCCTGGAGGCCATGCGCGCCATCATGAACGGCCCCTCTACGGCCAAGATCCTTCTTCTTACTTCAACCATCACGACGCAGCAGATCATCGAGGCTTTGCAGATCGGCGCGCGTGGCATCGTGCTCAAGGACGCGCTGGCCAACCACCTGCAGACGTCTATCCGCACGGTCTATGCCGGCGACTACTGGATCGGTGGCAAGCGCGTGGTCAATCTGGTCTCGGCGCTTCACGACCTGATGCAGCAAGCGGCCGTGCCACAGCGCAAGACCTACGGCCTCACTCCGCGCGAGCTCGAGGTGGTGGGTTGCATTGTCGAGGGGTGCAGCAACCGCGATATCGCGAAGCAGTTCTCGCTGAGCGAGGAGACGGTCAAGCGGCATCTGTCGAACATCTTCGACAAGACCGGAGTCTCGACGCGGCTTGAGCTGGCGCTGTTCGCCATCGCCCACCATCTGATTACGCCGCAGTAGTAGGAACTGCCACCGCACGCTATTCTGGGACTGCCGGTACGGAGCACCGGGCGGCAGGAGCGCGCATGGGAGAGCTAAGCAGGATCGGCATTGCCCTCGACTCGGATTTATTGAAGCGGTTTGACCGCTCTATTGAAAAGAGCGGATACACGAACCGCTCCGAGGCCTTTCGCGACCTGATCCGGGACCGGCTGGTGCGCGAACAGACTGCCGCGCCCGATGCGACGGTGGTCGGCACAGTTACCCTCATCTACGACCACCACGCCTCCGGGATCACAGAGAAGCTGACCGAAGTGCAGCACGCGAACCACGACCTCGTCGTTTCCACGAGCCACGCGCACCTCGACCACGATTCCTGCCTGGAAGTGCTGATCGTTCACGGCAAGGCCGCACGAGTTCAGCACTTCGCGGATCTGCTCATTGGCCTCAAGGGCGTGCAGCACGGGCGCCTGGTAATGACCGTGCCGGCGCATACGCTAGCGCGCGATCACGGCCATCCGCACGCGCACGGCCATTGATTTGCGCCGAAACTCCATCGCGGACCAGACCGGCGCCCTATTCGAGGGGCGCGGGTTACTCTGCTTTCCAGCAGCGGGGAAGTGGTTGCATCCACGACTTCAGATGCAGAGGGCCGTGCGGCGGTCCGGCGCCTGACCGGCTCCGAGGTGCAGGCGCGTGCGCATTGGGCGCCGACGGTCAAGTCGCTCTTCAATGCCGGTTTCCGCTACCAGGCCAACAGCCAGTTCGGTAGCATCGCGGTCCCCGAGTTTGGCGGCCGGAGACAAGCGTCCGTCGGGCGATCCGCGGGCGGCTGAGCGCGACAGGCGGATACGCGTATCTCCGTTCGACGAATCTCGCCGCTCTCGTTCCGGGCAACAAGGCGAACCTAACGCTCGACGCAGACCTGAAACGCGCGTTTCTGCACGTCGGCATTCAAGCCGTAGGCAAACGCTACGAAAACGCCTCTCACGCAGCCCAGCTTGGCGGATACACCGAGGCCAGCGTGAAGCTGAGCGTACCGGTAACGAAGAGTCTGAGCTTTTTCGGCACGGTCGACAATCTGTTCAATCATCGCTATCAGGTACTCACTGGCTATCCCATGCCGGGAATCAATGGAACAGGCGGTTTTGTTCTGCACTTTTAGGGGATAGCATGGCTTGGACAATGAAAGACGTGGAAATGTTTCCCTGGAGGAAGAGATGAGACATACCGCGCAGCTTCGTCTGTTGATTCTTGCTGTAGGAGCCGCACTTGCCGCATCTCCGGGCTCAACGCAAACGAGTCAGCCGCAACCGCTGACGGTTCCGCTCGAGTGCCGGCAAGGCGATTGTCCGATTCTGAAGGGCGCGCCGCAAACCGCGGGGATGCGCAGCGGATTCGTGCGCCTCAAGCCCGGGCAAACAGTTGGGTGGCACACCACCGGGGAAAACGAGGAAGCGCTCGTCGTGCTGCACGGCAAGGGGACAGCGCTGATCGAGGGAAAACCGGGGATTCCCTTTGCTGCCCCGGCGCTGGTCTATATTCCGCCGGCGACACGGCACAACGTGGAGAACACCGGCAGCGATCCACTGGAATATGGATACGTGGTCGCGCCCGCGAAGGCGCCGTGAGCAACGTCCTGAGTGCTATTTGGTCGCGGCGGCGTGTTTTCTGGCCGCTGCCTTCTCCAGGGCAGGCAATGTCCCGCGCGGGAAATCGGTGGACCGGCGAACGACAAGCCGAGTTGCGATGGGCCACTCCTTCTGAGCGGCCAGCGGGTGTCCTGGCTCCGCGACGGCGCGCAATGCTTGAACCGCGGCCGCGGCCAGCTCCTTGCACGACATTTGCACCGTTGTCAGCGGCGGCAGCATGAACTGCGCAAGGTGGATGTCGTCGAATCCCACCACGGAGACATCCGCCGGCACCTTGTACTTCGTGTCGTCGAGCGCATGCAGGACGCCGATGGCCGTCAGGTCGTTCGAGCACACGATCGCCGTGGGCAGCTCGGAGAGCGCAATCAGCTTTTCCATCGCCGTTTTGCCGCCATCCATTGTGTGATCCCCCTCGAC
This sequence comes from Occallatibacter sp., assembly GCA_049514795.1. Taxonomy (GTDB): domain Bacteria; phylum Acidobacteriota; class Terriglobia; order Terriglobales; family Acidobacteriaceae; genus Telmatobacter. The sequence continues at coordinate 8,158 of JBEKUS010000059.1, forward strand.
GAGGAATTCGCGGGGGACGGCCAGCCCGAGTTCGGCCGTGGATTTCGAGAATGCGTCGCGGCGCGATACAGCGGTACGCATGCGCAACGGGCCGCAGATGAAGGCGATCCGGCGGTGCCCAAGCGCCGCCAGATGCTGCACCGCCTCGCGGATCCCCTGGCCGTAATCGATTTTGAGAATACGGACGTTCGGTAGATCGGGCCCGGCGTCGACAAACACCAGTGGAAGCCGCTGCTCCACCAGCTTACGCACCATCTCTTCTTCGATGCCAAACGTCATGATTGCCACACCGTCTACACTGCGCTGCTGCATGCGGCGGATGAGCGATTCGGTGCGTGCCGGATCGTAGTTCGTCGAGCCGATCATCACTTCGTATCCCTGCGCCACGGCCAAGTTTTCGAATTCCTGTACCAGCTCCGGAAAGAACGGGTTGGTAATCTCCGAGACGACGAAACCGAGGATGTGGCTGCGCCCTGAAACGAGCGCTCGTGCCTGCGTATTCGGCAAGTAACCCACTTCGTCCACCGCCTTCCAGACGCGCTTGATCAGTTCCGGATCGACGGTGGGGATGCGGTTGACCACGCGCGACACAGTGGCGATGGAGACACGGGCGCGCTTGGCCACGTCGTGGATGTTCACGGAAGAGTAGCGGCGATTCCTCGCGAGTTTTCCCGGTTCACGCATTGACAAGACGATTGTACGCTTTTCCCGACGTTTCTCAGAGCTTGTAGTGGGACGAGAGCGGAAAACTCTCTTGGATTGCGGAGGTTATGCCGGAGAATCACACGGGTTTCCTTCTGGTGCGGGCCGAGACCGCGGCATTTCGGTAAGCGTTTTCGCCAGGCTTCGCGCCACCGTGCGCCCCGGAACGTCACCGGTCCATCGCGCAAAAGACTGCCGCCCGAATTGCGTCTACGAAGGGTGATCTTGGGAACCGGCTGCGACGTCGATCCCATGGCGCAGCAACGGCAGAATCGCCTCGAGGCTCTCTTCGGCGCCGCGCCAGCTGCCGGGCAGGTTCACGATCAGCGTGTGGTCTCGCAGTCCCGCCACGCCGCGTGAAAGCCACGCGTAGGGGTTGCGCACCGCGCCCCGGGCGCGCATGGCCTCGGCCAGCCCCGGCGCTTCGCGATCGATCGCGCGCCGCGTGGCCTCCGGCGTTCGATCGCGCGGCCCCAGTCCTGTTCCGCCCACGGTGAGCACAAGAGCCGTACCCTGGTGGGCGAGTTCCTCGAGGGCCGCGGCGATCGCGGTCTCGTCATCCTTCAACAGCCCAGTCTGAATCCCGGCCTCAGGCCACTCGCGCCGGAGCACGGCGACAACCGCCGGGCCCGCAGTGTCGGCCTGCAGCCCCTCGGAACAGCGATCGGAGACGGTCAGCACGGCAAAACGCATGAAGCGATTGTAAGCTCTACTCCGCAGGCAGCATCTTGATGGTGCGCAGCCACGCCTCAACGAGCTTCGGCCAGCCAATGATGGGAAGATCCCTGGGCCGCGAGCCCGCATTATGATGTGATTTGGGTCACTTTCCGTCGTGCGCCGTGGCACATCCCGGGCCCCTGGCCAGTGACACGCTTTCCGGTATGAGGTGTTTGCCGTGCGGGATATAGACCCCTGCCGTTGGACGCATCCAGCAACGATCCTTGTCGCGACCGACCTGAGCGATCTGGACCACCTCATGCCGTTTGCCCTGGAACAGGCGGGCGAGACCGCGGCCCGGCTCATTCTTCTGCATGTCCTCTCTTCCGCCGCTTCGATCACGGCCGATGCAGCGGGAATGCCATACTACGACACGGCGGGCGCGCTGGACATCGCAGAGCAGACGCTGCAGCCGTGGCGTGAGGCGGCGAAGCGGCGCGGCGTCCAGTGCGACGCGCTGGTGCGCGAGGGCCAAGCCGCCGCCCAAATCGTCGCCGCGGTGCGGCAGTTTCATGCCGATCGCGTTCTGGTCGGGACCCGGAGCCGAAGCAAGCTGAGCAAGTTACTCATCGGCTCCGTGGCAGAACAAGTGCTGCGCTCGGTCAACCTCCCGGTCATTACCGTGGGACCCGAGGCTCATCTCCCGGTGGATAGGGGCGAGGAACGCGTCGTCCTTCATGCCACCACACTCCGAGAGACCTCTCGCCCGAGCGCGGCGCTTGCCTGCCAGATTGCGGCAGCCCAAAAAGCGAAGCTGGTTCTGCTCCACGTGCTTCCGCCGATTCCGGAGATGGAGCGAACGGGCATGGCGACGGGAATGGACTCGTCCGCCGTGCTCGAATTGCGGATTCTCGCCGAGGAGACCGGCGCCGGCTGCTGCTCGACCGTCGAGCCGGTCGTCGCTCACGGCAATCCGTTCATCGAGATTCTGGCTTTGGCGTCGGAGCGGCATGCCAGCCTGATCGTGCTGGGCGCCACGCACCGTTCGGTCTTCGAGAACCTGACGCGTGACCGCACCGTGTGTCGGGTGCTGGCTCACGCGCGCTGCCCCGTTCTCACGCTACGTGAGGTGCAGGCGAATCCCCAAGTGGCACAGGCCGAATCCACGGCCGTCCATCGCTAGAGCGGCAACGGGCGGCGGTTTGCCGCGATTCCGGTCGATTTACGAATTGATGCGCCACGGCGTGCCCGCGCCGGCCGGTTGTTTGGAGTAGTTCCGAGAACCGTTCTCTCCGCTCTTTCCGGAGCTCGCGCGCGCCAAAGGAATCAGCCTCTTGCGGCATTTTTCGTGCAGGTGGTGGAGTTCGCGCAACCGATTCAGACCATCCGAGCGTTGCACATCGGCCTGCGAGCCGAGGATTTCGGATGCCAGAGAGTGGAATTGCCGGTGCAGTGTGTCGAGGGCCTGAATTGCCGGCGACGAGCGGCGCGCCGAGTGCGCCTGGGCGTCGAGCCATGCCCCGAGACGGCACTCGCAGATATCGAGCGTTGGCGGAGTGGCTCGCTTTCCCGCGAGGAAAGCCTCGAAGGCCCCGAGCCATGCGCGGTGCTCCACCGAGGCGTACAACGCCGCGCGATTATCGTCGTGGACAGCGGGCACTTCGGCCCAGAGAGGATCGGGCTTCCATGCGGCCGCCCAGGCCAGTACGCGGCCCGCAGGCATGGGGCGTGCGATGCCATACCCCTGGGCAAGATCGCAACCCATCTGCAGCAGCATTAAACCGTGCTCCGCAGTCTCAACTCCCTCGGCGATCACCTGCCTGTGGAATGCAGCCGCCAGCCCCAAGACGCCCTCGAGAATGGTCAGGTTCTCCGGCTCTTCGAGCATGTCGCGCACGAAGCTCTGGTCGATCTTGAGGATGTTGGCGGGCAAACGCTTGAGATAGGTAAGCGAGGAGTAGCCGGTGCCGAAATCGTCGAGGCCGATCGACACGCCGAGTTCGCGGCACGCCGAAAGCACCTGGGAGGTCCGCACGACGTCCTGCATCGCGCTGGTTTCCACCACCTCCAATTCCAGGCTCGCCGGCTTAACCTTCGGATGCGCCGCGAGCCGAGCCCGCAGGCGATCGGCAAACCCCGGCTGCTGCAGTTCGGTCGCACCGACATTCACGCTGACGGGAAGATCGAAGCCCTCGGCCTGCCACGACTCCATTTGCGTAAGGGCGCTCTCGAGCACCCAATCGCCCAGGTCAACCGCCAGGGGGTGGTCCTCAATGACGGGAAGGAACATGCCCGGAGGAAGCAGTCCGCGTTCCGGGTGTTGCCAGCGAATGAGGGCTTCGGCTCCGATCACCTTGCCGGTGCGCATGTTCACCTTGGGCTGGTAATAAAGGACAAACTGCTTGGCCGCCAGGGCTTCACGAATGTGCTCGATGTTCTCGTGCCGGCCGCGCACAAGCTGATCCTGGTTGGGATCGAAGACGCTGATGCGCTTCCGGCCCGCGAGCTTGGCCTGGTACATCGCCTGACCGGCCTGGCGTAGCAGCACATCGGCGTCAACGTCTTCCGTTTGCGGATAGAAGGCGACGCCCGCGCTTGCCGATACGCGCAGCATGATTTCGCCAATCTGTGCTTCCTCGGCCGCGGATGCCAGCAGCCGGTTCAGCGTGGCCGAGCACGCACTGGCGTCATCAATATCGAGGATCACGGCCGCAAACTCGTCGCCGCCCAAGCGGGCCAGTGTGTCGCCTTCCCGCAAGACGCGCTTCATCCGGAAGGCCAACGCAGTCAGCAGCACGTCGCCGGTCAGGTGACCGTAGCGGTCGTTGACGGCCTTGAAACCGTCGATGTCGAAGTAAGCCACGGCCAGCAATTTCTTGGTTCTGCGCGCATGAGCCATGGCTTGGCGCAGCCGGTCGGCGAACAGCGCACGATTGGGAAGCCCGGTCAATGCGTCGTAGTGCGCGATGCGCTCAAGCTGCTTTTCGTGCTCCTTGATCTGAGTGATGTCGGTGAACAGGCCGACATATTGCACCACCTCGCCGTTGGCGTCGTGGATCGCATTGATGGTGAGCATCTCCGCAAGAACGTCGCCGTTCTTGGTGCGGTTCCACAGTTCCCCGGACCAGTGTCCCTCGCGGACGAGAGTGTCCAACAGGTCGTCGTAGAACTCCTTGCTCTGCAGGCCGGTGTTGAACAGCTTGGGGTTGCGTCCCAGCACCTCTTCGCGGGTGTAGCCGGTGATCTGCGTGAAGGCCTCATTGACCTCCAGGATTGCTCCCGTGCTATCGGTGATCACGATGCCTTCGCGCGCGCCAGTGAAGACGCTGGCGGCCAGGCGCAAGCGGTCCTCGGCCTCCTTCCGCTTGGTGATGTCCTCGGCAAAGACCAAGATTCCGCCGATCGAGCCATCGCCTGCGCGCCAAGGCAGGATTTCCCGGCGGTACCATGCCTCCTTGCCATCGGCGCCTTCGATGCGGCTTTCCTCCGTGCGGACCGCCTCGCCCGCCAGGGCGCGACGGTGCTCTTCCTTCCAACTTTCTGGAATACCGGGCAGGATGTCGTAGTGAGAACGCCCCAGGATCTCGTTCTCCGTCAGCTTCAGCATGTCGAGCCATCGCTGGCTTGTGGCCAGATAGCGCATCTCGGTGTCGAACATGGCCAGGGCAACGGGCGCCTGCCCGATGAACAGCCGGAGCAACTCCTTGCTCTCGCGCAGCTCGGCATCAGCCCGCTTCTGTTCCATGATGTTCTCGGCAAAGATGATGATGCCGCCGACACTGCCATCACCCGCATACCACGGCCGAATCTCCCGGCGCAGCCACTGCCGGCTGCCGTCTGCTCTCTGAGCGATGACGTCGCTGGCCGGGATCGCTTCTCCCGCCAGGACTCGCCGATGCAGTTCTTTCCAGCTCTCGGGTGTATTGGGGAAGACCTCATAGTGGGAGCGGCCGATAATATCGCTGAATCGGAGTCTCTCTTCCTCAAGCCAGCGGCAACTGACCGCCAGGTAGCGCATCTCGCGGTCGAACATGGCCAAAGCCACGGGCGCCTGCTCGATGAACAACTGCAGCAGCTCCTTGCTGGCACGGAGCACTGATTCGGCCTTCTTCTGCTCTGTGATGTCCTCGGAGAAGATGACGATCCCGCCGACTTCGCCGTCGGCCATGCGCCAAGGCCGAATCTCCCTGCGAAGCCATCTCTTGCCCCCGCCCGCTACTGGCAGGATGTCGTCTTCGGGATGGACGGTCTCTCCCGCAAGAACCCGGCGATGATCCGCTTTCCAAGCCTCGGGTGCTAGAGAAATAACCTCGTAGTGAGACCGTCCGATAATCTCCTGACCGACAAGAGACTCCGTCTCCAGGAAGCGGCGGCTCACGGCGATGTAGCGCATCTCGCGGTCGAGCATGATCAAGTTCGCGGGCGCGTGCTCGGTGAACAGCTCCAGCAGCTCCTTGCTCTCGCGTAGAGCCAGGTTGGCCTGCTGCATTTCGGTGACGTCCTGGATCGTTCCGCGGAGGGATAACGGTTTCCCCTGGGCATCGAGTTCCAGCTTGCTGTGGACGCGTATCCAGCGCACCTGCCGGTCGTTCCACCGGACGATGCGATACTCCCCTTCGAAGGTGCGACCCTTGCCGCGGAGGTACCCTCTGAAGCGTTTTTCCACTACCGCTCTGTCGTCGGGGTGGATCAGCGGCCAGAACCCCTCCAGCGTTCGGTCGTATCCCGCATCGATTCCCAGCAGGGCCTCCAACTCTGGCGAGGTCTTCCATACTTGAGTGGGAATATCCAGGACGAAGCTGCCCAGCCGGGCAATCTCCTGCGCCTCGCGCAAGGAACTCTCCCTCTCGCGCAGAGCGGCTTCCGTCTCCTTCTGCTCTGTGATGTCCTCGGAGAAAATGACGATCCCGCCGACTTGACCGTCGGCGGTGAGCCAGGGCCGAAGTTCCCGGCTCAGCCACTGAGGGCTGACGCCCGGTCTCTTCAGCCAGCCTTCGCAACGCGGCACGACTTTCCCCTCAAGGGCCTGACGATGCTGCGCCTTCCAGTCCTCCGAAAGATCCGGAAAGATCTCATAGTGAGAGTGGCCGATCAACTCGCGGTCGTTGAGACCATACGCTTCCCGCCATCGCTGGCTCACCGCCAAGTAGCGCATCTCGCGATCGAGCATGGCCAGGGGAACAGGCGCGTGATCGACAAATAGCTGCAATAGCTCTTTGTTCTCCCGCAACGCCGTTTCGATCTGCTTTTGTCCCGTAATGTCCTGGACAGTGCCGCGCAGGGCAACCGGATTGCCGTCGGCGCCGTGTTCCAGCCGGCCGTACACGTGCAACCAGCGGAGGGCTTTGTCGTTCGAGCGAATGATCCGGCACTCGCCATCGAGCACTTTGCGATCGCCGCGCAGGCCGTTTCCGAAGTGATCGTCTACACGTGCCCGGTCGTCAGGATGGATAAGCTGCGAGACCTCCTCATAAACCCGCCCTTCTCCGGGGTCCAGGCCCAGGAGCGATTCCAGCCCCGGCGACAGATGCCACACCTTACCGGGAAGATCCACCACGTACGTGCACAATCCGGCGGTGTCTTGCGCCTCGCGCAGCGATTCTACGTTGTGCCGCAGCTCCTGCTCGGTTTCGATGTAGTGGGTAATCTCCGTGCCGATCCCGAAGATCCCCACCATCTCTCCATTCGGGCCCATGATCGGGTATTTGCGATCGTCGACCCAGCGCTTGGTTCCGTCCGGCGACGGAAGCGGCTGGATCTTGCTTACGCGCCTGCCTTCGGCGAGGGCTCGGCTCTCCAGGCGGTAGCCAATGTCGGCGATCCCTTCCGGGAGAATGTCGTAGTCCGTCTTTCCGACCAGATCGTACCGATCCTTCGTCGCGTCGGTAAGGTTGGGAAGGTACTTGCTTGCCGCGAGGATCACATGGTTCCGGTTCTTGAGGTAGAGATAGTCGGTTGCGTGTTCAACCAGGCTCTTGAACCCGACTAAGAGAATGTCGTCACCGGGTTCGCGCATGGTCCGCGCATCCGCAATCGACAAGTGGAGGAGCGCTCTTCCAGGGCCACGGGATGGCTTCTTGACGTAGTGTCCCTTGAAGCAACGGATGCGCCCGTCGGCGTGACGAATGCGGATATTGAAGACACCGGATCGCGGTTCGAGATCGGACGAAAAGATACGGGCTGCGACGGCGGCGTCATCGGGGTGAATCAGATCTTTGAATTGGACCTTGCCGCTCAGAAGCGTTCGCTGCCCGATACCGAGCAGAGTTTCGCTGTCGCCCCGAATCGAGACCAGCCGCGGCGCTTCGTCGAGCAGGAAGCAGAAGGTTGGGTTCGACCCCGGGCCCGGCGCCTCTGCATCGACGGATGCCTGCATCCGGTAGCCTGGCATATCGGTTCTGATACGAAACAATAAAGATCGTATGACATTGCCAGGACTTGATTCATCGCCCCGGCGGCGTATCGTTGTACAACTTTCTGGGTGGGTCGCTGCCCTGGCGGTGGCATCTGGTTCCCTGACACCGCGTTCTTTAGTCGCGCTCTGCAACTCATGCCGCTTCGCGCCTCCCTTGCGTTGGTTCTTGCTCTGCGCCGATACGGCCGGTCACGGATCTTCCCCTTCGGCTCGAAGGACGCACGGCATGTACCAAATCGTGCACTTGTTATCCACTTGTTTTTTGTTGCGGCGCTGATTCCGCCATACTTATCCACTCCCGCTCTTGGCATAATCGCAAAGGAAGTGACTCCTCCGTACCTGTTCCCGGCACCGCGATCGGGTTTCGGCCGGAATGGAAAGCCGCCGTCCGGATTTGGAACTCAAGTTCACACACCGGGGTTGTGGCGTAACGGGGTCCTTGGCGGTGGGTTCTCGCTGATGGGGCGGCGTAACGAGTTCCCCAGCGGCAGGTCTTCGACGCTGGGGTGGCCAATCACCTGGGGGACCATTCGAACGTGTCCAGCTATCGCCGTCAGGACGTTCTGCGTATCCTGCAAATCGGTTCCCGGCAACTACAGGCTTGGGAACGGGCCAGTTTGATCCCTCAGAAGGATCTCTACACCTTTCAGGATCTCGGGCAATTGCGGACGCTCCGCTTGTTGCGCGAGGAGGACGTGCCAGCCGCATCGATTCGCGACTCCATCCTGGCCATGAAAGCGGTAGCGGGCATGGCGAATCCCCTGCTCGAAGCGCGCGTCGTGCGAACGGGAACGCGTCTGGCGTTCCGGCTTCACGGCGCCATGGTCGACCCCATCAGCCGGCAGTTGCTGTTCGACTTCGAGCAGAGTGGCGGGCCTGAGCTCGCTTCCGCCGCTCCGCAACTGTCGCCTCTGCGTCCAAGCGGCGCGCCCGGTGTCCGCGGCGTTCACGAGCGCTTCCATGAGGCGGTGCAGGCCGAGGAAGCCGGCGAGAAGCAGCGGGCCATCGCGCTCTACCAGGAAATCCTCTCCATCGATCCCCAATACGCGGCTGCGTGCATCAACCTGGGCACTATCTTTTTCCACATGCGCCAGTTCGCGCGTGCTGAGGAACTCTACCGGCGCGCGACCGAGGCCGACCCCGGCTACACGCTGGCTTACTTCGATCTCGGCAACGTGCTCGATGAGCTCGAGCGGCTCAACGAATCCATCGCGGCTTACGAAAAGGCGGTTGCCCTCTCGCCGCGCTACGCCGATGCGCACTATAACCTGGCCCTAGCCTACGAGCGGACCGGGCTGAGCCGTCTTGCCCTGCGGCACTGGCGGGCTTACGTCAAGCTCGATAACCGCGGCCCGTGGGCAGACCACGCACGGGGTCAGATCCGCAGACTGCTTCACCGCGAGAAGCTCTCCATCGCCTCCCGCGCCGACCACTTCGTTCCTGCGCGTAAGGGAAGGGCGGCGCTGACCCTGGTTTCGTAGCGTCAGACGCGCGGGCGTTCGCCCCACAGATTCTTCCTCTGCGCATCTTGGCTGAAAAAGCCCGCGATTCAGTTGAGGTCAACTGCCGATGCTGCGTGCGCCACCGCGCGAATATGCGCCGGCCGCGTGCGGCAGCATCCGCCCACGATCTGCGCTCCGGCGCGATACCACTCGGCCGCCATCGCTCCCAACTCCCCCGGATCGGTCGTTCCCGTCCAGCATCGCCTCGCCGCGTCCCACCCCTCGCCGGAGTTCGGATAGACGAGGATTGGCTTGTCCGACGCAGCGCGCAGCTCGCCAATCAACGCAGGAATCCAGCGGGGCGGAACGCAGTTCACGCCAATCCCCGCGGTCTGCGGCAGGGCCGCGACCAACGCGGCGCAGTCGGCTACCCTCTCACCGTGCGAGACGTGTTTCACGTCGCGGCAGGAAAAGCTGAACCAGGTTTGCAGTCCCGGCCAGGGAGCCAGCGCCTCACCCACGGCGCGTACCTCCTCGAGCGAGGGAAACGTCTCAAAGGCGAGGAGATCCGGAGCCTGGGTTCCACTGGCGCGCGCGAAGACTTCGATGCGCTCGCGATGGAACCGGACCAGATCGCCGTAGGAGCAATCGTAGTTGCCGTGGTACTCGCCGCCGTTGTGCAGCTCCGCTCCATAGGGCCCCAGCGAGCCGGCGACGAGAACGCGCCGGTCCGGGAACTCGGCGGCCACAGAGCGGGCCAACTCGACGGAACGCAGCAGCGCGGCATCACCCCGCTCGGGCGTCAGCCCCACCTCGACGTAGCCCATCCGCGATACCTGATAACTGCAGGTGGCGATGCACTGGGAACCGGCTTCGATATAGGCGCGATGTACCGCCGCGACCTTTTCAGGTTCGTTCTCGAGAGCCTGCGCGGACCACAGCGGACCATCGATCCGCGCGCCCTGGTACTCGATTTCCGAGGCCAGCCCGCCATCGAGAACACGAATGCCGCGCAGTATCTCTCGCGGGTCTGAAATCCGGCTGCGTTCGTTCAGACTGTGCGGCATATCGAGCATGGCGGGCAGCCGCGATCGGCTCGCGGCAACGGCGGAGCTGGATCGCTTCTCTGCAGTCCATCTTAGCGATGGAAATAGCTGATGGCGAGCGCGGCGATCGAGATCAGCAACGCGAGCAAAGCGATCGCTGCGTTACCCCAGCCGCGGCTTCCATCTGCTACGGGATGGTCGCCGGGTTTCTCGGAAGATGCAGTCTCCGGGCTGGGGGACGCTGAGGCCGCTTGGCCGGATACGCCGGCAACAAACACCGCAACCGCCATCTCGCCGGAATGACTCACGCTAAGCGCGCCTTCCACCGGCGTGCCGTTCACGGTCATCGACGGCTTCCCCGCCTCGTCGTGGATAACTTCGAGCGCAGTCCATGGCGCCTGGGCCAGGGCGGGATCGGCCTTTCGCAGAGCTTCCTTGGCGCACCATATTCCCGCAAATGTCTCTTGCGGGGAGGGCTGCAGCAAGGCATAGGCGATTTCCCGCGCGGTGAACGTGTTCTTGTAGAACTCGTCTTCCCGATAGTCGGCGGCCTGCGGGAGAGCCGAGATCGGTTCGAGGTCGATTCCGACCTGAAGCGTCTCTGCACCGCTGCCCGTTCCGCGGGAGCGGGAAGACAGGAGTGGGGCAGGCACGGCGGGGGCCTCTGGCGCCACGCCATCCTGCGGTGTGACCCCGAGCAGCCGGCAGAGATCGCCGAACGTCACGGCCCGGTAAACTCCGGGATTCGATATACCCAGCTTATTGCGTAGCGCGGCGTCGAGCCGGGTGCGCCCCAGCGAGCCCGGGAGCAGCGCGTTCAGGGGAGTGGCGGCAGTAATCCGCGCCTTCTCCGTATTGCTGAGCGCGGCAATGAATTCCTGCAGGGCCTCTTCCGTCATCTCACCTCACCACCCGCTCGCGCAAACCGTGCACAAATACCCTTCCGGTTCGGCCGATCGCAAAAGCCGTTGGTTCATGGCGCTCAGCTCCCGCGCCGTGCGGAAGCACCGGGAACAGATCAACTCCGGCCCGGCCTGCTCCGCGGTGCTCTCGTAGCTCGCGAGCCGGGACTTGAGTTCGCCGAGGAACAGCGCGGCAGTGCGCCCGTTGCTCAACTGATGATCGAACGTCAAGGTCAGTGTGTAGAAGCCGGCCGTGCTGTCGGGCGCGAATTGTTCGCCGCTGACGCCCAGGATCGCGCCTTGGTTCTCGCTGATCAGCGGCACAAAGCCGGAGACGCCCAGCCCGGAAAGATCGCTGACGGTGAAAGTCGCGTTCGAAGTTTGCGCGGGAGTCAGCTTGTCCTCGAGGTAGGCCACGCTCAGGTCGTGCAGCATTGCGACGATCTCGTTCAGTGGCAGCGCATCGCAGTTCGGCACGACCGCGACCTTGAGGCCGCGGCCGTCATCCATGGCGAAGCCGAGGTTTACGGCGTCGTATTGCAGCATGGCGCCGTTCCGGTACGTGGCATTCAGCCCTGGATACTTGCGCAGCAGACGGCTCACCTCGTAGACAATCACCGCCGATGCACTCCCGCTGCCCAGGCTCGAATCCACAACGCGCCGAAAACCGCGCGTGAAGCAGGTAACCGACACAGAACTGGAGACGGTATTCTCGACGCCGGCTCCCAGGTTGGTCCTCTCGCTGCGCTTCATCTTCGACAGCGGCACCTTCTTGTAGGATTGCGTGATCTCGGACCGCGAGAACGCGGCGGTCTTTCCGTCGGGGCGCTCCGCCGGCTGCGCTGGCGCTGGTGGATTGAGGTAGTCGAGAATGTCCTGCTTGCGCACGACCGACTTGCCGGCAAAAGCTGTGGCAGGGATGCCGCTGGCCTCCATCATCTTCAGGGCTACCGGGGAAATCCGCTGCACGTAGGGCGTCGCGTGCGGAAACGCGGGCTCCACGGCTGAAGTTGGAGACATGAGGGTTCGCACCGAGGTCGACGCGGCCATTGGAATCGGCGGGGCTACGGCGGCTCTTTGCGCATTGCCGGAGCCCGGCGCACTCGCCGGAGCTTCCTCGGCGATACAGCCGATGGCGGCGGAGACAGGCACTTCCTCGCCCTGGAGAAACTCCTGCACCAGATATCCGGCGGCCGGTGCGTGGATCTCGACGTTCGCCTTGCTCGTTTCGACCTCCGCCAGCAACGCGTCCAGCTCCACGCGATCGCCGTGAGCGGCAAACCAGCGAACCAGCGTCACCGTCTCGTCGTTGACGTTGTCGCGCTCGAGCAGAATGGGAATAGCAGCGATCATGTGAGAAGCTCCAGCGTTTCTTCCACGATGCGGTCGGCGTTGGGCAGAACCTCCGCTTCCAGCGACTTTGCCGCGGGGATGTGCTGCGGGCGCGAGGAGAGCCGGCGCATTCGCAGCGTCGGATCCATCTCATAGAACGAGGCCATCAGCTCGGCAGTGAAGCCGCAGAAACCGTGTCCCTCCTCGACGAGCAGCAACCGCCCGCTGCGCTGCGCCAACGGCAACATCGAGAGCTTATGCAGCGGGTAGAGCTGGATCGGGCAAATCACTTCGGCCACCACGTCGTGATCCATAAACAGCCGGTCCACGGCCTTCTCCACATCGGGCAGCATGCCTCCGAAGCAGACGATCGTGGCGTCAGGACGGCCTTCCGCGCGGAGATAGCTGATAGGAAAGTCGTGCGCGCTATGGAACCACTTGAATCCTTCCACGGCATCGGCCGAAGCCTTTTCGCCGTAAAGAATCTTATTCTCGATGACGATTGTGGGCAACGCGGGAACGGCGTCGCTCAACAGCCGCTCGTAGACCGCGGCGGGATCGAAGCGATGATGCGGCGCGATCACGCGCGTGCCCGGCACTCCCAGCAGAATCTTCTCGAGCGACTGGCTGTGCGTGGGGCCATAACCGCGGCGGCCGCCCATGGGCGTCCGCACCACGAGCGGAACGTCGACCTGCCCGGCATACATGAAGCGAAATTTGGCGGCGTGGTTCACGATCTGATCGCAGGCCAGCGTGACGAAGTCGCCGAACATGATCTCGACGACGGGACGCATTCCCGCCAGCGCCAGGCCGTTGCCGAGGCCAGTGATCGCAAGCTCGCTGATCGGCGTATTACACACGCGCCCCGGGAAGAGCCGGCTCAGGTCCTTGGTCACTTTGAATGCACCGCCGTATGGCCCTTCGATGTCCTCTCCGATCAGAAGCACGCGCGGATCGCGTTCGAGCGCCGCGCGAAGGCCGGCGTAGATGCGATTGACGACGCGCTCTCCGCCAGGAAAGCCGGTTGCTTCCCAGGTGGCGCCCGCATCGGCGGGCGCTTCGTCGAGGCCGCTGGTCATCGGGGATTGCTCCGCCTCTTCGAGCGCCGTGTCGAGCACTGGAACCACGCTCGACCGGATCGGCTCCATGATCTCGGGGTGTGTCTTAATCGCGCGGTCGAGGAGATCACGGTCGCGGTAGACCGCGATTTCTGCCGGTTCGCGGTTATCGTCACCCTTCGAGTGTGCCATCAGGCGGTAGGTGTCGACGCGAAGGAAGAGCGGACGCCGTTCGCGCCGCACAAAGCCGACTGCCTCGCCCGTGGACTCGATCAGCCGAACAGGGTCCCACGTATCTCCCCGCAGCGCGCGAATCCCGAATGCCTCGGCGCGCCCTTCAATGGAGCCGGCGAGTGTTTGCACCTGCGAAGTGCTCTGCGCGTAAAGATTGTTCTCGAGCACGATGAGCAGCGGCAGGCTCCAGATCGACGCGAGATTCATGCTTTCGTAGAGCACGCCCTCGCCGAGAGTTCCGTCACCGATGCAGACCACGGCGATGTCTTCGCCTCCGCGGAGTTTCTTCGCCAAGGCTATCCCCGCCGCGACGGGAACGATCCCGCCTTGAACGCCATTGCTGAAGAAGTTTGAGTCGCAGATGTGCTGGCTGCCGCCGCGGCCGCGGCAGATGCCCGCCTCGCGGCCCATCAGCTCCGCGAAGAGGCCGGCGTAGTTTCCGGTGCGGGCCAAATAGTGCCCGTGGCAACGATGGTTGCTGAAAAGGACGTCGTCCTTCCTGAGGTGTTCCGCCAGCGCTACGCCGGTCCATTCCTGCCCGATGCAGGTGTGGACAGTGCCGAAGAGCCGCCCTTCGCCGAACAACTTCAGCAGCCGTTCCTCGAAGAGGCGGATGCCGAGCGTTTTCCTGAGCAGGCGCGGCTCGGGCAGAGCACGGTCTTCAATAGACAGGCGGTCAGAAGTTTGCCACATCGTCGATGCTCATCGTGAACTTCAGTGCAGCTCCAACGCCCGCCCTTTGTTCTGCAAGTGACTGAAGTTGAGCGGCGCTCCTCGACTGGAAATTAGGGGTACGGTGGGGCTGAAGAGGGCCCGAAAACCGGGCCTTCGCCGCAGGGGTCCGTTGCTTCAAATCATAGCATTTCCTAGCGTTAGGGCCGTACGGGTTGCGCCGCAAGGCGGGTGATCGTTGAGCATCGTTGTCCAGAATCTGCCGGGTGCGAGGTGCGGGAGTTGAGAGCCGGGAGTTTGCTTCACACCTTTTGCGTCCGTTGCACCTGCCGCACGCCGTCCACGCGTCTCAGGCCAAGGAGCAGCCGGTTCAGGTGGCGGACGTCCTCGGCCTCCACAACGAACTCGATCACCGCTCCGCCTTCATCGTCGCGTCTCATTTCCACGCCGCGAATGTTGGCGTTCTCATCGGAGATGACGGCGGTGAGCTCCTTCAACATGCCGGTGCGGTCCTCACAGAGGACGCCGATCTTGACCGGAAAGCGCAGGGTCGGCGCCGCTGCCCCGTCCGGCACGCGTGACCACTCGACGTTGATCCGCCGGTCGCTTTCGTACAGCAGGTTCTGCACATTGGAGCAATTGCGCGAGTGCACGGCCACACCCTTACCTCGCGTCACGTAGCCCACGATCGCCTCGCCGCGAATGGGGTTACAACATCGCGCGCGATAGACGAGGAGATCGTTCTGACCCTCGACCTGGAGCGAATCGGTCCCGG
>JBEKUS010000060.1:0-22992 GCA_049514795.1 Occallatibacter sp.
GAAATCCCGCCAGGCGCGCGGGATTCCCACTTTCCCACCGCCTCGACGGCGGCTGGATGAGTTATCAAACCGGACATTTCACTCGCTTAGTAAACCGGACATCTGCACTTGCTAAGAACAGCCGGGTACCCCAGTTCACCGAAACATCCTCGCATCGAACCGGAACGCCTGCGGCTCCTCCACCTTGATCTCCTCAATCGCCGGGTGCAGCGGATTCACCAGCACATTCCATTCCGTGCGCAACGCCGCCGAAGGAACCGCGATCGCGAGTGAGCTTTTCTCCCGAATCCACTTGTCCCCGATTGCGCGCAGCGGCTCGAAATCGTCCGTCCACCAGCCCGGCGGCAATTGGTCCGGCTCCAGGCGCTGCGCAGGCTCTCCCGCGGGCAGCGTGGCCGCAACCGAAACCAGGTCGTCCGGCTGCTGATTCGGTTCCAAATGAACGAACAGCTCGATCGCCGCCAGCGCCAGCGAACTCGACGCGTAGACCATCGGCACGCCGCGCGAGTTCCAGCGCCCGCCGAACCGCCGCGCCCCTTCGCCGGAGAAGGCTTCGCCGGCAAACCGCGCCCGGCAAATCCGCCAGATTTGCATTAGCTGTATACGCCGTAGGAGATCCGGCCCAGCACGTCCTCGACCTCGCGCACTCCGGGATCGGTGTCGAGTTGATCCAGCGGCCGCCCGCCGCGCAAGGCGCGATTCGGCGTCTTGAGCCACGCAGCGGCCTTGTCCCCGTCGCCCAGCGTCTCTACCGCTGTTGAATAGACCTGCGCCAGCCGCACCGCCCGGTCGCTCTCCGCAGCCGTCAGCCGCGAGTGCTGCTGCAGCCGCCGGGTCAGCGTGCGTTTGGGAATGCCGATCTTCTCGGAGATTTCCGCCTGGCGCATGTCCAGCCGATCGGCCAGCAGAAGAAGCGCCTTCACCGGCAGTCCCTCGCGCACCAGCTCCGCCAGGGCCCCGCCTTTGCTTACCGCCCTGCCGAGAACATGTTCCCCACCAAGCACTTCCGGCACGGAATGGGTCGCCATGACATGCCTCCATCTCCAGTATACGCCATTTGGCTATTTGCGAAGCGCCAAATTCACGAGATTACGGCGATTCTTGCCCGCTTCCCCAGCCGCACAAAAATCTGCGCCGGCAGCGGTGCCGAAACCACCACACCGTCCGCCACTTTCCCATCCACCTTCACGGCCTTCTCCGCGATCTTCCGGTTGGCTTCGGCGCCGCTCGCCGCCAGCCCCATCTGCACCAGCAGCTTCGGCAGCCGGATCTGATTCGGTCCTGCCCCGGCCACATCGGCGTACGCCACGTTAACCATCTCCACGTCTTCGGAGAGTTCCTTCTTTTGGAACATCAGCGTCCAGTTCCTATCGGCGTCCGCAGTTTCGAATTCGCCGTGGAACCCGCCCACGATCGTCCGCGCCAAGCGCTTCTTCACTTCCATCGGATGTTGCCGACCCGCCGCAACCTCGGCACGCATTGCCTCAATCTCCGAGCCGCGAAGATCGGTCAACAAGAAAAAATACTTCCACATCAGGTCGTCCGAGATGCTCATCAGCTTGCCGTACATTTCGCTCGGCGGCTCGTTGATCCCGATCGCGTTCCCCAGCGATTTCGACATCTTCTGCACGCCGTCCAGCCCTTCGAGGATCGGCGTCATCAGAACGATCTGCGGCTTCTGGCCGTAGTGGCGCTGCAGCTCGCGCCCGCACAACAAGTTGAACTTCTGGTCCGTCCCGCCCAACTCCACGTCGCACTCGAGCATCACCGAGTCGTACCCCTGCATGACCGGATAGAGCAGCTCGTGGAGGCTGATGGGCTGCTCGTCCTGGAAACGCTTGTGGAACTCGTCGCGCTCCAGCATCTGGCTCACCGTGAAGTGCGCCGTCAGCCGGATCGTCTCCTCGTAGCCGAGCTTGCCCAGCCACTCGGAGTTGTAGCGCACCTCGGTCGCCTTCTCGTCGAGAATCCGGAACACCTGCTGCTTGTAGGTCTCGGCGTTCTTGTTGATCTCGGCGCGCGTGAGCGGCTTGCGCGTCACGTTGCGGCCCGTGGGGTCGCCGATCAGCGAGGTGAAGTCGCCCACCAGGAAGATCACCGTGTGGCCTAACTGCTGAAAATGCCGCAGCTTGCGCATTAGCACAGTGTGCCCCAGGTGCAGGTCGGGCGCCGTCGGGTCGAAGCCCGCCTTCACGCGCAGCGGACGGCCCGTCTTGCGGCTCTCCTCCAGGCGCTCGCGCAGATCGGAAACGCGGATGACCTCCGCCGCGCCCTTCTGGAGCAGATCCAGTTGCTCATCGACAGGGATAAATGTGCTCATTGGTGCTCCCAGTATAAATTCCGGCGCACTCGCGTCGTTCCGAAAATGCGGTGCGCCGGCTTGACGATCGCCAAAGCCGTCGCTAGCCGTCGTTGCTAAAGGGCCGGGGCCTGCGCCTGACCGGGAGGTGGAGGGATCGGGCGGAAATCCGACGTCCTCCAGAACATATTCTGCGCGCAAAAATCGTCGCATTTTGAGAGAGGCGAAAATGACGACCTGCAGGTCGAATTCTGGGCCATTTCGTCCACCTGCAGGTCGTCGAAATCGTGTATTTTCCTCGCATTTCCGATGTTGCGCAGACTTTGGAGATCCGGAGCGGGGAGCGCGGAAGCGACAAGGCAGGAAACGAGGAACGAGTGGGAAAAGATGCAAGAACCAGAACTTAGAGGTAAGTTACCCCGGAAACCTGGGCTATACTTGGCGCAATGGAAGAAGAAAGGCCAGCCGACAACTCTAGCATGCGTGTGTCGGAAACCCGCTCGCGGAAGCACGGGATCTGGGTGCTGGGTTGCGGGATCGTGATCGTCCTGTTTGTGGGCGTGAACTTCTGTCTGGAGGACCACCCTCTCAATTTTCCCGATCCGATTGTTTGGTCCTGCCTATACCTGCTCATCGGCCTTCTCTTCGTCTGGATTGGGAGCCGCCTTGTGCGACGGAACGCCCTTGAGGATCGTGAAGAAACTCCGCATCGCTGAGCACCGGCCACAGACCACTGCTCCCTCGTTCCCCTGCTCTCTGCCGCACACGCTATAATCGACTCATGCGGCAGTCCGCTCGCCAATTCGCTCTCGCGATCGCCCGCGCCCTGCGCACCCGCGCCGCCCGTGCCGCGGCTTCGGCCGCCTAAACTCCGTTTCACCTCATTCCGAAAACAAGTTCTCAGTTGTCAGTGATCGGTTGTCAGTCGACGGTGTGCGTCTCGGCATATTGCGTACCGTCTCGGCCGCGGATCGCGGTCCACCGGCCACTGTTTACTGACTGCTGACCACTGATAACTGATCCCTGACCTCTGATCTCTGATCCCTGTATTCTGGAGTCATCATGGAAGAGTTCTCCCGCATTCAGCGCCTGCCCGCCTACGTCTTCAACATCACCGGCGAAATGAAGACCGCCGCCCGCCGCCGCGGCGAGGACATCATCGATTTCAGCATGGGTAATCCCGACGGCGCCACACCCAAGCACATCGTCGACAAGCTCATCGAGGCGGCGCTCAAGCCCCCCACGCACCGCTACTCGGTCTCCCGCGGCCTGCCCCGCCTGCGCAAAGCGATCTGCAACTGGTACAAGTCGCGCTACGACGTCGATCTCGACCCCGAATCCGAGGCCATCGTCACCATCGGCTCCAAGGAGGGCATCGCTCACCTCTGTCTCGCCATCCTCGACTCTCGCGACACGGTGCTCGTGCCGAACCCCAGCTATCCTATCCACATTTACGGCCCGGTCATCGCCGGGGCACACATCGTCAGCGTGCCGGTCCACGACCAGGAGCAGTTTCTGGCCCAGCTCGAGGACCTGATCCCGCGCATGACGCCGCGGCCAAAGGCGCTGATCGTCAACTTCCCCTCGAACCCGACCACCGAGTGCGTCGAACTGCCCTTCCTCGCGCGCCTGGTCGAGCTCGCCCGCGAACACGGCTTCTATCTCATACAGGACCTCGCCTACGCCGACATCGCCTTCGACGGCTACAAGCCCCCCAGCGTCATGCAGGTTCCGGGCGCCAAAGACGTCGCCGTCGAGTTCTTCACCCTGTCGAAGTCCTACAACATGCCCGGCTGGCGCGTCGGCTTCATGGTCGGCAACCAGCGCCTGGTCAACGCCCTCGCCCGCCTCAAGAGCTACTTCGACTACGGCACCTTCACGCCCATCCAGGTGGCGGCCATCGCCGCGCTCGAAGGGCCGCAGGAATGCGTCGCCCAGATCGCCGACACCTACCGCCGCCGCCGCGATGTCCTCGTCGAGGGGCTCAACAAGCTCGGCTGGTCGGTGGCCAAGCCCCGCGCCACCATGTTCGTCTGGGCCCAGATCCCCGAGCCCTACCGCGAGCTCAAGTCCCTCGAGTTCTCCAAGCTCCTGCTCGCCGAGGCCAAAACCGCCGTCTCGCCCGGCATTGGCTTCGGCGACTACGGCGATAACCACGTCCGCTTCGCCCTCATCGAGAACGAGGAACGGACGCGGCAGGCGCTGAGAGGGATCAGGCAAATGCTGGCGAAGGGCGTTGTGCCGGCGTAGATCAATTCACCAGGATTGTGATAGGCCGTGGTAGGAATAATTCCTACCGGGGTACAGTACGCCGTCCGTCGATAAAGTCAGCATCGCACTTCCGCCAGAGACGGCCACAATGGTTCGCGAAGCCGTTGAGACTTGAGAATACGCCTCTTCGAGCGAGGTGGTGCGTGAGGCCCTGCGCGATTGGAACCATAAACGGACGTTAAGCCAAAAGGGCCTCGAAGAGCTCCGCAGGGTTTGACGGCAGGCTTTGGGCGACGACTCACCCGGGGGTTCTCCTCAAGAAGTCTTTGAGCGGCTCGAGCGCAGGTGTCAAGCCATCGCAGATGCGGCGGGAGAGCGGATTACCTGTAGGCCTGCTCATCTGCCCAGTCCCCAAGAATCGGGAGCTTGAAGCGCTTTCCATTCCACGCGCTGATTACGCACCAAAGCCATACCAGGAAAGCGATCAGCGCCGCCAGACATACCAGACCCGTCAAGACGCGAGGCCGGAGGAACCGGATGAACGGCAGAACGTAAGCTAGGACGTATCCAAACACGATCGTAAAAACGTTGAACAAGAGCGATTGCCAAGCGTGGAATCGCACATAGGGTCGCTTGTTGTAGCGCCGAATGGCCAGAAAGAAGATCGCCATGAGAGGGGTGAAGTAGGCGATTGCGCCAATGGAGTTGTCGGAGAGGCCACTTTCTTTGGGATTCGGCATCATCGCTCCTCTTCGTGATCTAGAGAGGGTTGTGGGTGCGAAGTTGCACAAGCTTCGCCCGTACTTTGCGTCTTTTCCATCCCAGGAACCGGGTAAACCGGTACGGGCGGTCTCCGGCGCAGCTACAGATTAAACGAACTGAGAGAGGAAGGAGTCAAGCTAGGCTCTCTGCCCCTGGGCGCGCCGGGCGATGCCGTCCTTGCCGGAGTGGGCTCGGCCCTTTTTCTGTCAATGCCAAGCGCCTCTTTCAGCGCATCGGCCTCCCGGACGCCGGCTTTGATCCCTTGCGCCTCTCGACGGCATCGGGGATGGCACGTCAATGCGTAGACCTGTACGCCGTGGGGCAGATTCTCGGCCACAAATCGCCCCCTCCACCGCGATCGTCATCCTGAGCGGAGGTCGTCCGCTGCGGCGGGCGACCGGAGTCGAAGGACTTGCGGTCGTTTTTTCGGCTATGGCGACAACCACGTCCGCTTCGCCCTCATCGAGAACGAGGAGCGGACGCGGCAGGCGCTGCGGGGGATCAAGCAAATGCTGGCAAAAGGCATGGTAGTGAGCTAAAGCCCAACCCGAGTTTTCTGCCGCCTCCGGCAAGGGGCGCGCCTCCCACCCCGCCTCTGCTCAGGTAGCGTGCATTCACATCTCCGGCCCGCGCCACACGCACCCGCCCCGCAAACCGGGACGAAGTTCTCCACGCTGCGGTATAACGTTACTGTCAGCCCGCCATGCGGAAAATTCCCAACCGCATGCGAGGGTGGGGGTCATGATTACCTTCGATGCTGAACATGGGGCGGTGCATTATCCCGTGGATCGCCGCTTCCGCCTATGGATTCGCCCTTCGATTCTAATCGGAGCTGCCGCTGTGCTCGCGTCGCTGGTGGCCGCGGCGTGGATCGAGATGGCCGTGGCCGGCCTGCCGCACATTCCGCAGGTCCCGGTGGTGTATCCCAACAACTTCGCCGGTCCGCACGGCTTCCCGCTCTGGGTCCGCTACTGCCATTTCTTCAACTTCCTCTTCGTCACCCTGCTCATCCGTAGCGGCCTCTCCATCCTGGCCGATCACCCGCGCCTCTACTTCAACGACGGTTGCACGCCGGGCAGCGAGTGGATCCGCCTGACGCCCATCGAGGTCCCGCGCGACCGTCTGTGGACGGCCAAGGACGACGCCCGCTATATCACGCCGCTCATCGGCACGCCCGGCTACCGGCACACCATCGGCGTGGCGCGCGTGTGGCACTTCATCAACGTCCACGGCTTCATTCTCTGTGGCGTGTACTTTGCCGCCATGCTCTTCACCACCGACCAATGGAAGCGCCTGGTGCCCGCTTCGCCCACGGTGATCGCGCAAGCATGGTACACCTGGGTCCACTACGCCACCTTCCATCTGCCCGCCGAGCCCAACGGCTTTTACGGCTACAACGCGCTGCAGCAGATCGCCTATTTCACCGTGGTCTTCGTCTTCGGCCCGCTGGCGATCCTTACCGGTATCGCCATGTCTCCCGCCGTGGTGAATCACTTCACCTGGTACGCGCGCATCTTCGGCGGCAGGCAATCCGCGCGCTCCATCCACTTCCTCACCATGCTCAGCTTTCTCTCGTTTCTGGTGGTGCACATCACCCTGGTGGTCATGACTGGATTCGCGCGCAACATGAACCACATCGTGCTCGGCGCCGACGATGAGGGCCGGCTCGGCATCTGGCTCGGCTTCGTGGGCATTGGCGTCGTGGTTCTCTGCTGGATCGCCGCGCACTATCTTTCTTGGTATCAGCCGCGCGTGCTGCAACATGCGCTTAAACTCGTCACCTATCCCATGCAACTGCTCACGCTGAACCGGCTCCTGCCGCAGCAGATGTATTCGGAGAAGGACATCTCGCCCTACTTCTGGCCCAATGGCAAGATGCCCGTGCGCGACGACTGGAAGCGCCTCGCCGAGGGACACTTCCGCGATTTCAAGCTCAGGGTCGGCGGCCTGGTAGAGAATCCCGTCGAGCTTTCGCTCGCCGACCTGCGCAACCTGGGCGAATTGGAACACATCGCCATGCATCACTGCATCCAGGGCTGGAGCGGCATCGCCAAATGGGGCGGCACTCCCATGAAAAAGCTGATCGAGCTTGTTCGCCCTCGGCCTGAAGCGCGCACCGTCGCCTTCTTCTCCTTTGGCGAAGCGCTCTACGACGGGCCCTACTACGATACGCAGAGCCTTGAGAACGTGCTCAAGCCGCAATGCCTGCTCGCTTCCGAGATGAACGGCCAGCCGCTGCCCGCGGTCTACGGCGCCCCCTTGCGGCTGCGCGTCGAGAATCAGCTCGGCTACAAAATGGTCAAGTGGATCGAGCGCATCGAGTTCGTCGAATCAGAAAAGAAGCTCGGCAAGGGTGAGGGCGGGAAGAACGAAGACGACGAGTACTTCGATCTCCTGCCTAACATCTAAGCGATCGAAGGGTTTGCGTTGGGAGAACAAGGTGCAAGCTGCAACGGTATTGGGCTCGAGCACGTTGCCGTGCTGGTCGAGCGGCTGCGGCTGGCGTGGCTGCTCGATCATTTTCCGCCCCGCGTCGTCTGGTCCGTTTACGTCTTCATCAACGGCTTTTTGACCATCGCTTTGCTGGCGCTGCTGGCGGTGATCAGCCACAACCCGTTTGTTTTTCCGTCGCTCGGCCCCACGGCCTATCTGCTCTTCATCGCTCCGCTCCAGCAGAATTCCAGCCCGCGCAACACCATCCTGGGCCACGCCATCGGCCTCATCTGCGGCTATGGCGCGTACACTCTCACAGGCGCTGCCAACATGCCCTTCGGCGTGCATCCCGGCGTCTACTGGCCACGGATTCTCGCCGCCGCGCTTTCGCTTTCGGCCACCGGCGCGTTGATGGTCCTGTTGCGCGCCGACCATCCGCCCGCAGGCGCGACTACGCTGATTGTTTCCCTGGGCATCATCTCCAAGCCGAGAGAGTTGGTCATCATTGAAGTTGCGGTCTTTCTGCTCGTAGCGCAGGCCCTCGTCATCAATCGTCTGGCTGGTCTGCCGTATCCCCTCTGGAGATACAGCCAGAAGCCCGATCCGCGATGATCGCCGCCCGCACCTCAAGAAATATCTTTCTCTTCCCCGCTCTCGGGATATAGCCTTAAGCCCGGTCCATTTGACCCACGCTGAGCCCCACGGGTCAGCCAATCTCAACAAACGAACATTCCCCAAGGAGGAAAAATCATGAAATTCATGGTGGTGTGGAAGACTGTCCCCGGAAAGTACAAGACTGCACTTGACCAGTTTCTGAAGACGGGCGCCCCGGCGCCGGCCGGAGGCAAAACAGTGGGCCGCTGGCATGTTCCAGGGTCAACGCTCGGCTGGCACCTGATTGAAGCGAGTGGCCCGGAGGCTCATGCCGAGCACGCGGCTGAATGGTCCGACGTTCTGCAGTTGGAAATTTATCCCGTCCTTGAGGACGCAGAAGCCGCAGCCGCAGCGAAGAAGGTCCTCGGCAAATAACCCTGCGCCCCATCCCGGCTTGGCCCGGTGCCCCATCCGGGCTTCGTTCGGGTGGGGCCGATGGGGCGCTACGCCGCATCCTCCAGGTTTACCGTCACCCTCCGCCCAAGCACGCACCCACCCCTTGCGACGTTACCCCATCCTTCGCGCAGTTTCATCGCGCGAAGGGTGGGAGACCACCAACCTCGTCCCGGCGCTTTCCTGGTTGGATGTCGTCGCCCCGCGGATGCCCACGTTTCGGAACGCGCATCTTGCCCCTGCTCGGGTGGGATTTCGTGAAGTTGTTTCTCTGGGAAATTCTCAGCGAACCTTTGCTTTGATTCGGTACCTTTTCTGGTTCCACTTGCCTTCGATTCGGCACTTTTCTTGGTGTGTGTCTCCGAAAATCGCAACCTCTCAAGCGAACATTTCGAGGGCAAAGCGAACCGTTTAAGCGAACATTTTGGCCCCCTTCCGCACCTCCCAAGCGAACATTTCCCGTTGATTGCATTGGCCTTGCCGCCGGGTGTCTGCCCCGTTCCCGGCCGCGGCATTTTTTCGCGCCAGTTCCCCATCCAAACTCCGCCCCGATGACGTCCGCCGTCACGCCGCCGCCACCCGCCGATACAATAGACTCTCATCGAACCGATCGAGGGGCGCTTGTTAATACCGTGAATACTGTGATCGCCGGCGGCAGCCGGATTGGGATGAGGCTTGGACTGACCGCGCTGGCCTGCGTTCTTGGGCTCGCGGAAGCCGCCCGGGTATGCGCGCAGACCGTGCCGGACGCTGCGAGTAGCACGCTAACGCCGACCGCCGCACAGCAGCCGGGCGAGATGCAGCACTCGCAGGGCGGGATGGCCGCGGGCACGCCGCACGAGGCGGTCTTCGACAGCCAGCACCGGCCGATCACCGCCGGAGGCTTCGTCAAGAGCGGGCCGATCATCTTTCAGGATGTGGCTGCGGCGGCCGGGCTGACGAAGTGGCATCACCAGGCTGGAACGCCGGAGAAGCGGATCATCGTGGAGGCCAAGGGGCCGGGCGTGTGCCTGATCGACTACGACAACGACGGGTGGCTCGATATCTACCTGGTGAATGGATCGACCTACGACGCGCTGGCGGGCAAGGCCGAACCGCCTCACGCGGCGCTCTTCCACAACAATCACGACGGGACCTTTACCGACGTGACGGCGAAGGCGGGCGTGGCCAACGACCGGTGGGGATACGGCTGCGCGGTGGGCGACTTCGACAACGACGGCTGGGACGATCTCTACGTGACGAACTTCGGGAAGAACCGGCTTTACCGGAACCACCATGACGGCACGTTTACGGACGTGGGCGAGAAGGCGGGGGTGACGGTCGGGATGTGGTCGACGGGAGCGACGTTCGGCGACTACGACGGCGACGGGCGGCTGGACCTGTTCGTCGCCGGCTACGCGCAGATCGATTTGAACGATCCGCCGATCTCCGGGACGAAGGCCGTGAATTATGCGTTCTGCCAGTATCGCGGGGTGCAGGTGATGTGCGGGCCGCGCGGGCTGAAGGGCGAGCACGACCACCTGTTCCACAACAACGGGGACGGGACGTTCACGGACGTGAGCAAGAAACTGGGCGTGGACGACGCCAACGGCTACTACGGGCTGGGGGCTCTGTTCGCCGACGTGAACAACGACGGCAAGCCGGACCTGCTGGTGGCCAACGATTCGACGCCGAATTATCTCTACATCAACACGGGCGACGGGACGTTCGACGACCAGAGCTTCGAGAGCGGATACGCGCTGAACAAGTTCGGGCGCGAGATCGCGAACATGGGCATCGCCGCCGGCGACTACGAGAACAACGGGCATCTATCGATCGTGAATACGGACTTCGCGGACGACTACAACGTGCTGTTCCAGAACGACGGGACGGGATTCTTCACCGATGCGAGCTACCAGGCGGGGATCGCGGAATCATCGATTCCGTTTGTCGGCTTCGCCGACGGGTTCCTGGACTACGACAACGACGGGTGGAAGGATCTGCTGATTGTGAACGGGCATGTGTATCCCGAGGTGGACAAGCATCCGGAGTGGGGCGACAGCTACGCGCAGAGGCCGCTGCTCTACCGGAACCTGGGGAACGGCAAGTTCGAGCTGGCGCCGGCGGTGGAGGGGACAGGGCTGGCGGTGGTCACGGTCGGGCGCGGGGCGGCGTTCGGCGACATCTTCAACGACGGCAAGATCGGCGTGGTGATCAACAGCATGGACGGGGCGCCGATCCTCCTGCGGAACGTGAATGCCGACCATCATCACTGGGTGGAACTGAAGCTTATCGGCGGCGCAAAGAGCCCGCGCGATGCGGTGGGGGCGACGGTGTATCTGACGGCGAACGGGATGCGCCAGCGGGGAGACGTGTTGAGCGGCGGAAGTTATCTGTCGTCGAACGACCTGCGCGTGCACTTCGGGCTGGGGGACGCGAGCGATGCCGGAACGTCGGAGATTCACTGGCCGTCGGGAAAGAAAGAGAGGCTGAAGCTGCCGGCGGTGGATCGCATCTACACGATCGTCGAAGAGCAAGGAATCACGGGGGCGATGTGCGGAGGGAAACCTTGTGCCGAGCCGGCCGCGCCTCCCGTAGCAGCGGCCAGTAGCGCCGCCACGCAAGGCGTACAGTAAATATCCCCTGGCAGCCGGGGGGCTTCCCCACTTTGCTAAGTCGCTGGCGCGGCGGACGCTGCGGAGTTTGCCGACGCGTTTGTGGCTTCACCTGGCCCGGGGCTGCTGCTCCGTTCGCGACTCCGGGATTTCGTACCGACCGATCTGCATCGACGCGGTACAAGGTCCCGGGAGCCGGCCATGGAAACGTAGGGGATTTGGGGGTACCGATGCGGCCACTGGCTGGCTAGTTGCTGAAAGGGACACCTAGCGCGAGGACAGCTGCGTGAGGCGGGCGAACTTGCGCGCCAATGATTTTCGGTGCTTTCCCCATCTCTTCCCAGACCCGAATCGCCGTGGGATTCATATAAAGCAGTCGTATCTGCTCGCGGCTCTCTCCCCGGAGGCTGTAGATGCTGATTGTCGTCAAGAGGCTCCTCTGCCCGGACTTGAATAAGTACGGTTCCATGCTGACGGCTGGAGCATTATCGACGTTCTGTAGGTCCTCCGCGTTTTGGGCAACGATCCGATAGCTCAGCTCTGCCGAGATGTGCTTCGCGATAAGGCCTTCTAGAAGATCATTCGACGTGGGGCCCGAGTCATATTGTTGGATGCTCATTCTGCGCCTCGCAGGGAAAACCAATAGTACCGCCGCCAGCAGAACTTGCAGCGAACCGGGCGAAGAGCAAACATGCCCAGGAGACCATCGAAGGAATGCAACTCGGCCGGCTTGAATTGAACGCAGTTGCAGCGGGGGCATATTCGTCGCATCCACAGCACCCTCGGCAGCCAACGCGGCCAGGTCATCACATCAACGTTCATCGGGAACTTCCTTTCAGGGCAAGGAGGACATGCGTCACTGCTCAGTTCCGTCACCCGCGCTGGAATTCGCGTCCAGCCATGCGAGAAGACAACGGATGCTGCCTGTGGCCAGAGCCACGCAGGAATCGGCAGCCCCGTAGTAGAGATGAATCGTGTCCCCATCCGCGCCGATGGTTTGGCCGCAAGGAAACACGACGTCGTGCACATCTCCGACGCGCTCGTATGGGGCGTCGGGACCAAAAATCCAGGAGTTCCCCCGTTGCAGGCAGATCTCTGGATGTTCAAGATCGAAGAGCGCCAGGCCCAGGCGATAGATGCTTCCCGAAGCCGTTTGCCGCACTCCGTGGTAGATCATCAGCCAGCCTTTCGGCGTTTCGATGGGTGGAGAGCATAGGCCAATCTTGTTCGCATCCCACCATCCCCCCCGCCGTGCAACCAGAATGACTTTATGGCTTCCCCAATGCCGCAAGTCGGCAGAATAGGAGATCCACATATGAGCGCCGGTCGTCGTCATCGGCCGGTGAATCAAGGCCCAGTAGCCGTTGATTCTCCGCGGCAGAAGCGCGGCATCCTTATCTTCAGGCGGCATGATCACACCGAATCGCTCAAAGTTTTTGAAGTCCCTGGTGAGCGCCAAGGACACTCCCGGGCCGCCGCGCGCAAATGAGGTGTACGCTATGGCATATTGCTCGAGTTCCGGAATGTAAGTGATGCGCGGGTCTTCGATGCCCCAGATTTCTTCAGGGTATTCCTGGGGATTCGCCATTAGCGTTGGCCGGGGATCGACACGCCATCCGTTAATTCCATTCTGCGAACGTGCCGCGCACAAGTGCGACAGGCCGCTGCGGTCTTCCACGCGGCAAAGCAATAACGTGTCTCCGTCGGGTAATCGCACTGCTCCTGCATTGAAGACGCTGTTCACGGCATAGGGCCAATCCTGCCCGCTAAGAATCGGATTGTCGGTATAGCGCGTGAGCAGGGGAAAGTCTGTACATGCTCCCGGTTTCGGCTGTTCTACAGCACTGCTGTCCGGCAAGACCGCTGAATCAATAAGTGAGTTCAATGGGAGATACTCATTTCCTGGCACGTTTCTTCTGCGTGGGGGCCCTTCGCTCCCTGCATTTCCAGGAGCGCCATCAGGAACGAAAGCGTTGATTCCGCTCCCTGATTTTCATTTACCCGGTCGGGATGAAGTCCATCTTTGCATCCGCCCGTTGTCGCATCGTAGAGCGGCACCTGCAGATCGTTCTTGCCCAGAAACCACCTGAAGACGCAATGGGCTTCCTCGCTCCAGCGCTCTTCGTGCGTCAGTCTGTATGCCTCAAGACAAGCAGAGATCGTGGCGCATGCCTCAACGGGCTGCTGATCGAATCGGGGCTTCTCCCCGCCCTCGGTGAAGCATCCACTGGAGCCGATGGGCACAAAGATCTCTGGGTCACCGCAGTGCTGAGCAGCCACAAGCCATTCGAGCGACTCGATTCCCGCCGCGATCATCTTCCTGTTCTCGCTGCGCCCGCCGGCCAGGATGAGCGCCTGCGGCAGCCGCGCATTCGAGTACGCAAGACTCTCCTCAAACCAATGCCAGGTCTCGGAGCGGCTGCGCTCGTAAATATCCAGCAGGCGATTGGCGAGCGCGTTGCGTGTGTTTTGCATGGCCCTGTCGCCGGGAAACCAGTCGAGATAGGCCTGCAATCCAAGAACACTGAATGCCCACGCGCGCGGGCTGCTAAACTTCAAAACCGCAGGCACGGCAGCCTCAAAAAGTCTTCCTGCCGCTCCCCGCAATCCCGCATTCCGCGAATGGCCGAGCACCGATCCCAAGGCCCATAACGCACGGCCATGGCTGTCTTCCGAGCCAACATTCTCCAGCCACTTGCGGTCGTAGCCGAGGAAATTCCTGAAGCGCCCGGCATCGGAATCAAATGCAAGCCAGAGAAAAGCCAGGTACCGGTGAGAGAGGCTGAGATGGTCCTCCCCATGTTCGAACCCAACGCTCTCATTCAGAAGGGTGGACACGATGAGTGCCCGTGCGTTGTCGTCGGTGGTATAACCCTCGCGCGTATTGGGCACGGAGAAGATTGCGTGCTGCACCATGCCCGTGTCATCGGTCATGGTGAACAGATGGCCCGTGTTCAGAACCGGCAGGTGTTCCATCGGGTCGATCTGTTCCACTACGTTTTCGTCCGGTTGGGCTGCCCTCGGCTGTAACGAGCGCTCAAAGCGTGCTCGCTGAAAGGTCGCCATGTAGGCCCGCGCAGTCGTCGGCCAGGTTGTTCCACGGGAACGCAGATACGCTCGCTTCCGCATCGCATGGCGCTCCGCATCGTTCTCCAGTAGCGCGATCACCGATTCTGCGATGGCATCCGGATTATCGAATGGGACGATCACACCTCTCTTGTCCGCGAGCAGTTCCTTGGCATGCCAGTAAGGCGTGGAGATAATTGCCTTGCCGGCTCCAAGCGCGATGGCCAGCGTGCCGGAGACAATCTGCGCCTCCTGCCGATAGGGAGTGATGTAAATATCGGCAGCGCCCACGTGCTCCACAAGTTCCTCGGTACTCACAAAGCGATTGTTCAGAATCAAATGAGAAGAAACGCCAAGCTGCCCGGCCAGCGCCTGCAACCCCTCACGATAGCGCTCGCCTTCGCGCCGCCGGATATGGGGATGCGTGACTCCAGAGACGATATACACCACGTTCGGATGCCGCGCCAGAATCGACGGTAGCGCCCGAATGACGTTTTCGATTCCCTTGTTCGGAGAGAGCAAGCCGAAGGTAAGCAGAACAGATTTGCCTTCCGTGCCGAACTTGTCCTTGAAGTAGTTGGGGTCCATGAAGTGCATGTCGGGCACGCCGTGCGGGATCACATCGATCTTGCCGCCGGGAACCGCATACACTTCGCGCAACAGTTGGGCCGCCAACTCGCTCATGACAATCAGGCGATCGGAGAGCTGTGCGATCTCTTCGAGCACGATCCGCTGATTTGCGTCCGGTTGGCGCAGAACCGTGTGCAGCGTCGTGACCAGCGGCATTTTCAATCTGCGCAGCAACGCCAGAATGTAGCGGCCCGCGGCGCCCCCGTAGATGCCGTATTCATGTTGCAGACAGATGAGATCGTTGCCATTGAAGTTGAGGAAATCAGCGGCCCGCTCATAGGAAGCAATGTCCTCCTGCGTCAGCTCCAGGCGCACTTGTTCCGGATAGTCGTAGCTCGAATCCGGATCGTTGACGGGAATCGCAAACAGGCGTCCTTCTCCGTATTCCGCTGCGAGCGCGTTGCACAGGTCGGTCGTGAAAGTGGCAATGCCGCACTCACGCGGCAGGTAATTCCCAACAACGGCGATGCGCGTGGGCAAAGGCAGGCGGCTGGCCTTCAACGTGACTGGCAAAGAAGCAAGCGTACCAGTTCTTCCAGCTTTTGTCTCGGAACGGATCATTTCGGGGAGAGACATCCTATCCTCTTTTCAATCGTGATTCGCTCTGTGCCGAGAAACGCTGCACGACATTACCGCAGACGCCTGGCCTGCGTGCGCTGTGACTCTCGGCTTAACTCGCGGGGACCGCCTGCGGATGCCTCTTGTCGGGAAAGTCCAGCCAAGTGTGTTGCTGGATCAGGCGGGGCTGCAATGTGACGTTTGCGATGTGCAAGCCCAGGTGTTTCGTGGCCCGAACGGAAACAAGCTCGGCGGCGTTGTATTGCCTCGCCACTCCCCTCAGAGCACGAGCTAAAGCTCTCCGGACCGCATCTGCTTCGGTTACTCCAAAGCCTCTCCGGTAGTAGGGGCGAAGCACACACAAGAAGTGCCACCCCATTCGGCGAATCATCGTGTCGAGAACCGGCGCCGTGATCTCTTCTACAAGCGTCCAGTTTTCGCCCACCGGCTCCGTGAGGGGATCCAGACGTTCCGGCAGGATGCACTCCTTGCGCAGGAAAACGGAATGCGGCTTCACGCTAGCGCACTCTTAGATGCTGTGGGCGTCTGAGGGCGGATGGAACCGGTCGCAGGATCGGTCGGCGCGACGGCCACGCCAGATGACGAATGTTCGGCAACGAAATCCCCAGCAAAACTCGCCGGATTTGCTTTGATTGCGTCCGGTTCGGCCACGGAAAAACCGGTTGCATCGGGCTGGCACAAATGTATCTTCGTGCGGAAACGGGGAGACAGATGGTTCTTCACGTCGCTTTTCTTGATGAGGCTCATGGCGGCTCCAGTCGTTCGGTTACGAACTTGGAAGATGCTCGTCTGGAGCGAAGCCTGGAATGCTGAAGGCGAGAAGGCGAAAATGGGCTACTGGTTCAAGCATACGCCTACCAGAGCCGGCGTGCCGTGAGTTGCTTTCACCGTGGTCAAAAGTGCACACATGGAAGCAGCGCAAGGAGTTCGCGCACAGGGATGGCTCGGAGCCGCTGTGTGGATTGCAACCGAATTCGCACCTCCTTTTTTCCAGGTTCGCTGTGCAACATTGCGTATCGAACCGGTAACGCTAACCACCATGGTGCGGCAGGATAGCCGCAGATTCAGCAGGAGGACG
This sequence comes from Occallatibacter sp., assembly GCA_049514795.1. Lineage (GTDB taxonomy): Bacteria > Acidobacteriota > Terriglobia > Terriglobales > Acidobacteriaceae > Telmatobacter. The sequence continues at coordinate 16,700 of JBEKUS010000060.1, forward strand.
ATGCGTGCCGCGCTCCGGCCCTATATCGTCAGAGGTGATCCGTTTCGCTCTCGCGGATTCCATCGCCTTCTTGAATGCGAACGATTGGGACTGCGTGGCGGCACGCTCCGGCTTGTTCCTGTCGCGCCGCTTCGTAGTTATCCTCCGGTAAAGCCGGAGGCTTTGCGGTTGCCAGCCCCTCAAAGGGGCCTGATCGCAACCGGTGAAAGCAAAAGCAAGAACAAAAGCAAATGCCTCATCGTTCCTGCATCTTCAACAGTGGGGGCAGAAGCTCAGTAAATGCACATTCCCGTAACTGTCAAACTTCTACTGCCACCCCGGCAAAGCCGGGGGAACCCCCGTTTTATTAGGGCGGTCCACAAAGAAAAGCACGCGGCGGGCGCCGGCAGACTCGATGAGCCGGTGGAGGGCGCTGCACGCGGTCTTGGACGACCCAGCCAGCGGCGGTCAGCAGGCTGTCAATCGTCTGCCCAGCCTTCTCTTCAGGAGTGCTCGCCATGAACAGGCCAGAGTTCTGCGGAGCGAAGCCGGAGCGTGAGAATGACTCGGAAATGGGATCGGTTTGCCAACCACTTGCCAACGGAAATGCTGGCGCGGAGGAAGGAACCTTTGTAAGTGATTGATTTATTTGGCGTCCCCGACGAGATTTGAACTCGTGTTATCGCCGTGAAAGGGCGGTGTCCTAGGCCGGGCTAGACGACGGGGACGGCTGGGTGGGCAGAGCGGCTGGAGGAACGCCGAGACGGCGCTCTCAGGACGCGCCCTTAGAAAGGGTATCAATTCGCGGAAATGGCGTCAAATGAATGGAGTGCGCTAACTGAACGGCCTGCCGGAAGGCCGGTTCGCGTGCCGCGGCTTGGCGTTGGTCTCCGCTCGCGGGCAGCGGCGGGAACCGTCGGAGTCGACACGGCGTAGACCACAGTGCGTTATCCTCGATGAAGGCAGTGCCGCGGCTGCAGGGGGGAGTCTGCGCCAGATGCGGCGAGCGGGCTGGAGTATAGACAGGCAGCCGCCTGCCGATACACCGGGGTACTGTGCAGTGCCCGGCGGACGAGACGGCAGGCATCGGGTGAAAAGGCCAAAACGGCAGGGCGCGGCGGCCAAAGGAAGAATCAAGTGACCCAGAACAAATTGATCCGCATTTCTACGACAGGTCTTTGGATGCTGGCTGTGCTGGCGCTGGCCGGCTGCCAGAAGAAGCCAGCGGCGCAAGGCGGCGGGCCGGGGATGCAAGCGCTGCCGGTGCAGACGGTGACCGTATCGATGGAGCCGGTGGCGCAGAGCACCGAGTACGTGGCCACCATAAAATCCCGGCGCTCTGCCACCATGCAGCCGCAGGTGAGCGGATCGCTGACGGAGATTCACGTGCACTCGGGCGAAGCCGTGAAGTCGGGCCAGCCACTGATCGAGATCGATCCGCGGCAGCAGCGGGCCACGGTGGACGCGCAGCGCGCCACGGAGCGGCAGAAGAAGGCGCTCTACGACTACAACACGGTGGAGCTGGACCGCCAGCAAAAGCTGTTCGATGCGGGCGTGACCAGCCGCTCAGCATTCGACCAAGCGCAGCAGGCCTACCAGAACTCCAAGGCGGATTACGAGTCGGCGACCGAGTCGCGCCGGACGCAGGAGCAACTGCTGGCGTATTACACGGTGCGCGCACCCTTCGACGGCGTGGTGGGCGACATCCCGGTGCACGTGGGCGACTACGTGAACACAACGACCCTGCTGACCACAGTAGACGGAACCAAGGATCTGGAAGCGTACATCTATATTCCAACGGAGCGCTCAGCGGAAGTGCACATGGGCCTGCCCGTAGACCTGACCGAAAACGGCGGGAACCTGCTGCAGAAGACGAGTGTCGACTTCATCTCGGCGGAGGTGGACAGCACGCTGCAGGGAATCCTCGTAAAGGCCCCGGTTCAGGCATCGCAAGTGTTGCGCAACGCGCAGATCGTCAAGGCCAAGGTCATCTGGAGCACGAAGCCTATGGCTGTGGTTCCGGTGCTGGCGGTGACGCGGCAGGGCGAGCAGAGCTTCGTGTTCGTCGTGCAGAAGCAGAACGGCATGGCCCTGGCGCACCGCACGCCTGTTACGCTGGGCGACACCGTGGGCAACAGCTACTCAATTACGTCCGGATTGAACGCGGGCGACGCCGTGATTGTTTCTGGAACGCAGTTCCTTGTCGACGGCATGCCGGTGATGCTGCTCCCCGGGCCGCCGCAGGGCGCACACCCGCAGGGTTAGGAAAGCGAGCTCACCTTGTTTGTCGATTTCTTCATTCACCGCCCGGTATTCGCCACGGTTTGCGCCCTGCTGATCATTCTGGCAGGCGCCATCTGTATCCCCACGCTTCCGGTTGCGATGTATCCCACTCTGGCGCCGCCGCAGGTGAGGGTAAGCGCCGTGTATGTAGGCGCCGATGCTGAGACGGTCGAGAAGGCCGTCACCATCCCGTTGGAAGAAGCGATCAACGGCGTGGAGGGAATGCGCTACATCAGCTCGTCGAGCACAAGCAGCGGCATGTGCATGATCAGCATTACCTTCCAGACGGGCTACGACCTCGACATCGGCGCCGTCGACGTGCAGAACCGCGTGGCCAGCGTGCAGGGCCGCCTGCCGGGCGAGGTGGTCTCGACCGGAATCACCATTCTGAAATCCAACTTCAACTTCGTCTTCGGTGCCGGCTTCTACACACGCGATGGGCGCTACTCGAACGAATACATCTCCAACTACCTGGATATCTATGTCAAGGACGCATTGAAGCGCGTGCCGGGCGTGGGCGACGTGATGATCTTCGGCGAGCGGAAATACGCGATGCGCGTGTGGCTCGATCCCGAGCGACTGGCGGCTCGAGGCTTGACGGCGACCGACGCGGTGAGCGCGCTCCAGGAGCAAAATGTCGAAGTTCCCGCAGGCCAGCTCGGCCAGCCGCCGAACGATGGAAAGCAGGCCTTCCAGATTCCCGTGCGCGTGAAGGGCCGGCTCACCGATCCGGTGGAGTTCGACAACGTCATCATCAAGAATTCGCCCAATGGCCTGGTTCAACTGAAGGATGTCGGCCACGCCGAGGTGGGCGCCGAGGACTACAGCACGTCGCTAGAGTTCCAGGGGCATCCTGGAGTGGGAATCGGCGTGGAGCAGCTTTCGAACGCCAATGCCATCGAGGTGGACCACAAGGCCCTGGCAGCGTTGAAGGAACTTTCGAAGAACTTCCCGCCGGGCCTCCAGTACGCCGTCGCGTTCGATGAGACAACAGCGGTGGAAGAGTCCATTCGCGAAGTGCTGGGCACGTTGACCGCGGCCATTGTCATCGTCATCACAGTCATCTTCCTCTTCTTGCTCGATTGGCGCGCCACCATCATCCCCGCCGTCACCATTCCGGTCTCGCTCATCGGCACCTTTGCGTTCATCCGAATCTTCGGCTTCTCAATCAACTCGCTGACTTTGTTTGGAATCACGCTGGCCACGGGCCTGGTGGTCGACGACGCGATCGTGGTGATCGAGAACGTACAGCGGCACATTCACATGGAGCACTCCCGTGCGCGCGAAGCCACGTCCCGCGCCATGGGCGAAGTGACCAGCGCGGTCATCGCCACTTCGCTGGTGCTGGTGGCCGTCTTCGTCCCGGTCTCGTTCTTTCCCGGCACCACGGGCATTCTCTATCGGCAGTTCTCGCTGACCATCGCGTGCTCCATCGCCATTTCGGCCTTCAATGCGCTTACGCTTTCCCCGGCTCTGTCGGCGCTGTTCCTGCGCGGCGAAGAAGCCCGGCCGCGCCAACTGGACTTTCTGCACATCCGGCCTGTTTCGCGCGTCTTCGCCGCCTTTATACACGGCGCCGACAGGTTCATCGACTGGACGGCGAGCACCTATGCGCGCGTGATTCACGTCGCGCTGCAATTGCGCTACGTGCTGCTGCTGGTGTTCTTCGCGGGCATGGCCGCGATGGTGTGGATCTACCGAGCAGTTCCCACGGGCTTCCTTCCACAGGAAGACGAGGGCTTCTTCATGGTCATCGTGCAGGCGCCTCCGGGATCGTCACTGGCCTACACAACGACCCTGGCGGAAAAGGGCATCGCCATCCTCCAGCAGAATCCCAATATCAGCGGTTTGTTCACGGTGATGGGCTTCAGCCTCTCCGGCAGCGCATCCAACGCCGGCATGATGTTCGTGAGCACTTCCGCGCCGACGGGAAAAGGTGCAAAGCAGCAATCGGTTACCGAGGTCATCCACGACGTTTCACCCAAGCTACAGATGCTGATGTTCGCGCCGGATGGCGGGCTCGTGCAGGCAATCGCGCCTCCGGCCGTGCAGGGTGTGGGAGCCTTCGGCGGCTTCCAGTTCATGTTGCAGGATCAGGGCGGCAACACTCTGAACGATCTGGCCATCACGGCGCACAAGATTGTGAACGCAGGCGGCAGGAACAAGGATCTCACCGGTATGTTCACGACCTTCTCCGCCAACGATCCGCAGGAGCTGGTGACGATCGACCGCGAGAAGGCGAAAGCGCTGGGTATCTCCATCAGCCAGATCGCGACCACGCTGAATGTTTTCATGGGCTCGGAGTACGTCAACGATTTCGACTATAACGACCGCACCTACCGCGTCTACATTCAGGCCGACCGGGCGTTCCGCATGAAGGCCAGCGACCTGCACAGCTACTATGTGCGATCAGACTCCGGCCAGATGGTTCCGCTTGACAACCTGGTCTACGTGGCCGAAAGCGCGGGGCCACCGGTGATCACGCGCTATAACCTGTTCCGCGCGGTCGAGATCGACGGGTCGGCGGCGCCCGGCGTCAGCTCCGGAACAGCCCTAGCCAGCATGGAGAAGGTGGCTACGGCCAACATGATGCATGGTATGGGCTACGAGTGGACGGGTTTGACGCTCGATGAAATCGAATCCGGCGGAAGCTCGCTGCTGATCTTCGGCCTGGGGATTCTGGTCGTCTACCTTACGCTCTCGGCGCAATACGAGAGCTTCGCACTGCCCTTCATCATTTTGCTGGCCGTGCCAATGGCCGTGCTCGGCGCGCTGGGCCTGGTGATGTTGCGGGGCATGTCGAACGATGTCTATTGCCAGATCGGGTTGGTGATGCTGATCGGCCTCTCGGCGAAGAACTCAATTCTGATTGTCGAATTCGCCGAGCAGTTGCGGCGCAAGGGGCGCACCATCTCCGAGGCAGCGATCGAAGCCGCCGAGTTGCGCTTGCGGCCCATCCTGATGACCTCATTTGCCTTCATTCTCGGCGTGTTGCCGCTGGTGTTCGCGACCGGTTCCGGCTCCCTGGGCCGGCGGTCGGTGGGAACGACCGTGGCCGGCGGGATGTTGCTGTCGACCGTGCTGAACCTCGTGTTTATCCCAGTGCTTTACGTGATCCTGAGCCGTGTGCTGCGGCGAGGGGATGTGAAGCCCGCGGAGGCGCAGGCAGAAGCAGAAGCCTGATATTGAGTCAAAGGCCTGGGGTTAGGGCCCCACCGGCAGCGCGGGCATGGCCCCCTGAGCCTTGGCTTCGTCCACGACCGCGTCCAGTTGGGCCAGAACTTCCTCGACGGTCATGGTGTAGACCTCCCGGTGAGAGTCGCAGCCTTCTTCGACGAGCTGCTTCAGATAGCGGCCGGCGATCTGCGCCGCCAGTTGGTCGGTGATGGCCTTTCCGGAGCGTTTCTTCTGCTCCACCCATGCGGTCGACGGCAGCGCGATCCACATCGGCCGGCCGTTCACATCGAAGCGGATGTCGATCGCGTCGGCGTGGCGCGTGGCGATGGCGACCATGTTCGCCTTCCAGCGGCAGTGGAGATCCTCTCCGCTCCAGCGGTCGGTGACGTGGAAGTCCTCGTACATGCATTTAGCGTATCGTTCCGGGGGAGCGGCGGCAAGGCGAACCTGGCGGCGCGCCCCGTTTGCCGCTGCGCAAACGGCGCTGATACACTAACTGGGTTCGAGTGGCGTCATTCTCGCCCGTTTGGACCCGCGCGCAAGCCATTCCGCGAAGGACAAGAGAAAACTGTGGATACAAAAACCCGTCACGCCTTAAAGAAGGACAAATTCGCCCAGGCTGCCGCCAGCAGCGCGAGTTGGATCGGCGAGCACCAGACCGGCCTAGTACGGTGGAGCATCGGCATCGGTGTGGCCGTCGCGCTCATCATCGGCGGGCTGATTTTCTGGAACGTCCGCTCGTCGGCGGCGAGCGCCGCCCTGGATGCGGCCATGGATGTCTACACCTCGCAGCTAGCACTTCCAGGCGCTCCGCCCGAGCCCGGTGTGTACCCTACGGCCGCAGCCCGCACCAC
>JBEKUS010000061.1:0-22979 GCA_049514795.1 Occallatibacter sp.
GATGGTGTGACACCCCGGATCCGGCCGCAGGCGTCTCGCAAGGCGGCCGGAGATTCGTTCACGCAAAGACCCGCTTCTCATTCCAGGGCGTGAACTCCGTTGGCGTCACTTCGGGACCCGATCGCGGTCCCCGCGTGGAAACGGCAAATGCAACCGACAAGCGAGTTTCCGTCCTCATCTCCTCCCTTGCGCATCGACGAGCTGTCCGCAGAGGAGCGCGCTGTGTATGCGACGCTCAAACCGGAGCGCTTGCCCCAGCACGTGGCGATCATCATGGACGGAAACGGCCGCTGGGCCGGTCACCGGTCGCTCAAGCGTTTCGTGGGCCATCAGCAGGGCGCCAAGATGGTGCAATTCGTCATGGAGACGGCAGCCCGCATCGGGCTGCCTTGGCTGACCCTCTACGCGTTTTCTCTCGAGAACAACCTGCGCCGGCCTCGCGCCGAGATCAACTTCCTGATGCGCCTGCTGAAGACCTACCTGGACGGCAATCTGGAGCGCATGAGGAACAACAACATCCGCTTCCGCTACATCGGGCGGACCCATGAGCTGCCGCCAGACGTGCAGGAGAAGCTGCTCTATGTCGCGGCCGAAACGGCGGGCAATACCGGCACCACGCTGACGCTGGCCCTCAACTACAGCGGGCGGTCGGAGCTGGCAGACGCCTTCCGCGCTCTGGCGGCGGAGATGAAGAGCAAGCACAAGGGCCTGGAGCACATCGCCGAGGAGGACATTCACCGCCATCTCTACACGGCGTACATGCCCGACCCCGACCTGCTCATCCGCACCTCGGGCGAGCTCCGTATCTCCAACTTCCTGCTCTGGCAGATCGCCTACACCGAGATCTTCATCACCGAGCGCTTCTGGCCGGACTTTGGGGGCGTTCACCTGCTGGAGGCCATCGCGGCCTACCAGCGCAGGGAGCGCCGTTACGGCGCGATCGGCGCGGGCGGCGGCGAGGTGGAAGAGAATCCCGACCGCATCCGCATCGCGGTGAGCTGAAGCGCGGCGCGGTACGCACGCCGCTTCGACGGCGGCCTCCTCAGGCCGCTGGGCTCAGAGAATCGATGAGTTGAAATCGGCGATGAACTGGATCCCCGGCACATCGAGCTTGAAAAGGTCTGTGTCTCCGGTCAGATAAAGATCGACGCCGGCTGAGGCTGCACAAGCCAGGTGGATGGAATCGGCGACTCTCAGCTTTTGTTGCGACCGCAAAGCGCTGAACGGGGCAACAGCACCGCCGTCAAAGGGAAGAAACGAGAACCCCATTTCCCTGATGGTCCCGGCAACAGCCGCAGCGGTCTTGGGATGTGGCGATTTTGAGGCGCCCGCCATCATCTCGCCCAGGGCCAGGTAGCTCGTATAGAGGGAGTCGCCGCGTTTGTACGCTCGCTCCAAAAGCTCTCGCGTCCGCGAAGAGAATACAGGGTGATCTTCCAAGAGATAAATGAAGAGCATCGTATCCCAATAGATCCGGCTCATACTGCATCCTCGTCTTCCGATCTGACCCACCGTAGGAATGCCTCGCCGCCGCCATATGCCGCAAACTCCTCCTTGAGGAGTCCACGAAGCTTTTCGGTCAGTCGCAACGCCCGCGCGGCGGGATCTTCTTCCGGTTGTGACTTCAGTTCGCTGCTCGCCCTTTCTTCGGCCGAGGCTGGCTCGGCCGAAGCTCCCTGTACGCGATACCTGACGACGACAGTCGGGCTTTGCTTCTTGGGCGGCCCATCGACCGCTTCGATCTCGATCCGATGAGCGCGCAGGAATTTCTCGGCTTGGATTGCCGTACAAATCTGAGGCCAATTCCTGGCTGGGAACCCCATTGGCTCCAGATCCCGCATCAGATCCCGAACGGCAACCGAGAATCTCAATTTGCCCGCGCGGATAGCGGGCTCGACGTATTTGTCCGCCGCCACAGATCGCACTTGATCGCTCAACCCATGGTTCATTCCAGCCCTCTTTCCGCTCTCCATGAAAGACAGTTTGTCTTGTGCTTAGACAATCGTATCAAGATGTAGACAGAATGTCCAAACAGACATTCTGTCTAATTCCCGTGTGGACTCCGTATCAATCTGAACCGCTTGCGTTTGATGTTCGGCTGAGGGTCGGCAGTGTATTCTCAACCCTGAATGAAACGTGTCATTACGGCTGTAATTCTGATTCCGGTTGTCCTGGTCCTGGTGTTTCTTGGTCCCAGGCTGCAATGGCTGTTCACGCTGGCTGTGGCTGCGGTTTCGGCGCTCGCCGGCTGGGAATACCTTGCCTTGAGCAAACGGTGCGGAGCCAACCCGCCGCGGATTGCGACCATGGTGGCGCTCGTGACGCTATTTGCGGTGAATTTTCTTTGGCCCGACCAGACACCGGCCTTCTTCGGCGTCCTGGGCCTGGGCCTGCTGGTTTATTGCACGTTCTTCAACCCGGTGGAAGAGACGATCGCGGGCGCTTCGTCGTCGATCTTCTGCCTGCTCTACACCGGGTTGACGCTGATCGCCCTGCCCGCGCTACGCGAACAGCCCAACGGACCTTCGCTGGTGGCGTTCCTGCTCCTTGTGGTATGGGCCGGCGACACGGCTGCCTACTACGTCGGCCGCGCCTGGGGCCGGCACAAGTTGGCGCCGACCATCAGCCCTGGGAAGAGCTGGGAGGGAGCGGCCGCCTCGGTGGCCGGAAGCGTTCTGGTTGCGGCCGGGCTTGTCGGGTTGGCCGCCCTGCTGCAGGAGCCGTGGGATTCGGTCCTTGTTTCCTGGATCGAGCGCGTATGCCCGACCGCCATCATCTCCTATCCCGAGGACCTTTGGTACTGGCTGGGATTGGCGGTGGCGCTCAACGTGGCCGGCCAGGTCGGCGACCTGGCGGAGTCGGCGCTGAAGCGCTCAGCGGGTGTCAAGGACTCGGGCGCGCTTGTGCCCGGCCACGGCGGCGTGCTGGACCGCATCGATGCGCTGCTGCTCGCCAGCCCGGTTTTCTGGTACGCCCAGGTGATCCATCAGAGGTTCTAGAATAGCTTCTAGCTGCTAGCTTCTAGCCGCTAGCTCATTCCAGGAACTACGGACGATCTCCGGAATTCATGGCGTTTTCCCGACTCGTCCCGTCCCTCGGTTTCTTTGCGCACAACAAAGTCGTTTCGAGCGCGAGAGCAGCAAGCTAGGAGCTGGAAGCTAGGAGCTAATAGCTGACTTTGAAGCGACTCGCCATTCTCGGTTCCACCGGCTCCATCGGGCAAAGCACCCTCTCCATCGTCGAGCAGTTCCCCGAGCGCTACTCGGTCGCCGCGCTGGCGGCTGGCCGCAATATCGACGAAGCCTTCGCTCAAGCGGTGCGCTGGCGGCCAAAGATCGTGTCGCTGGCCACCGAAGAACTGGCCGCCGAGCTGACCCGGCGGCTGCGCCAGGCCGGCGTAACCGGCGTTGAGACCGTCCACGGCGCCGAGGGTACGATCGCCTGCTCTACGTTGCCGGAGGCCGACTTCGTGGTCTCCGCCATCGTGGGCGTGGCTGGGCTCGAGGCGACTCATGCGGCCATCCTGGCGGGCAAACCGGTGGGACTGGCCAACAAGGAGTGCATGGTCGCGGCCGGCGAGATCCTGACCCGCGCGGCGCGCGAGCGCAAGGTCCCCATCCTGCCCATCGACAGCGAGCACAACGCGGTACACCAGTGCATGCGCGTGGGCGCGCACAACGAGGTGAAGTTCATCTGGCTCACGGCCTCCGGCGGGCCGTTCCGCCAGTTGCCGCTCGACCAGTTCGCGGGCATCACCCCCGAGCAGGCGCTCAAGCACCCCACCTGGGTAATGGGCCGCCGCATCACCATCGACTCGGCCACCATGCTGAACAAGGGGCTCGAGGTCATCGAGGCCTGCCGTCTCTTCGACGTCGCGCCCAGCCAGGTGCGGGTCACCATCCATCCCCAGTCGACCGTGCACTCGATGGTGGAATACGTGGACGGCTCGATCCTGGCGCAGATCTCGGTTACCGACATGCGGCTGCCCATCCTGTACGCGCTGGCCTACCCCGAACGGCCGGCGTCGACGCTGACCTTCGACCTGGCGGCGCTGCGTCATCTCGAATTCGAGGCCCCCGATTTCGCGCGTTTTCCCTGTCTCCGGCTGGCCTTCGAGGCGGCCGAAAAGGGCGGGGCGCACTGCATCGCCCTGAACGCCGCCGACGAAGTGGCCGTGGGGGCCTTCCTTGAACGGCGTATCCCCTTTACCGGAATCCCGCGTACAATTGAACAAGTCCTCTCGGTCACCCCCGAGACGCACCCGGCGACGATCGCCGAGGTGCTTGCCGCCGACCGCGAGGCGAGGGAACGGGCCCGGGTATCGATTGCGTAAACGATAGTGCAGACTGTCGTTACTCAGGTTTCGTGAATCGGAACCTGGCGCGCTCTTCACGTTCATGCCGAAGGATAAAATCGAACAACAATGCATGCTTTTCTGGTTTCAGCCGCTGCGTTTATCGTCCTCGTCGGAGTGATGGTCATTGTGCACGAGCTGGGGCACTTCACCGTGGCCAAGCTCTGCCGTGTTCGCGTCGAAGCGTTCTCTTTCGGCTTCGGGCCGAGGATCTTCGGCGTCACGTATGGCGAGACGGAGTACAAGGTCTGCGCCCTGCCGCTGGGCGGCTACGTGAAGATGACCGGCGAGGCCTCCGAGCAGAACCTCGAGGGAACCGGCACGACAGAGGCTGTGGACCTGTCGGACGACCCTGGCGCCTTGACGTCGCATCCCCGCTGGCAGCGCATGTTGATCGGCGTGGCCGGCCCGGGGTTCAACTTCCTACTTACCCTGGCGCTGATGTTCGTCTACTTCGCCTTCATCAATGAGGTTCCGGCGGTCACGGTGCAGACAACCGCCGTGGACTGGGTCGAACCCGGCTCCGCCGCCGCGGCAGCGGGCATTCAAACCGGCGACGTGATCACGAACTTCGACGGGATGACGAATCCCGACTGGGAGGTCATCTATGCGCACTTCCGGTTGAGCGCCGACCAGATGGCGCCGGTGACCGTGGAGCGCGGTGGACAGACCGTCCAGTTGAGCTTGCACGTGCCGGCGAGCGCCAAGAGCGACACCTTCCTGCTAACCGACGCCGGGATTTCGCCGCTGTTTCTGCCCGGACCGATTGCGGTGGCGCAGGTGCAGCCGGGATATCCTGCCGCACAGGCCGGGCTGCGCGACGGCGACGCCATCGAGGCGGTCGACGGGCACGCGTTCCACTCCGTGCCGACCTTGCTGGCCTACATGCAATGGGACCAGGGCAAGCCCATGAACCTGACCGTGTTGCGCGACGGAGCCAGACTCAACCTGACCGCGACGCCGGCCAAGCTCGATGCCAACTGGAAGCTGGGTTTTGCCACCAAGCCGATTCCCATCCGCCGCGATCCGCTGTCGATGCCGTCGGCGTGGGATAAGTCCCTCGGTTTCTTCCGCGACAACTCGCTGCTCGTTGTCCAGGTGCTGCAGCGGCTCTTCACGCACAAGCTTTCGGTCACGCAGCTCATGGGGCCTGTGGGCATCGCCCGCGCGGCCGGCGAAGCCGCCGAGATGGACGGCTGGTACCCCAAAATCGGCCTGGCGGGCGAGATCAGCCTCCAGTTGGGAATGCTCAACCTGCTTCCCTTCCCGATTCTCGACGGCGGCATGGTTCTGCTGCTGCTGATCGAGAGCGTGATGCGCCGCGATATCAGCCTCGCCATCAAGGAGCGGATATACCAGGCCGCCTTCGTGGTGCTGATGGCTTTCTTCGCCTTCATCATCTTCAACGACGTGAGCAAGCTGCCGCTGTTCATGCATGTCAAGCCGTAGCCACAGTTTACAGTTGTCAGTTGTCAGTCTTCAGAGATCGGTTCGTAGAACCCGTGAAACTCCGAAGAGTTTTTCCTGACAACTGACAACCGATAACTGACAACTCTTCGAAAGTGACCGCACCATGCCTATCACCACCGAAGTTCGTGTGCGCTACGCCGAAACCGACCAGATGAGCATCGTCTACTATGCCAACTACCTGGTCTGGTTCGAACTGGGCCGCGTGGAACTGCTGCGCTCGCTGGGCCTGGCCTACAGCCGTCTGGAGAGCGACCACGGCTGCATTCTCCCGGTGATTGAGGCGCGCTGCCGCTATCGCGCCCCGGCGCGCTACGACGACGAAATCCTGATCGAGACGCGGCCGGCGATGCTGCGCGGATCGGTGCTGAAGTTCGCTTACCGCATCCTGCGCAAGGGCCACGACGGCGAGAAGGACACGCTGCTGGCCGAAGGCGAAACGACGCACGTGGTCTGCGACGGCCAGTTGCAGCGCAAGCTGCTTCCCGAGCGGTACGCGGCGGCGATCCGGGCCATGGTGGCGGAGAGCTAGACCGCCGCGCCCCGGTTTCTCTTCGTGCGGCAATCGAGGCAGGCGGTGACCAGATTCTCCAGACTGTTGTCACCGCCCTCGGCCACCGGCTTCACATGGTCGAGCGTGGCCGTGAAGCGCGTCAACTGCTTCTGGCAGTATCGGCAGATATAGCCGTCGCGCTCGTAGATCTTGATGCGGTTCTCCTCGAGAATATCGTCATCGTGCGCGGAACGTGGGAACTTCAGCTCAGGTTCCGGCTCGTCGGCCTGGCGCTCGGCGCGGTATTTGCGGCAGGCTTCGATCTCGCCGGGAATCAGCACACGGTAAAGCGTGCCGTCGCGGTTGGGCTCGCCCTCCTTCCGGATGGCGCCGATCGTCTCCCGTGCCCGCAGCGTATCCTGCACCTTGCCCAGCGAGACCGGGTTCTCCTCGAGCTGCGAGTAGGAGGACTTGACCACCGCCGTGCGCAGATGGCGCGTGCTGACGCGCAGGCGCGGGTCGCCGTCCCGTGCGATCGAATGCCGGAAGAGAAACCAGTAGAACGCAGCATCGTACGGCGTCAGTTGCGGCTGCAGGTCGTCGACGATCTGCTGGATGATCGCGGGCAGCTCGAGGGCCGAGAAATCGCGGTCCCCGGCCGGGGCGCCCGGCCTCATCTCCACTTCCAGCTCGCCCAGGAGCCTGCGGATCTGCTCAAGACGTTCGTTCATCTCGCACAGCATTCTACGCCGCAAATCCGTAGCTTGCCGGAGTTTTTACGGTCGATCCGCGACCTCCGAACATTCCCTGGGCCGCCACCGAGCTATGCTATTTGCCATGGAAATCGTCTTCGTGGTACGTGAATCGGAAGAGGGCGGCTACGCGGCACGCGCCCCGGGCCACTCGATCATTGTCGAGGCCGGTAGTTGGGATGAGCTGCGCAACAGAGCGCGCGAGGCAGCGGGCAGGCATTTCGAGAATGCGCCTGCGCGGCCCGATCGCATCCGCCTGCATCTGGTCAAGGACGAGCTGGCAGACGCCCGTTCCGGCGAGGTGCTGCGGGAAAGCGATCCCGGCTCTTGGCTTGAGGAGATGGAACCCGCTCCGGTGACTCCGCTTGAACTTCAGCCGGTGCTTGCCGAGCTCTCGGCGCGCGAGCCCATCTTTCACCGCCCCGAGTTCGGCGCTTCGCGCGCGGACTTCGAGCGCATGACGGCCGACGACTACTGGGAGACAGGAGCCTCGGGCCGCCGCTACTCCCGGAAATCCGTGCTGGACGGGCTCGAATTCCGCTTCTCTGCGCCGCACGACGACGTATGGGAGACGCGGGACTTTCGATGCCGCAGGCTGGGGCCGGACACCTATCTGCTCACCTACACACTCCTGCAGGACAAGCAGCGCCTGACCCGGCGAGCGACCATCTGGCAGCGCACCGCCGGCGGCTGGAAGATCGTGTACCACCAGGGAACGATTGTGCAGGATGCGTGAGACGACGTTCAGCGGATCACGACGGCCATGGCGAACCCATCCAGGCCTTTGACGCCGACGGTCTGCATCGCCACAGTGCACAGGCGCGGCTCCGCGGCCATCATCTCCAGGCACTTGCGCGTGCCCACGATGTCGGGCGCCTTGCTCTTGGCCGCGATGACTCTCCCGTGGCGCATGACGTTGTCGACGACGATCACCGTGCCGCGATGCGAGAGCTTGAGGGCCCGCTCAAGATACCTCGGGTTGTTTCTTTTGTCGGCGTCGATGAAGATCAGGTCGAAGGGACCGCCGGCGGCGGCATCGATGGCCGCGAGACCGTCGAGAGCCGGTCCTACGCGCAGATCGACGCGATGGAGCAGGCCGGCGCGCCGGAGATTGGCGCGAGCGACCCTGGCGTGCCGGGAACTGAGTTCGAGCGAGACGATGCGGCCGTCTTCGGGCAGCGCACGGGCCATCCAGAGCGTGGAATAGCCCCCGAGCGTTCCGATCTCCAGCACGCGCTTCGCCTGCGTCATCTCGATGAGGACGTGAAGCAGCTTGCCTTGCAGCGGAGAGACCTCGATGGCGGGCAGGCTGGCCTTGCGGTTGGCGGCGAGCGCCGCTTCCAGTTGCTTGTCGGACGGGGCGAACAGATCGCCGAAGTATCGATCGACGGCGGCCCACAGTGCTTTTCCGGTTTTCCGGCCCGGCATCTACTTCTCCCGCGCCACCACGAAGTCAGGCATCCAGAGCAGAGCACGCTTGAACTCGGTGTCGGCGAGCGGCGCCAGCGCCTGGCGCGACTGCTCGGCGTAGCGGTCGGCGGCGGCCATGGCGTATTCGACCGACCCGTTGCGCACTAGGATCTCGCGGATCTGCTGGCGGCTTACGTTCTCGAAGCTGCGGTCGTCGAGCACACGGCGGATGGCCCGGCGGTCGGCGGCCGTACCGTGGTCGGCGGCGTGGATCACGGCCAGCGTGGCCTTGCCTTCGCGCAGGTCGCTGGCTACGGGCTTGCCCAGAACCTCTTCGGTAGCCGTCAGGTCGAGCACGTCGTCGACGATCTGAAAGGCCAGGCCCACCGTGCGTCCAAAGTTGCCCAGGGCCGCTTCTTCGTCTTCCGTGGCGCCGGCCAGCATCGCGCCCAGACGCATCGAAACCGAGAACAGGCATGCGGTCTTGCGATAGATCAGGTCGTAGTATTCGGCCTCGGAGACCATCTTGCCCAGCCTCTGAATCTGCAAGAGCTCGCCTTCGACCATCTGCTGGGCGAGGCCGATGAGCAGGTCGAGCACGCGGAGGTTCTCCTCCTCGAGCGCCACCCTGAAGGCCTGCATGTAAATCCAGTCGCCGGCCAGGACGCACTTCTCGTTGCCCCATGCGGTGTTGGCCGAGGGCCGCCCGCGCCGCATGTCGGCGCCGTCGATGATGTCGTCGTGGACCAGCGTGGCCGTATGCACCATCTCGACCACCGTGCCCAGGCGGATAGCGCTCTGCCCGAAGTACCCAAGCTGATGCGCCGACAGCAGCAGCAGCGAGGGCCGGATTCGCTTGCCGCCGCCCTCGCGCAGGTATTCGGCGATCTCCGTGATGGTGCTGACGCTGGACGCCGCGTCGCGGCCCAGCTCCTGCTCCACCGCGACGAGGTCCTCCCGCAGCAACTCGAAGACCTCCCTCGCCATGGGGTTGGTGACTGTGCTCAAAGTGCTCCGATTCTATAGCATCGACAGGGGGAATGGCGATTGGTTTAGAGCAGTTTCGGAAATACGGCAGGGTCAAAGCGTTGGTCAACGTCTTCGCTCCCCGACGGTCGCTCAGACTTTGATCCCGTGAATGCCCTTTCACAATTTCCGAAACTGCTTTTGCCGCCCGGCTGTCTCGCGCGCGCCGGCCGGGTTTTCCGGTTCCGGGGGAAGTCGCTGCACCGGTCAATTGGTGCGGTAATTCGTGAACTGCAGATCCAGACCCATGTCCTTGCCCCGCAGCATGGCGATAATCGCCTGCAGTTCGTCGCGGTCCTTACTTGAGATTCGCACGGTGTCGCCCTGGATGCTGGCTTGCGCCTTCTTTTTCGTTTCTTTCACCAGGCGCACGATCTCCTTGGCTTTTTCCACCGGAATGCCCTGCTGCAGGCTGATCTTCTGGCGCACGCTCTGGCCGGCCGCGGGCTCCACTTTGCCGTACGTCAGGTTCTTCAGCGAGACGCCGCGCCGCACCAGTTTCTGCGACAGAATGTCCTTCACCGCTTCCAGCTTGTATTCGTTGGCCGAGGCAAGCTGGATTGCGTCGTTGCCTTCCAGGTTCACCTCGGAGTGCGTGTCCTTGAGGTCGAAGCGCTGGCGAATCTCTTTCATCGCCTGGTCGATGGCGTTGCGGACCTCCTGAATATCGACCTTGCTGACCACGTCGAATGAATTGTCCAGACCCATGGCTTCCGATCCTCGAACGGCCGGGCTGGCCGCACACAGTAGATATATCAGTTTCTCACTGCTTTCTGGTCGGGAAAGAGCCGGAAAAAGTTCGCCGTAGTTGCGGCGCCGAGTTCCTCAGGTGCCGTGTTCAGGAGCCCGGCGAGCACCTGGGCCGTCTCCACCACCAGGGCCGGCTCGTTGCGCTGGCCGCGACGCGCAGCGGGCGCGAGCCAGGGTGCATCCGTCTCCACAAGCACCGAGTCGAGCGGCATGCGGGCGGCAACGTCACGCAGCGGCTGCGCCTTCGGGTAGGTCAGATTGCCGGCAAACGAAACCAGGAACCCAAGATCAAGCGAGCGGCGCGCCTGTTCCCAGCCCGCGCCGAAGCAGTGCATAATGCCGCCCAACCCGGTCCGCCGCCAATGCTCGTCCATAACAAGAAAAAGGTCATCCCATGCATCTGCCGTCTCCTTCGTCCCCCGGCAATGGATCAGAATAGGCCGCTTGCGCGCCGCGGCAATCTCCAGTTGGCGGATCAACGCCGTTTTCTGCACGTCGTGAGGAGCGCCCTCGTGGTAATAGTCCAGTCCGATCTCGCCGCAGGCGATCACCTCCGGCTCGGCCAGCAGCGCGTCGAGCTTGGCCAGCGCGGCATCGCTAGCTTCGGCGGCGGTATGCGGATACATCCCCGCGCTCGCGAAGAGACGGGGCAGTTTGGCCCCGCCCACCCGCCGCGCATTGAACTGGCGGCAGATCTCGAGCGCCTGGTGCATCTCCGCCGGCCCCTCGCCGATGCCGATCGACAGCACAGCGCCCACGCCCGCCTCCTGCGCGCGAATGAGCATCGCCTCGCGGTCTGCGGCATAGCGTGGGCTGTCTAGATGGGCGTGAGAATCGATCAGCAAAGAAACCTCGGCAGGTGCGTGGGGAGTCTTTCGGCCGTCAGGTTCAGTTTAGTGCAATGGAACGCGCCCCGATGAGCTCCGTACAACACCAGCCGTGACGCACCCCGGCTCGTCTACCATCGGAGCAGCGCATGCCGGCCAAATCCAAGCTCGGGCAGAATTTCCTCGTCGACGTGGAGGCCGCGCAGCGGATCGTCGCGGCGTTGGGCGACGTCGCTGGCCGCACCGTCGTCGAGATCGGCCCCGGCCGCGGCGCCATCACCGCAGCGCTGGCGGCGCGCGCCGGGCGGGTCGTGGCGATCGAAATCGACCGCGAGCTTGCCGCAAGCCTGCGGGAGCGCTCCGATCCGGATCGCATCGCAGTCGTCGAGCAGGACGTGTTGCAGTTCGACTTCGCCGCCGCCGCGGCCCAAGCCGGCGAGCGGCTTCGCGTGGCCGGCAACCTGCCCTACTACATCACTTCGCCGATACTGATGAAGCTCGCCTCCAGCCACGCGGCGCTCGACCTCGCCGTGCTCATGGTGCAACGCGAGGTGGCCGATCGCGTGACCGCCGCGCCCGGTTCGCGCGACTTCGGCCTGCTCTCGGTCGCGGTGCAGATGTACGGCGCCGTGGAGCCGCTGTTCACCTTGCCGCCAGCGGCGTTCTCGCCGCGCCCGCAAGTGCATTCCACGGTCTTCCGCTGGCGGTTTACGCCGCGCTTCGCCGAGCTGGGCGTCGCCGAGGACGCATTCCTGCGATTCCTCCGCCAGGCCTTCGCGCAGAAGCGCAAGACGCTCGCCAACAACCTGCGCGCGGCCGGTTACCCGGCCG
The DNA here is from genome assembly GCA_049514795.1 of Occallatibacter sp. Lineage (GTDB taxonomy): Bacteria > Acidobacteriota > Terriglobia > Terriglobales > Acidobacteriaceae > Telmatobacter. The sequence continues at coordinate 11,911 of JBEKUS010000061.1, forward strand.
AGACCGCAACGGCCGCGTTCGCCGCCGCGGGAATCGGCCCTCAGGCTCGCGCAGAGGCGGTTCAGGTCGAAGCCCTCGCCGCATTGTGGCGCGAACTTGAGCGCCAGTAGGTGGCGCGAATCCCGGCCGGGCCCTTGGCACACACATTCCGCCCCGCCGGTTTCCTCGCGCCCATTCGAGCGCGTAAGCTATCAAAAGAGGAAATGCGCGATACCTGCCTGGCCGCAATTCCGCTACCGGGATCGGACGTCTCGGGGCAGACCCGCGCATCTTGCCGAGTAGAAAGCAATGAATCCAGTCACCACCCAACAGGGCCGCGCGCATTCGTTTCAGGAGACGCTGCAGAGCGCCCGCCGCACCATGCTCATGAGCGAGATCCTCAAGATCGCCGGCGACAGCTTTCGCGCCAGCAAGACACGCTTTGCGCTCACCGCTCTGGGCATGGTGATCGGAACCGCGTCAGTGATTCTGGTGGTCACCATCGGCTTGACGGGCAAGCAGTACGTCCTTGAACTGCTGCAGAAGATCGGCACCAATTCTGTTGAGGTGGAATATGCGGGCGGAGGCGCCACGGCGGCCGAGCGCGCGCGGTACAACGACTACCTGACTCGAGAGGACGAGAGGGCGGTCGACCAGCAGGTTCCCGGCATCATGTACTCCTCGCCGGTGCTGACGATGCACAATCGCATCAGCTTTCCGGGCGGAATCCAGAAGGACATTGTCGTGCTGGGCGTCGATGCGCAGTACAAGAACATTCGCAACCTGATTGCCACCGACGGCCGGTTCTTCGACGACATCGACGACACCGAGCATATCCGCTGCGCGGTCGTGACCACCCTTTTCGCCAAAGAGCGCTATGGCAACACCGACGCTGCGATTGGCCGCACCTTCGAAATTCTCGGCATTCCGTTCACCATCATCGGCGTCTTCAAGGAGAGCGTGAACGACTTCGGCCAGTCGGAGATTGAGGACGAGACCATCCTGATTCCGTACTCGGTGGCTCGCTACTTCACCGGAACCGAAAGGATCAATCAGATCTACTTCTCCCTGCAATCCATGGACGAGGTTCCCAGCGCGTCTCGGGAGGTCATCCGCGTGATCTCCTCGCGGCACCGGACGAACTCCGTCTACAAAGCACAGACCCTCACCGACCTGCTGGTGACGGCGGCCGAGATCGCCGATGCGCTGACTGCGATGCTGGTGCTGGTGGCCGCGGTGACGCTGGCCGTGGGCGGCGTCGGCATCATGAACATCATGCTGGCCAACGTCCGCTCCCGCATCCGCGAAATCGGCATCCGCAAGGCGCTCGGCGCGACCAACCGCGAGATCAAGCTGCAATTCCTGACCGAGGCGGTGCTCATCTCCCTCGCTGGCGGCTTGGTGGGCAGCCTGCTTGGCTTCTTGATTCCCTTCTCCATCCGCATCTTTACGGACTACGCTTTCCCCTTCTCATGGCTTTCGGTGCTGATCGCCCTCACCGCAGCCGTTCTGGTGGGTGTCGTCTTCGGCACCGTCCCCGCAACGCGCGCCGCGGAGATGGACCCCGTGGACTCGCTGAAGTATGAGTGACGCCGAGCGGATGGAAACTGGCCGGAGCGCGGAGCCCGGCGACGGGCATCCCGTCGGGCCCAGCCTCTGGCTTCTCTACACTCTGATCGGGTTGGCGCTCGTCGCGGCCATCGGCATTGCCGCGCTCATCGTGCTGCCGTTCTATTTGCGGCGGTAAGACCTTTCTGCATCTGCGAAACGGAGCAAGCATCCATGCCGGCTCAAACCGAAAAAGCCCTGCGGTTCCAGGCTCTTCATCAACGGCCTGAACTCTTCGTCGTCGGCAACCCGTGGGACGCCGGGACCGCGCGGATACTGACCAGTCTCGGATTCGCGGCCCTTTCCACGACCAGCGCCGGACTGGCGAACTCGCTCGGCAGGCGTGATCGAACGAATGCCGTCAACCGGAACGAAGGCCTCGCCAATGCTCGATCGATTGTGGAGGCCACTCCTCTTCCCGTTGCCGCCGATCTCGAAAACGGTTATGGCCACAGTCCGGAAACGGCTGCCGAGACGATTCGCCTAGCGGCGGAGATGGCCGGCCTAGTCGGCGGCTCCATCGAGGACTCGACCGGCAATCCCGAGCATCCCATCTACGAATTCGATCATGCGGTGGAACGAATTGCAGCGGCCGCTGCTGCCGCCCACGCACTGCCCTTCCCTTTCATGCTCGTCGCCCGCGCGGAAAACTACCTCCACGGACGCCGCGATCTGGACGAAACCATCCGCCGATTGCAGGCCTTTGAAGCCGCCGGGGCGGATGTCCTCTTCGCTCCTGGAATCACCCGCGCGGAGGACATTCGAACCGTCTGTGCTTCGGTCGGCAAGCCCGTAAACGTGCTGGTCGGCCTCAAAGGCGCGCCTCCGCTCTCCGTCTCAGAACTTGCTGCTTTGGGAGTTCGCCGCATCAGCCTCGGCGCCGCCTTCAGCCGGACCGCTCTGACAGCCGTCATCCGCGGCACCCGCGAAGTGCTCGATCTTGGGACCTTCTCCTTCGCCGCAGATGCGCTCTCCGGTTCGGAGCTGTCCGGTCTTATTGGCCCCCCTGAAGCCGTGCGCGATTGAGCGTCAGCGCTTCGCGAACCCCGCGAAATGGTCGACGATCATAGCCGGGGCATTCGTGGGTTCTCTTCGCGGTCGACGATCAGCACCGGAATGCCATCGACGATCGGGTAGGCGCGACGGCAGCCGCCGCAGATCAGCCTCCCGCTATCGAGACGCAGATCGCCGTGGCACGCCGGGCAGGCAAGCTCACTCAACAGATCTGCGTTCCATTCGCTTTGCGGCGCCGGCACTTTGGAGCAACTCCCGGAGAGCATCCCGCTGGTCCCTTGTCCCTGCCGCTACTCACTGCACCACGGCTTCGCCATCCGCTCCCGCGTCCTGCTCCGGCCGCGGCTTGGGGCGACCGGCAAAGGCCTGCTCGATACACGCATTGGCGCCGGAGCGCGAGAACTCGTAGGCGACCCGGATGCCGTTGAAGATGGCGCGGTCGTTCGACGAGCCGTGGCAGATGATGCAGACGCCGCGCACACCCAGGAGCGGCGCGCCGCCGTACTCGCGGTAGTCGAGCCGCTGGCGGAAGTCGTTGAACGCGCGGCGCGACAACAGTGCGCCCACCTGCGCGGTCACGGTGCGGGTGAGCGATTGGCGAAGCACGTCGCGCACGAAGCGCCCCACGCCTTCGCTGGTCTTCAGCGCCACGTTGCCCACAAAGCCGTCGCAGACAATCACGTCGGCCAGGCCGCTGAAGATGTCGCGGCCTTCCACGTTCCCGATGAAGTGAATGGGCAGAGCTTTCAGCAGCGGCTGCGCTTCGCGGGTCAGGTCGTTGCCCTTGGTCTCCTCTTCGCCGATCGAGAGCAGACCGACGCGCGGCTCCGGAATCTTGAGCACCGTCCGGGCGTACGTCTCGCCCATCACCGCAAATTGCGCCAGGTTGTGCGCCTTGCAGTCCACGTTGGCGCCCACGTCGAGCAGCACGCACGGATTGCCCCGGGCGGTGGGCATGGGCGTGGCCAAAGCCGGGCGATCGACGCCGGGCAGCGCGCCAAGCACCATCTTGGCCGTGGCCATGGCCGCTCCCGTGTTGCCGGCGGTGACAAAGCCCGCCGCCGCGCCCTCGCGCACCAGCTTCAGGCCCACGCGCAACGTGCTGTCGCGCTTGGTGCGCACGGCGTGGGCGGCCTTCTCGTCCATCGCGATCCGCTCCGAGGCGTGGTGAATGACGATGGGCAGCTCTTCGTCTCCCAGGTGTTCGTCGAGCAGGTCGCGCAGCTCCGACTCGGGCCCGATCAGGTGGACCCGGACGGGCAGCGCCCGGCAGGCGAGTATCGCTCCCCGGATCTCCGGCTCGGGAGCCTTGTCGGAACCAACGGCGTCAAGCGCGATGTCGGTGAGCATCTTCAGTCGCCGTAAGCTACTTCTCTTCCTTCACTTCCAGCACGGCGCGGCCCTTGTACTCGCCGCATTTGGGGCAGGCGCGGTGGGGCAGCTTCTTCTCGTGGCAGGTCGGGCACTCGGAAAGCCCGGTCGCGGTCAGGAAGTCGTGGGCACGGCGGGTGGCGGTACGGCGCGTCGAGTGGCGCCTCTTCGGATTCGGCATGGTGCAATTCCTTTCAATTTCACCCGCCGGCCTTCCCTGCGGGCGCCCTCGCCGGAGCGCGCCGCATTCAGCCAGGTCCGGCATTCGGCAACTGGCGGCGCATCCAGTTATAAGGGGCTGATTTTTCAGGACTTGATCCGGCCGCGTACCCTGACCAACCCTTCCCAGCGGGGGTCGCTCTGACCCTCCTCGCAGGAGCAGGGGTTTGTGTTGCGGTTGGCTCCGCAGTGCGGGCAAAGTCCCTTGCAGCCGGGCTTGCACAGAGTCCTGACCGGCAGGGACAAAAGCACCTGCTCGCGCAGCACATCCTCAAGCGACAGACTGTCCTTTTGATAATACCCGATTTCGGTTTCCGACGCCGTGATCGACCGCTCCGGGGCGCCGCCATCGGCCCCCATGGGGCGGAAGATCAGGTCGAACTCGGCGGCCAGCGGTATCTCGACCGGCTCGATGCACCGGGCGCAGGGAACCTGGAACCTGCCCTCGCACCGGCCCTTCAGGCGGATGTCGGCGACAATCTCGTGGGGCCCGCGGTGCTCGTGAATCACCTCGGCCCGGCCTGAGGTGGCGAGATTTCCCGCTTGCTCGGCTTCCTCGCCAAAATCAATCGCGCCCGCCGCGAGCTCGAGGTCGAATTCGACCGGCTCCCGCTCCAGCTCAACGATTCTGAATTCCATGGTTACGAGCGTAGAACAGAAAGCCGCGCATGGGGAATAGCAGATCAGAAACATCGGCTTGAAGGGCAGCGAGGCCTGAATTCGCAGAGAAGAAGTGACCAGGCACCAGCGATTCGCAATCAAGGCGCGGCTTCCAGGGATCGGCGGGCGATGAACGGATGCACGTCCCGATTTCAGCCCGACAGGCCCGTGGTACACTTCCGGGGTCTAAGAGACACAGGGAGGCCACTATGAAACGAATCCTCTTGTTGATGCTCCTTCTGGCGACAGCCGCCGCTTCAGCACAGAACAATGCTCACCCGACGACGCTACGCGGCGTTCTGCTTGAGCAGTTGCGCACCACGCACAACAGCGAAGACTGGTTTGTGCCGGCGAACGTCGCCGTCGCGGGACTGACCGCCGAGCAGGCGAAGTGGTCGCCGGGAAAGGGCCAGCATTCGGTGGGGCAGCTTGCCTATCACCTTTGGTTCTGGGACTCGCGAGCGCTCGCCGGCTTCAAAGGCGAAAAGCCTCCGGCATTCAGCGGCAACAACGACGAGACGTTCAACAGTTTCGATGCCGCGCAGTGGGACGACCTGGTGAAGAAGCTCGATCAGGTCTTGAGCGATTGGGAAAAGGCGGTGGAATCGGCCGATGACAAGAAGCTGGCGGAGAATGCCTCGCTGATTGCGCATATTGGCGCGCACAACGCCTACCACATCGGGCAGATTCTCTACGTGCGCAAGCTCGAGGGTGTGTGGGATCCGGGTAAGGGCGTCCACTGAGTTCCTCGCGGCGCCCTTGCCGGGAGCGGCGAAGCGCATCCGGCCTGCGGCAGTCCCGCCTTTCCGCACCGTTCACTTCGGCGCCGCCGGCTCGCCTGGCGAAGCGGCCCCTGTTGCGGCGGCTTGACGTTGGAGCCGCATTGTGTCGATGCGAGGTCTCGAGCGCATTCGAAATACACTGGAAGAAATGAGCCCGAACAAAGAAGCAGGAGCTGGCGGGGCAATCTGTTTCCGCGAAGCCGTCGCCGCCGATCGCCCGCGGCTCATCGCTCTCATCAACGCCGCCTTCGCTGTTGAGACCTTTCTCGAAGGCACGCGCACCGACGAGGACCGCCTGACCGCCATGATGGCCAAAGGCACGATCCTCGTGGCCGAGGACGGCGACGGCCGGCTGCTGGGCTCGGTCTACACGGAACGGCGCGGAGCGCGCGGCTATCTGGGAATGCTGGCCGTCGATCCCGCCCGCCAAGGCATGGGCCTCGCGCGCAAGCTGGTCGCGGCGGCCGAAGACCGATTCCGTCTGCAGGGATGCGACGGTATCGACATCACCGTGCTCAGCCTGCGCCCGGAGCTGCCTCCGATCTATCGCCGCTTCGGCTACGTCGAAACCGGAACCGAGCCGTTCAAACCCTCCCAGCCTCTCCGGCCCGGCCAGGAGTGCTACGGCATCGCGATGTCGAAGAAGCTGTGAACCCGCGGTTTCCTTCCACTGACAGCGGGTCCCAGTCTCCGCTCGCAGGAGATCGGCAAAGTGGTCCACGTGATTCAGGAGATCAGCGAGCGGACCAACCTGCCGGCCCTCAACGCGGCCATCGAAGCGGCCCGCGCCGGTGAGCATGGCCACGGCTCCGGCGAGGGCGCCCGATACTCCTCGCCGGAGCATCCCGCATTCCCCCATTGGCACGTCTTTCCGCTCCCGCCTCCCTCGCCTCCGTTCACCCGCGTTCATCTCTCTTCTTCCTCCTGCGTATACAGTTATTCTGGAAATACCCTCGGCCCGGCTGCAGCGGTTCCGGAGTTGCTGTAACGAGAAGCCACGAAGGCTAAGGGGCTCTTTCCTCTCCGGGGTCCCCGGCAAACGATCTTTTGTTCGCTGGTGTGGAAGGTCGAGCCACCTTGAACGAAGCCAGGGACCGGACTTGAACTCTGGAACCGCTCCGTGAAAAGTCGGCCCGCCGTGCGGACAACCAAGAGGCAGCGTCCAGACCGGGAGTGAGATTCGTATGAGCGCGGTACAGTACGACCTGATCGTGATCGGCTCCGGGCCCGCCGGCCAGCGGGCCGCCGTGGCTGCAGCCAAAATGGGGAAACGTGTTGCCGTGGTCGAGGCGCGCCAGGTGGTCGGCGGCGCCTGCATCAACACCGGCACCATCCCCTCGAAAACCATGCGCGAGGCGGTGCTCCACCTCTCCGGCTATAACTACCGCGCCATCTACGGCGTCAGCTACCGGGTAAAGGAGAAGATCACCATGGCCGACCTGGCCTTCCGCGTCCAGGCCGTGATCAAGACCGAAGTCGACGTGACCGAGGCGCAACTCTCGCGCAACGGCATCGAAGTGGTGCACGGCATCGCCCGCTTCGTCGATCCCCACCAGGTGCACGTGGAAGGGCCCCAGACCGATTCGACGCTCGAAGCCGGCCGGATCGTCATCGCCGTCGGCACCAAACCCGCCGCGTCGAGCAAGGTGCCCGTCAACGGTAAGACCATCGTCAACAGCGATCAGATCCTCGGCCTTGATGCGCTGCCGCGCTCGTTCGTTGTCGTCGGCGGCGGCGTCGTCGGCGTGGAATACGCCTGCATGTTCGCGGTGCTCGGCGTGCGCGTCACCCTGATCGAGAAGCGCAATCGCCTGCTCGAGTTCGCCGACCAGGAGATTGTCGAAGCCCTGAGCTACCACCTGCGCGACGCCCGCGTCACCATGCGCTTGGGCGAGGAGGTGGAAAGCGTCGAGGAGCCGTCGCCGGGCACCGTAGTCGCCAACCTGATGAGCAACAAGAAGGTCTCGGGCGATGCGCTGCTCTACGCAGTGGGCCGCCAGGGCAACGTGGAAGACCTGAATCTGGCAGCCGCCGGCCTCGAAGCCGACAGCCGCGGCCGCATTGCCGTCGACGAGCACTACCAGACCAAGGTCGAGCACATCTACGCCGCCGGCGACGTGGTCGGTTTCCCATCTCTGGCGTCGGTGTCGATGGAGCAGGGACGCATCGCCGCGGTGCGCGCCTTCGGCGACCATGTCTCCACGTCCAACCCCAGCTTCTATCCCTATGGCATCTATACCATCCCCGAGATCAGCTTCATCGGCAAGACCGAGGAGCAGTTGACCGGCGAAGACGTGCCCTACGAGGTGGGCATGGCCTATTATCGCGAGGTCGCCCGCGGCCAGATTCGCGGCGACACCACCGGCCGCCTCAAGCTCATCTTCCATCGCGACACGCGCGAGATTCTCGGCGTGCACATCATCGGCGAAGGCGCCAGCGAGCTGGTCCACATCGGCCAGGCGGTCATGACCATGGGCGGCACGGTGGACTACTTCATCGATACCGTCTTCAACTACCCCACCCTCGCCGAGTGCTACAAGGTGGCCGCCTTCAACGGCCTCGGCCGCCTGCACCGCTACCAGGCGGACTGAGCCGGGCGTGCGCGCGTTGCGGCCGCGGTAGGCGGCCATGTATTGCTGATCGGAAGTTCGGATTGCACGGCTCCTCGGTGTCTCGTAGGATTGGAGTGCGCTAGAAGGGCAAGAAGGCAGGACTGCATGGCTCGGGGCAAGTGCATTCGAGCGTTTTTCTTCCTGATCTTGCCGTGCGCCCCTCTTCTCTTGGCTTACGGACAATGTCCGGCACGTCGCGAGGCGCTCTCGGTCAATCGCCAGAAATATCGGGAGCTTCAAGACTCGGTAAACCAGGGTCACCAACCGTAGAGACTGGATGCGCAGGCGGTCGCCGCGGAAGAGATTCTTGGGTTGGAGCGCGCTCCAAAGGAAAGCTGGGACGTATCTGCCCTTCCGCTGACCTTTGTACAAGGCGATGACCGGCGTGCGACCTTCGACTACAGAAGCAAGGCTCAAGCGAACACGTCATATCGCGTCACGGTTCAGAGATTCGCCTGGTTGCTGCCTTTAGCCAAGAAATGGGATTGGATGGTGTGGGCGCCAACGGAGGTGATCGTTAGCCGATGTGCCAAGTAATGCGGGCAGATGCTGTCCATTCATTCGCTGATCAAGCCCATTTGCTAGGCCCAATTCTCGATCTTGAGACCCGGAACACGCTTGAATTCGCGCGTATTATTCGTCACGAGTGTCAAACCGAGGCAGCGCGCATGAGCGGCGATGAGCGTATCGTTGGGTCCGATCGGCGCCCCACGCGACTTGAGCGCGGCGCGTATATTGCCATAATCTGCCGCTGCGCCGGCAGGGTAATCGAGTACCTCGAGGTGCCGCAGGAAAAAGTCGAGTGCTGCACGGTCTTTTTGCTGCCGCGGAGAAACCTCCACTCCGTACATCATTTCGGATTTCGTAATTGCGGAAATGCACACCGCGCTGGTGGGCACAGTCTGCAGCTTTTGCATGAGGGCGGGACTCTTGCTTTTCATGATGTACGAGGCGATGTCGGTGTCGAGCATGTATTCCGCCATCAGAATGAACGCTCCTCGAAGGGAAGATCCTCAACGCCCTCCATGAACTCCTCCGATGCGATGGGATGCTCCGCGAGATATGCAGACCAGTCCTTCGGACGCGGTGAGAGAATCACTTCATCGCCTTGCTTGCGGATGAAGACTTCGCGCGTTTTGAATTGAAACTCCTTGGGTAGACGGACCGCCTGGCTTCGATTATTCATAAAGACCTTCGCAGTGGCCTGCATGGTGTCCTCCACAAGCTTGGCATATACATAAGTATATGCCAGGTGCGTTCTTCGAACAACCTCGGCGCAATGCTCTCCCGGATTAAAAGAAGAGAACGGCTTTTCGGCGCATCCGTTCACCGCTTCCGCAGGTACGTCTTCGACAGCCGGTCGTGCCAGGTAAGGCCGCCCTCGTCAAAGAGCGCCCAGGCCAGTCCCAGTCCGACCGGCGCCGCCGACAGCAGCAGCGCCATCAACCGGCCGCAGAGTTGCGCGTTGTTGGGCCGGTCGCCCGAGAAGGTACTGAAGCCGATCCCTGCGTACCGCATCCCCGGCGTCTCCCCGGTCAGGGTGACGAACAGGATCTGATAGGCAGCTCCGATGATGAGAAGAGCAATCGCCGAGCCCAGCGCAGCGGCGCGCGGGCCCGGCAGCGAGCCGGCATGGGCCCCAACCGCCGTGGCTGCCCCCAGGAACGCCGCGACGATCAGGCTCGCGTCCACGACGTGGGCCAGCAGCCGGCGGCTCGGGGGCGCCAATTCAAGAGGCGCAGGCGCTGCCTGCGGCTCCGGCTTCTCGAGGAGATCCTCCATCGGCTCCGGTTCAAACACGGCGCTCACCAGCTCCGTGCGCATCCAGGCGGGCGCCGCAGGCTCCTCGGCTACAACTGCGGGCTGGGTCGAAATCGTCGCCGGATCGATCTCGAAGATGCTCAACTGCGCCTCAGGCTCCGCCGCGGCCAGCGGCCCCTCGGCGCGCCGCGGACGTATCTTGCGCGTGGCGACCATCTCGCGCGGAAACTGAATCAAGTTGCCGTAAATGGGCTGGGCCGGATCGACCTGGTGAAAGGGCTCATCCTCATGCGGAACCGGGGCACGCAAAGCCGGCTCGAACCCCTCCGCGGCCACGGCGGCATCCAGAATGACCGGATGAGCCTCCTGCTCGCCCCAAATCGCAGGCCCTGCCTCGGTGCGCCCGGCCGGTTGCGCCGTTGCAACGCGCGCGGAGAGATGCATGTCCTCGTCGAAGTGGACCGGATCGCCCGGGCTCTCCGGAGCCGCGGCCGGCCGAGCCGGGCGGTGGGGGGCAGGATCGGACGGGGTGTCCGTGTCCCAAGCTGGATCGCCCGCGGCAGCCTCCAGCCCGGCCAGAACGTACTGTACGGCGGCGTGCGCCTCCTGGGCCGCCCTCGAAGCAGCCTGGGCCGCGCGCACAGCGGCGCGAGCCTCGCCGGCCAGAATCTCGCTGTAGCTGGGCGCGTGCGCATACCGCTCCGCCACCCGGGCGGCGGCTCGCGCGGCGCGGCTGGCGGGCGCAGGCCGCCCTTCCTGCTGCGGCTTGGTCTCGCCCACAGAAGCCGTTTTCTGGCTCAGATGCGCAGCCACGCGCCGGTTCACTTCCTCCTTCCACGAGGGAAAGAGTGTTGCCGTACTTGCCGATTTACTCAATGCCCCTGTTCCCCTTCTGCCGCGGCTGAGCATTCTTACGGGCTCTCGCCGCCGATCTTGTATAAGCCACCGCCCGGTCACGGCCGGGACTGCGTGGATGCTGCCGACAAACCCAGGAAGGGAGATTGCGGAGAAAAACGGATACGGCCACGGGCTTTGCGCCCTCCTGTGCGCGGTCGATCCGGGT
>JBEKUS010000062.1:0-22777 GCA_049514795.1 Occallatibacter sp.
TCTCTTCCATCGCACTGCTCGTTTTCCAGGCCATGAGCTCGTTTTTACGTCCTCATCGCCTCGAAGCAGTGTCAGATATGTCCCCGGTTCAAAATGTCAGGAATGTGACCGGTCCGTACCGCTTTGGTTTCAAGCGGTTGGCACACGAATGGCGCGCCAAGTGGCTGATTCCTAATGACTTATCCGCAGATTCGTCTCAGCAAAGGAGTTAGAAGCCAAAATCAGAGAACAGGGAACAGGGAACAGGGAACAGAGCCGCACTCCTTCTACTGCCAGGTTCATTGTGCGCCGGCAGACAGAAATACTCTGCAATGCGGGCAAGGAAAATCTTGCGGGATGCAAGACGAAGCCATGTGGCAGAGAAATCAGCGAGTTCGGCGGGTAATAATATACTTGACTAATGATCAATTCTGTGCAATTCTGGTTTTGCCATGAGAAACGAAGTCAAAACCCTCGCAGATGCAATCAGATACTTCTCTGACGAGCAGACCTGCATCGATACCGTGGCCTTCATGCGCTGGCCTACTGGCCCTGAGTGCCCCGGCTGTCTATCGCCCGAGGATCGCCAGCACTGGCTCAAGAATCAGCGGCGCTGGCAGTGCCGGGAGTGCGGACGGCAGTATTCCGTCAAGCTCAACACCATCTTCGAGGATTCGGCGATCTCGCTCCAGAAGTGGCTCCCCGCCATGTGGCTCTTGGCGAACTGTAAGAACGGAATCAGTTCCTATGAGTTGGCCCGCGAGATTGGCGTCACTCAGAAGTCGGCATGGTTCATGCTCCACCGTATCCGCGAGGCAATGAAGAATCGCTCTGTGAAGAAGCTCGGACCCTCTGGCAAGCCTGTAGAGGTCGATGAAACCTTTGTCGGCGGAAAGATGAAGAACATGCACGCCAGCAAACGGGCGAAGATGAAGCTGGCCGAAAATGGCGATCCCAAAACCGCCGTCCTCGGGATGCTGGACCGCTATGCCCGCGTAAAGGTCATTCCCGATGTGACAAGGACAACCCTGCAAGCGGAAATCGTCAAGCAGATCGTTCCCGTGGGCGCTGTCTACACCGACCAGCATTCGGGCTATGACGGCCTCAAGGCAAGGCACTTCATCCACGAAACCGTGAATCACCTTGAGGAGTACGTGCGCGGGCAGGTTCACACTCAGGGAATCGAGAACTTCTGGTCATTGCTCAAGCGTGGCTTGAAGGGAACCTACGTTGCCGTAGAGCCTTTCCACCTGGAGCGGTACGCCGATGAGCAGGCGTTTCGCTACAACAACCGAGCCACCAAAGACAATCCCGTCAATGACGCGGATCGCTTCGCGCTGGCAGTATCGCAGATTTCAGGGAAGAGACTGACTTACGCAGAACTGACCGGCAAGGTGGGAGAAACGGCGTTCTAGGTTCGGGTGGCTGACTCGGCAGAGACGCGGGAAGCGGATTTAGGCGTTCGCTTCTCGCGCTTGTCCGCTTCGATGCGCCTGTTCAGTTCCGCCTTCGACACCGTGAGGACTTCACCAAGCAGGTTCTCAAACGCCTTGTATTCGGGTGACTGCGGCTTCGGCCTCATGGGCTTATCATAGCGCGATTTCACTTCCCAATGTGTATAGCAGCTAAATCTGCCGCGCCAATGAAAATCCCAAGCAACATAGCCATGAGTGCCCAGCACGCGAGCTTCTTTTTCTGGAATACGTTCTTGCAGACGATCCACAAAGAGAACGATCCGCACACCCACGACAGTACGAAAAAAACATGCGTGAATATTCCTCTTGTGGTCATGCCAACCCCCGCGAGGAAAAACGTGACGCAGAAGCCAATCGCGGCGAGGAAAAAGGCAGATTCGTACCACGGCTGCTCCGGAGGAGGCGGAATACGAATAATCGGTGGGTTGATGACCTGCATGAAGAGCATAGGATTCCTGACCTTAAATCGCAATTCCGCCATTCTGCGATAGGCACACTTTCTCCTTTCCGTTGTATTCTAAGCACAGAGAAGAGTGCCTGATTCGCTTCTCAAAGATCGTGAAAAGCCCGGATGCCAGTCCGGGCTTTTCTATGCCTTCTCAACAAAGCGGCTCTTATAATTCCTCTGAGCCTCGTCTTCACGCTTTTGTTCCAAAATCCAACGGATTTGCGCCAGCTCGTCTGCGACAGCGCCTACGTTGTGCATCATCATAGACAAGATCACCACAATCAGCCCAACGCCGACAGCAATCACGATTCCGACTACCACCATAATGGCGTTATCATAACGCAACCAGGGAAAACGAGGAGGATTTACACCCCATGACCGACCAAGAGAAAGCTGTGTTCGCCAAATTGAGCTATTTGCTAGAAACCGTGGTAGACACCCTCATTGAGAATCAGCGGTTTCTGGTGGCGTCTCACAAGGCCCTGAAAGATTTGAACCCAGGATACGCGGATTCCTTCGCACGCTATTTGGCCGCAAGCCGATCTCCAGATAAACAAAATCAGCAAGAGAAAATGAGTTCGATGTGGGAGACAAGCGCGAAGTCGGATTTGCTTGCTCTTCGGCATCTCTAATGCCCGATTCTTGCATTTCGACACACTCCATGCGATGATTCGCTTCTGAGTGTGAAACCGAGGAGCCGCCCGGCAAGGCGGCTTTTCACTTTTGGGCTTCTATCTTCTTCCGTATCGCCTTAACGTCCTTGCTAATATCGTGGACGCCGACGGCGATGAAAAGCAAAAACATGAAGGTTGCCCAAATCTCGATTTGGTTCATGCTTGATAATAGCGCGGTCACTTTTTGCCCATCTTTTCCCGGAGCGCCTCCAGTTCCCTCCTGATTGCCTTTAGTTGGTCTCCGGCCCATACAGCGTAGGTGAGCGCCGCAACAAGAGCCACCCAAATGATGATGTCCATAGTGCCGATATTCTACAATCGATGACCATGACGCCCGATGACCGACTCCGATTGATCCGCGTAAAAATTGAAAGGGCCGAGAAGCACCTCGATGAGCTGGAAGCGGCCATCTTGTCTCTCGGCCAAGCAACCTTTAAGCTGATTAGCCTCGATTCTCAGCCGGAGACTGGAAAGCCATTCCTAAACGCTCGCCCGCTGAATGTCTATCCGCCGGCTATTCCCGCCATTGCTGGGGACGTGATCCACAACCTGCGATCCGCTCTTGACCATCTCGCCTTTCACTTGGTCATGGTTGGCGTAACGTTCGGAGAAACCCCGCCCGAAAAATGGGAAGATATTCAGTTCCCGATAATGTATTCCCTCAAGGGTTACGAAGGCAGAAAGGGAAGACATATACAGGGTGCGCGGAGGGAAGCGATTGAGGCCATCGATGCGCTCAAGCCGTATAAGGGCGGGAATGAGGCTCTCTGGCTGCTCAGACGATTGGACAACACAGACAAGCACAGTTTCCTTTGGCCCATCGGTGAGAATGTGATCGTTGGGGGCGTCTCGCTCAAGGCATACGAACCATACTTCACGAGTCTCGATGATCCGAAAGACAATCAGGATGTGAATCTCGCCAGCGAGGAAACGCTCATTGAGCCGGCGGTTGGTCGGGCTAATGCTCTGCTCCCAACGCTCCATAAGCTGACGCATCTTGTCAGCAACATCGTTACGGGGTTTCTCCCCCTCTTGCAAGACAACCCGCCCGCTCCTCAGAGAATCCTCTCCGCTCTTGAAGAGTGGGAGCAACTGGACTGGCCCAAACTCCCCGACGAATGAGACCGCTTGCCCTGTCACGGCTGTTTCGAGTTTGGGGCAAGCGGTCATAGTTAGTCAAGTATGTTATTGCCGTTCGGCGCGCTGAGCACGCGATGACGAGCTTCCGCGGCGGCAGCCGACGCTTGACGCTGAGAGGCGATGGCGAGAAATGCAGGCTAGCGGTCCGTGCAGGAGTAGCAGGGATCGATGGAGGCCTGGATGAGCGGGGTGTCGGCGAGGCGCGCGCCCTTCACCATCCAGCGCACGGCCGGCATGTTGGCGTAGGTGGGCGTGCGGACGTGAACCCGGGCCGGGTTGCGCGAGCCCTCTTTCCAACTGACGCTGTATATGACCTCGCCGCGGGGAGCCTCGACGCGGCTGGTGGCCGTGCCGGTAGAGAAGACGAGCTTGTCGCCGGCGGAAGAGATCTCGCCGGGCGGAATCTTGGTGAGGGCCTGGCGAAGAATCTTGCAGCTCTCGAGGATTTCGAGAGCACGCACGAGGAGGCGAGCCTTGACGTCGCCGGCGGGTTCGACGGGGACATTGAATTCCATCTCTTCGTAGGCGGCGTAGGGCGCGTCGCGGCGCAGGTCCTGCCCGACGCCCGAGGCGCGGGCGGTGGGGCCGACCACGGCGCAAGAGACGGCCTTCTCATGGGTGAGCACGCCGATGCCGGCGCAGCGCGAAATGGCGGTGTGGCTGGTGGTAAAGATGGGGATGACGGTCTTGACCATCTCGCGCTCCAGCTCGTCGATGAGGGGGAGCAGCGCCTGCGGGTCCTCGACATCGCGATTGACGCCGCCTACGCAGTTCATCGAATAGTTGACGCGGTTGCCGGAGATGGCCTGGAGCACGTCCATGACTTTCTCGCGCAGGGCGAAACAGGTCATGAACATGGTCTTGAAGCCCATGAGCTTGGCGGCGATGCCGGCCCAAAGGACGTGGGAATGCAGGCGCTCCAGTTCGGCCATGATGACGCGAATGTACTTGGCGCGCGGCGACGCTTCGAGGCCGGCGAGCTTTTCCATGGCCTGGCAAAGAGTGAGGGTGTGGATGAAGGAGCAGATGCCGCAGACGCGCTCCATGAGCGCGATGACCTGGTAGTAGTTGCGGGTCTCGGCCAGGTGCTCGATGCCGCGGAAGTTGAAGCCGATGTGGAGCTCGGCGTCGACGACGGTTTCGCCTTCGCAGATCATGTCGAGCTTGTAGGGTTCTTCGAGACCGGGGTGATAGGGCCCCATGGGGATTTTGTAACTCACTTTTTGACCTCCTCTTGGCCGGACACGCAACAAACGGACGATGCGGGGACCGGGACCTCACGCAGGTTGACGCCGGACTGGTCGCCTTGGCGCAAGAGCAGCGGTTCATATTCGCGGCCCGTGAAATCGATGCAATATTCCTCGTGAATTTCGCGCTCGATCCAATCGGCGGCCTCGCACAGATCGAAGATGCTCTCGATGGTGTTGGCGGCGATCTGGAACGGGAAGCCAAGCAGGCGGCCTTCGAGATCCCAGTGGTACTCGAGGCGGAAGCCCGCCTTGGCGGGGAGTTCGTAGGCGGTGATGGTGACGAAGCGCGCGCCGATGGAGTTCATTTCCCGGGTGAGTTCGCGGACGGTCAGCGAGCCGGGAGTGAGCCAGTTGACGCTGTGGGTCTGGACCCAGGGTTCGGCGGCTCCGAGCTTCTGCTGAAGGGTGTCGAGTGCGATCATTGCGAATCTCCTCCAGGCGGCGTGAACCCTTCGGCAATGCTCAGGGCAGGCTCTGCCAGAACAGCCGGCCCGGAGGCCGGCGCTACGGGCGGAGCGGCGGGCCTGGGCGCGGGCGGCTTACGGGCCACGGTGTAGGACTTCTTCAATTCGCCCTGTTCGAGATAGATCGGCGGGACGGCCTCTTCCTGCGAGAGGGCGTGCTCGGCGCGGCCTTCCTTGAGCGCATGCTCGATGCAGCCCTCGACGCAGCGACCGCAGAAGGTGCACTGGCCGGGGTTGTAGCTCCAGGTGAACTCGCCCTTGCCGCCTTTGAACTCGATGGCGCGGGAGGTGCAGCGCATCTTGCAGATGGCGCAGCCGGTGCAGTACTCGGGATTGAATTGGACCAGGCCGCGGTAGCGCGGCGTGACCCGAGGCCGCGCGGGAAAGAGCAAGGTCTGATAACCGCGCCGCAGATTCTTCCACATCATGGTGAGGATGTTCATGACCAGAACCTCATGAGGAGCGCGGACGATATGGCAAGAACCGCGAAGATGAGCGTGCACTGCCAGTAGAAGCGCACGCTGGAGTCGATGGCCAAACGGGCCGTAGCGGCGGCGAGGACAGAGAGCAGCAGCACGACGGCGAAGGAGATGGCGACGAAAAGGAGGCCGGCGAGCCAGGCCACGGTGACATGCGGCGCGACGAGCGTGGCGACCAGGCCGGTGGCGGCGACCCACTCGAGGCCGTGCGAAAGCTCCCACATGGCCAGCTCGGGGCCGGCGTACTCGGTCATCGGGCCGGAGTAAATCTCCTGCTCGGCGTTGGGCAGCGAGAAGGGGTTGATGTGGAGCTTGGCGGGCAGGCAGACCAGGATCGCCAGAATGCCGAGCCAGTGCAGTGGGGTGGCCGGCGCATTGGCCAGCGCCTCAAGCCGGAAGGTGTGCTGCGAGGCGGCGATGGAGACGATGGCGAGCAGGAAGACGATGTTGTAGGAGACGCTCAGGGTTGCTTCGCGTGCCGAGCCGATCTCGCCGAAGATGGAGCGCGAGGAGAAGCCGGCGGCGATGATGCAGATCGAGGGCAGCTCGAGCAGCGCCAGCAGCAGGATGAGGTCGCCTTCAAAGCCGCCCGAGGACGGCAGGACGGGCAGCAGGCCGACAGCTCCGGCGGCGGCGGAGACCGCGATCAGCGGCCAGGCGCGCATGAGCATACCGGCGATGCCGCTGCGCGACGGAGTGCTTTTGCCGAGCAGCTTGACGAAGTCCCAGAAGGGCTGCATGAAGGGCGGGCCGACGCGCTCCTGCATGCGGGCGACGGCTTTGCGCTCGACCCAAAGGAAGAACCAAGCGGCTGGCACGGCGAAAAGCAGGCCGGGGAAGATGAGCAAACGGGCGAGGGCGGTGAGCAGAGTCATTGGCTTACCTCCTCAGCGACGTTCGCCATCACAACATTGGCTTTCGGTGGAGCGTCGCCGCGCTCGGCAAGAATCTCGGCGGCTTTGGCGACGCCGGCGATGATGGCATCGGGGCGCGGCGGGCAGCCGGGAACGAATACGTCGACCGGCAGGTGTCTGTCGAGCGGGCCGTCCAGCGTGCGGCTGTCGATGAAGACGTTGGTAGTGGCCGGGCAGGAGCCGATGGCGATGACCGCCTTTGGGCCGCAGACCTGGTCGTAGACGGTCTTGACGGCGCCGACGGCCTTCTGGGTGACCGGGCCGGTGACGCAGAGGATGTCGGCGTGGCGCGGACTGCCTTGTAGCAGCACGCCCAACTGCTCGGCGTCGTAGCGCGGCGAGAGCGCGGCGATGATCTCAATGTCGCAGCCGTTACAGCTTCCCGAGTTCATGTGGAAGAGCCAGGGGCTGCGGCGGCGGGCGGTGCACATCAGTCGCTTCCAGAGCTTCATGGCCGTACCTCCAGGAACATTTGCCAAGCGTTCGGCCAGATTCCGGCGGCGACGAGGATGACCGCCAGCACGATGATCGCTGCCTTGAGGGCAATCGGTTCATTTGTTTGATGCGGCGGGGTTGGCGGCGGACTCGGATCGCGCGGCGGACCCCACCAGTCGCGCGTTAGGGCGAGCGTGTAGGCGATGAGCGCCATGATCGACGAGAGGATGAAGAGCGTGAGGGGCACAGGGCCGAGTTGCAGGGCCGTCGCATAGAGGCGCCAGCGGCCAATGAAGCCGAGGGTGGGCGGAACGCCGAGCATGGCCAACATGCCGAAGAGGAATCCGAAGGCGCTGACGGGATAGCGCGTGGCGAGAGCCACGGGCTCGGCGTCGAGCGCGCTGGCCGCTTCAGGGGCGGCGAGGCAGGCGAAGAGCAGCGCCTTGGCCAGGGCGTGCGTCGAGGCGGCAACGAGAGCGCCCTGGATTCCGAATGCGCTGATCGATGCGATGCCGAGAAGCAGGAAGCCGACGTCTTCGGCCGTGGAGAGCACGAGCAGTCGCTTGAGGCTGCGCTGGGTGAGCATGAGGAGCGCGGCGAGGAACGAAGTTCCGGCGGCGACCCAGATCCAGAGCGGCTGCGGGGTGAGCGCGATAGGAGAGGCTTGCGCGGCGATGCAGAATTCGCCGAAGGCGGCCATATCGACGACCGCGACGATGACGCCGAGCACCAGGGCCGGAACTTCGTCGGCCAGCTTGAGCAGCCAGAAGAAGAGCGGTACGGCGGCCAGCTTGACGAGGATGCCTGTGAAGAGGAGAGCGCGCGCCCAGTCGAGCTGTCCGCGGTCGGCGAGCAAGTCGCTGGCCACGGTGGCTCCGGCCGAGATGAGCACGACGACGAGGTAGGTGAGCTTGGCCGACTGCGAGCGCGCGGTGCGCCAGACCAGTACGGCGGTCAAGAGCGCCGCCAGCTCGAGCAAGCCGAGGCGCGCCCAGGAATTCCCGATGAGCAGACCATCGACCACGACGGCGCCTATGAGAAGGATGGGAATTGCCAGCCTGCGGCCGGGGCTCGTGGAGAGCGCCGCAAGCAGCAGGGCCACCACCGCGATGGCGATGGCGAAGATCATGAGGAGCGGGACTTGCTCCAGAGGCGCAAGGAGCGGGAGACGCCGCGGAGCGACTCCGGGCACGACCCAGCGCGCGAGCGCGAAGGCCACAGCGGCAAAGACGACGACGAGCGCCGCGGCATAGCGCTCCATCCAAGCGAAGAGGACGCCGAGCCCGCGCGAGATAACCTGCAAACCGGCCCACACGCCCAGGTAGGCTTTGTCGACGTTCGACCAGCGGAAGAAGGAGTGCCAATGTTGGTAGAAGATCTCGGAGAAATCGCCTGCAGTGAGGCGGCCTTGCTCGGAGAGCGGCTCGCCGCCGGTAAATACTCCGCCACCGGCGCCCGCGAGGGCCGCGCCGCCTGTTGCGGTCGCCGGACGCGCGACGTAGGCGATACCGTAGATTGCGCCGCCGAGGACGATCGAGACGATCGCCAGCACCAGGCCGCCGATCGAGGAGAAGCTGCCTGCATCGGCGGAGAGGCCGAACCAGGTGACCTGCACGCCGGCGCCGAGGCCGAGCGCGGCGAGGATTGGATTGAGGAGATAGTTGACGGCCAACTGCGGCGCTACGCCGAGGACGACGCTGCCCGCGGCAAGGAAGCCCATACCCCAGAGCATTGTGGGCGGAGATTCATGGGCGTTCTTGGTTTGTTCGGTCGCCGGGCCGAGGAAGACCGCGCTGGTGGCCTTGGCGCCAAGGAAGACCGTGCCGAGGCTCGCGGCCCAGGCGATCATGGCGGGGACAGCCCAGCCGGCCTGCAACGCGGCGGCGTAGAGCATCCACTTGCTGGCGAAGCCGCTCATAAGCGGAATGCCCATCATGCTGCCGACGCCGATGAGCCAGGAGAGCGTGGTGTGCGGCATCTTGGCGGCGAGGCCGCCGAGTTGGTTCATGTCGCGCGTGCCAGCGGCATGCTGCACGGAGCCGGCGGTGAGGAAGAGGCCGCCCTTGAAGAAGCCGTGGTTCAGGCAGTGGAGCAGGCCGGCCACGATGGCCAGCGGCGTGCCGATGCCGAGGCCCATCATCATGTAGCCGATCTGGCTGACGGTGGAGAAGGCCAACATGCGCTTGAGGTCGGTCTGCACCATGGCGTACATGACGCCGACGGCCATGGTGACGGTGCCGATCCAGACCAGGGTAGCGTTGCCCCATGCGAAGCCTCCGGATTGCGGCCAGGCGCCAAAGCTGTGCAAGCGCGCGGCGAGATAGACGCCGGCCTTGACGTAGCAGGCGGCGTGGAGCAGCGCGCTGACCGGCGTGGGCGCGGCCATGGCTTCGGGGATCCAGGTGTGCAGCGGAACCTGCACGCTCTTGGCCACCAGCGCAATCAGCATCAGGACGAAGATGCCGCCGGTGAAGCTGTGCGCGACTGCCGGGTCGGTCCACAGGGCGCTGCCGGCGCGGTGGTAGAGGACGAGGATTCCGGCGAGCAGGCCGTAGCCGGCGATGTGGGTCATCAGCAGCACCTTGCGGGCGCCGTTGACGGCTTCGCGGTTGGTGTACCAGAAACCGACCAGCGAGAAGGAGCATAGGCCGACCACTTCCCAGCAGAGATAGAAGATGAAGAGGTTGGCGCTGTACACCAAGGTGATGAAGCCGCCGATGAAGACCAGCATCGTGGAGTAGAAGCGCGTGGCGGACTTGTCGTGCGCCATGTAGCCGATGGAGTAGAGAAGCACGAGGCCGCCGATGCAGGCGCCCATAAAGGCAAACAAGACGCTGAGGGCGTCAATGTGCAGGACGAAGGCGAGGGGCCCGTCCCAGGGCAGCGGATGCAGATCGAGCGCCTGCCCGTGGCGCACCGCCGGGATGATGCCGGCAACGGCGACGAGGGCAGGAATGCAACTGAGAAAGGCCAGAATGCCCTTGAATCGGGCAGACTTGAGCGGCGCGATGAGGATCTGCAGCGCGGCCCCCAATATGAGTGAGCATGGAGCCAACAGAATCAGGGTCGACGCATCCATGAGGTTCATGTTGATCATGTGGGCGAACAGGGTGATGTGACGGAGCACACAGGGGGGAGACAGGGCGTTTGAATTTCGGTATTTTGTACCGCGATATGGGAATCTGGCGATTCGAGTCCCGGCAAGGCGGCGGCTGGCGAAGGCAGCGAAAACCGCCCGGAATGCGCGGCCTGAGGGGACGAAAAACGCGCGCGTCGGTTATCGTTTACAGCGATGTTCAATTGCTCGCGGCAGGGACATTATGTGAGTCACGCCCGCTGCCGGCAGGAGGATCGCGTATGCGCATTCCTGTCCACCCTCTCCTCAGAATGCTGGGGGTTTTCGTAGCGCTTTGCCTGGCGGCGATGCCGAATCATGCTTTCGCGCAGGCCGCGGGCTCTGCAGCGGCGCAGAGCGGAGCAAAGAAACCCGGCGCGGCCGCGGCTCCGGCGGCGGCCGTATCGCGGTCGGCGAACTACGCGCAGGTACAGCGCAGGCTGGCGCGCGGATGGAACACCTCGGATACGAACAGCGTGACCACGCAGGTGCTGCTGCCCGAGGGGCTGGCGATCCGAGTGGGCCTGAAGCACAACACGACCGTGTCGGGCGACCGCTACCTGGGAGACACGCTGATCGGGCGGCTCGATGCCGGCGCCGAGCAGGTGATTCCCGGCCCGCACTCATGGGATGGGAGCTACACGGAGCTGCGCGTCGCGTGGCAAGGGCACAACTGGCGCGTGCAAAGCGCGCACGATGGGCCGGACCTTGTGCTGCTGGCGACGCCGCTCGAGCCGAGCGTGAAAACCGCGCTGCCGCCCACGCTGGTGTTTTCCGTCGGTTTCCTGTGGAACCTGCCGGGCTTGGCCGAGCGCCATGGCGCGACAGTGGAGGCGCAGGCGCCCTCCGGCCGGACAGCAATCTATTGCACCTGCACGCAAGCGGGCGGGAAGGAAGCCGGCGCATCCGACAACATTCCCGTTGCGGGGCCTTACTTCGCGGCGGCCTTCGACAAGCCGGTGGGCCTGAGCACGGGCCGCGAGCGCACGCTGGTCGAGATCGAAGCGGCGATCGAACGGCAACAGCAAGCCTACAGGCAGTCGATAACCGCGGAAGGCGCGAAGGGGCCGATTCTCGATGCAATTGAAACCACGCTGGGATGGGACACCATCTACGAGCCCGGCGGGAAGCGAGTGATCTCGCCGGTCAGCCGGGTATGGAGCGTGGGCTGGGGCGGGTATGTGCTGTTCGACTGGGATACGTTCTTTGCCGCCAGCATGGCTGGGATGGGCGACCGCGACCTGGCCTACGCCAACGCCGTCGAGATTCTTCGCGAGGAGACGCCGGAGGGACTTGTGCCCAATTATGCAAGGGCGGGCGGATGGAAGAGCTTCGGCCGGTCCGAACCGCCGGTGGGCGCAATCACGGTGCTGGGCCTGTACCGGCAGTTCCACGACCGGTGGTTTCTCAAAGAAACGTTTGAGCCGCTTCTCAAGTGGAACCGCTGGTGGAACGAGCACCGCTCGATGCAGGGGTATCTGGCCTGGGGCAGCGATGGCGACACGAATCCCGGGAATCCCGGCGGCAAGTCGCCCGGAACACGCCGGGGGGCGATCCTCGAGTCCGGGCTCGACAACAGCCCGATGTACGATGGGGCTTTCTACAATCTGCAGACGCACCTGCTCGAGGTGGCCGACGTGGGGCTGATGAGCATGTACATTGCGGATTGCGATGCGCTGGCCGAAATCGCCGACGTGCTGGGAAAGACGGCCGAGGCGAAAGAGCTGCATGACCGCGCGGTGCAGTTTCGCGCCAGCCTGGCCACTCTCTGGGACGAGGATGCGGGCATCTTTCTAAACAAGGATCTGCACACGGGCCAATTCAGCCATCGCCTGTCGCCCACCAACTTCTACCCAATGCTTGCTCGCGCGGCGACGCCCGTACAGGCCAAGGCGATGATCGAGAAGCATCTGCTCAACTCCCAGGAGTTCTGGGGTGAGTGGGTGATGCCGTCGATCGAGCGCGACGATCCGGCCTTCGGCGACCAGGACTACTGGCGCGGGCGGATCTGGGGACCCATGAACTACCTCGTCTATCTCGGGCTGCGCAACTACGACGACCTGGAGGCGCGCCGCGACTTCGCGCAAAAGTCGTACGCGCTCTTCCTGAAAGAGTGGAAAGAGCAGGGGCACGTGCACGAGAACTACAACGCGACGCTGGGTGCGGGCGACGATGTGGCGAACAGCGACCGGTTCTACCACTGGGGCGCGCTGCTCGGCTACATCGAGTTTCTGGAAGAAGGCCCGTCTCAGCCATCGCAGCCACCGGCGCGGTGATGCCCGACAATGCTTCCGGTGCGCGAGTGGAAGGCCGTGCATCTGCATCAGCCTTCCGCGCTGCGTAAGTCAGTCGTCTGCATGAGCGACGATGTCCTACAATGCTGCGGGGGTTTGATCGGCCATGAATGCTCTGCTGAAAGCACGTTTCTCCGGTGTGTTGGTGCTGTTGATGGCGATGGGAATGTTCGCTGCCGCTCTACCGGCTGACGGCCAGCGCTTGAGCGAACAGCAAAAGGCTGTGGCGCTCATGCCGGAGCCGCAGCGCGCGGTGGTGGAGAGGCTGCTGAGCCTGGCGCAACTGCCCGCCGGCACGTGGAAGATGCACGCGGGCGACTTGACGCACGGCGAGCAAGTGAATTTGGACGAGAGCGGATGGCAGGACGTGGCCGTGGGAACCAAGGCGCCGACCGACGCGGTCTGGTTCCGTCAGACGTTTGAGGTGCCCGACACGCTGAACGGCTACGACCTGACCGGCGCGCGGATCTGGTTCCAGTTCCGCGCCGACGCCAACGGGCCGATGCCGGAGATTCTCTACTTCAACGGGCGGCGCGTGGCCATGGGCGAGGACCTGGAGCCGATCGTGCTCGTCGATGGCGCGAAACCCGGCGACAAGATCGTTGTGGCGGTAAAGCTGCTGGCGACGGTGGACACAAAGACGTTCCGCGGGGCAACTTTGAAGATCGAGTTTCCAGAGAGCCGGCCGAATCCCGAGGACATGGCGCAGGAGTTCTTGTCGGCGGCAGTGCTGCTGCCCAGCCTTGCACACGGCGACGCGAGCAAATTGGACGCGCTGAACGCGGCGATCGGCGCGGTGGACACGGCGGCGCTGGACGCGGCGCAGAGCGCGGGCGGCGAGGCGCGGGCGCAGGCGGAGGCGAGATTCGACGCGAGCCTGAAGGCAGCGCAGGGCAGGCTGGAGGCGCTGCGGCCGGTGCTGGAGACGGCGACTCT
The DNA here is from genome assembly GCA_049514795.1 of Occallatibacter sp. Taxonomy (GTDB): domain Bacteria; phylum Acidobacteriota; class Terriglobia; order Terriglobales; family Acidobacteriaceae; genus Telmatobacter. Next base: position 13,604 of record JBEKUS010000062.1, read on the forward strand.
ACACCTGAGCGGCAACTCGCACATCGATGCGGCGTGGCTGTGGCCGTGGACGGAGACGGTGGACGTAGTGCGGCGCACGTTCTCGACGGCGCTGCAACTGATGAACGAGTATCCCGGCTACACCTACACACAGTCGGCCGCGGCCTACAACGACTGGATGGCGGAGAAGTATCCGGACATGAACGCTCAGATCAAGAAGCGCATCGCCGAAGGGCGGTGGGAGATCGTAGGCGGCATGTGGGTGGAGCCGGACCTGAACCTGCCCGACGGCGAGTCGCTGGTGCGGCAGTTGCTGGTGGGCAAGCGCTGGTATAAGCAGGCCTACGGCGTGGACGTGCGCATCGGCTGGAACCCGGATTCGTTCGGATACACCTGGCAGTTGCCGCAGATCTACAAGAAGAGCGGCATCGACTACTTCGTGACGCAGAAGATGGCGTGGAACGACACGAATCAACTGCCGTTTAAGCTCTTCTGGTGGCAGTCGCCGGACGGGTCGAAGGTGCTGGCGTACTTTCCGCACGACTACGGGAACGAGGACCTGCGGCCGCCGCGGCTTTCAGACGATCTGGTGACCGCGCGCAAGCAAGCCACGGGCATGACGGAGATGATGGACCTCTACGGCGTGGGCGACCACGGCGGCGGGCCGACGCGGGCGATGCTGGACGAGGGATTCCACTGGGCGAATCCGGGGGCGGCGGCGGTGGCCGCGGATGGCGGCGCGCCAGTGACGCCGAAGTATGAATTTGGCACGGCACTAAGCTACTTCTCGGCGGTGGAGAAGCAGATTGCGCCGGAGAGCCGGGTGTGGAACTACCGGTCGATTGCGAAGGGATACGAGCAGCCGGCGGCGGTGGCGGGGAAGACCGCGATCCCGACGTGGAACTCGGAGCTCTACTTCGAGTATCACCGCGGCGTGATGACCACGCAGGCGATGCACAAGCACAACATTCGGTTCAGCGAGGAGGAGGTGCTGAACGCGGAAAAGTGGTCGGCTCTTGCGTGGCTCGACGGCCAAAGCTATCCCGGAGCGGAGCTGACAGAGGACTGGAAGAAGGTGCTCTTCAACCAGTTTCACGACTTGGCGGCGGGGTCGGGGATCGGGGTGATCTACAGGGATGCGCAGAAGGACTATGACGTAGTCAGTTGGTCCACCAACGAGATCTCCTCAAAGTCGATCGAGACCGTGAGCGAACAGATCAATACCACCAGTGACGGAATTCCGATCCTCGTGTATAACACGCTCAGCTGGACGCGCTCAGGCGAGGTCAGCGTGAAGGTTCAGTTGCCGTCTGCTGCGCCCCTCGCAGTGCTGGATGGATCTGCACCCGTCATTTTCGAGCGAGGTGCTCTGAACCCGCAGACAGGCGTGCAAGAGCTCAGGCTCTTTGTCCCCAGCGTCCCGGCCCTTGGTTATAAGCTTCTTCGCGTTATGCCCGCGGGCGGCACTGCTGAGCCGCCGAGGCCCGCAATCACTACCTCAGGCGTGGCGCTCATCTCCATCGAAAATGCCAGTCTCCGCGTCGCCGTCAACCTGAATACGGGATGCGTGACCAGCATCTTTGACAAGCGCTCCGGTTTCGAGGCCATCGAGCACGGAGCCTGCGGCAATCAGCTGCAATTCTTCAAGGACACGCCGAAAGACTACGACGCTTGGAACATCGATCCGGGCGCGCTCGACGTTGCGCCAAGCGTGATCGACAAGCCCGACCAGGTCCAGGTGGTCGACGTCAGTCCGAACAAGCCGTCCTCCTCCATTCGCATCACGCGCCACTGGCAGAACTCGAAGTTTGTGCAGACGATCCGGCTAGTCGGCGACCAGATCGACATCGAGAACGACATCGACTGGCATGAGAAGCATGTTCTGCTGAAGGCGGCATTCCCGCTCAGCGTGACGAGCGACTTTGCGACGTACGAGATTCCGTACGGGACGATCGAGCGGCCGACGACGCGGAACAATAGCTGGAAAAAAGCCCAGTTCGAGGTGGCGGCGATGCGCTGGGCCGATCTGAGCGGCGCGGGACCGGACGGCAAGGTGCACGGGCTGAGCGTGCTGAACCAGGACAAGTACGCATACGACGCGGCGGGCAACGTGCTGCGGCTGACGCTGCTGCGTTCGCCCACGTGGCCCGATCCCGAGGCCGACCAGGGGCATCATCACTTCCACTACGCGCTCTATCCGCATGCGGGGACGTGGAAGGACGCGCTGACGGTGCGGCACGGGTGGGAATACGACTATCCGCTGCAGGCTGTTGTGACGACGGCGCACCCGGGATCGCTGCCCGCCGAGCACTCGTTTGCGTCGGTGGGGCCAGAGAACGTGGTGCTGACCGCGGTGAAGAAGGCCGAGGATGCGAATGGCCTTATCTTCCGCGTGTACGAGTGGGCAGGGAAGGAGACGACGGCGGAGTTCCACGTGCCGGCGGGGGCGACCGGAGCGACGGTGACGAACCTGATGGAGCAGCCGGAGGGTGATCCGCTGAAGGTGGAGGGGGACGTGGTGAAGGCGCCGATTCATCCGTACGAGATTCTGACGATACGGGTCGATTATTCAAAGGCAGGGACTAGGGAACAGGGAGAGGCTCTCAGCGATCGGGTCGTTCTCCGCACGAATTGCGGGTCATCGGCGACCCGAGAAACTGGGAGCTGAGAGCTGAAGGCTGACGACTTGGTTTGCTACTCTGGAACCATCAAGGAGCCCTGCACGATGGACATTACTTCCCCGTTTGTCGTCGTACCCGTGATTATTGCTGTGTTTGCCGCGTCGATTCTGTTCTCAACCAGCAGCAAGGAAGACGGGCCGGCGGCGCAGTGATCCGATTTGCGGAACCGATAAGCGGTTGATGGCGTATAAACGTGCCAGAGGGCGAATGCCATGACGCGAAGCTCGATATGGAATTCAGTTTTTGGTGCGGTGGGCCTCGCCGCGTGCCTGGCGCTGGCGGCCGGGTTGACCGGGTGCAGAGTTCACGTGGACAAAGGCGCCAACGGCGAGGACAAGCACGTCCAGATCGATATGCCATTCGGCGGGATTCATGTGAACACCGACCAGACGACGGCGGCGGACCTGGGCCTGCCGGTTTATCCCGGCGCGCAGGCGGTGAAGGGCGACGACAACCACAAGTCGGCCGATGTGCATATGGGTTTTGGCGAGTGGGAGCTGCGGGTGAAGGTGGTCAGCTACATGGCGCCCGACAGCCAGGACAAGGTGACGGCGTTCTACAAGAAGGCGCTGACCCGCTACGGCGATGTGATCGCGTGCCAGGACCACAAGCCGGTGGGCACACCGGCCGCGACTTCAGAAGGCCTGACCTGCGCGGATGACGGCGGCGCCAATGTGAAGGTGGATGATGGCGGCCACGGATACCAGTCGAACGACAGCGGGTTTCAACTAAAGGCCGGCTCCAAGCGCCACCAGCACATGGTGAAATTCGAAAGCTCAGCGCCCGGCCAGACCCGTTTCGCGCTGGTTGCGCTTGATCTGCCCGCGGAAGTCGAAGGGAAGTCGAGCACGAGCGACTAAGCCGGGTCCGGCGCTGGAACCTGCACGCCGTAGGGCTACAATTACCAGACGGAGCCTGAACGGTTCCGCCTGGAGCCAAACTCATGCCCAAGGTGTTTCGTTTCTTGGCCGTGGCCTTGCTGGCCGCGGCGCTCCAGTTGTATGCAGCCGACAAGCAGAAGGCAGCCGCAACGCCTCCGGCGCCGGCGCAGGTCGATCCTTATGTCGAGGTGCAGCCTGCCGCCGAATCGCTGGACCTGAATATGTACCAGCGCATCCGCAACGAGGGGCTGAACAACTCGCACGTAATGGAGTTCGCGAGCGCGTTGACGGACGACATCGGACCGCGGCTTACCGGTTCTCCAAACGCGAAGAAGGCCAACGAGTGGACGCGCGATACGCTCACCAAGCTGGGCCTCCAGAACGCGCATCTGGAGGATTGGGGCGAGTTCGGGCTGGGGTGGCAGCAATTGAAAACGTGGGGGCGGATGGTGACGCCGGATACGGCGGTGCTGATCGTGCAGGCGACGCCGTGGTCGCCGGCCACATCCGGCCCGGTGACCGGCGACGTGGTCTTCGTCAGCATCCAGAGCGAGAAGGATCTCGACCAGTACAAGGGCAAGCTGGCCGGCAAGATCGTTCTCTTCGGGCCGATGCGCGAGGTTCCGCCGGTGGACCAGGCGCTCTTCAACCGCTATACCGACAAGGATCTGGACGACATCGCGCAATTCCCGGTCAACGCGGGCGCGGGTTCACCGGAGATGCAGGCGCGGCGGCAGGCGTATATGGAACGCGCGAAGCTGCTCGACCGGATCGCGCAGTTCTTCGCCGACGAGAAGGTGGCGGCGGTGATCGAGCCGAGCCGCGATGGCAGGAACGGCGGGGGATCGGGAGGCACGATCTTCGACGATAACGGCGCGACGCTCGGCCGGACTCCCTATCTGGCGGATCATCGAGTGAAGGTTCCCGTGGCTGTGGCGGCGATCGAGAGCTACGGGCGGCTCTACCGGCTGACGCAGGCGCACGTGCCGGTGAGCGTGGAGATCGACATCGAGACGAAGTTCACCGGCGAGCACGAGCACGCCTACAACACCATTGCCGAAATTCCGGGCACCGATCCCAAGCTGAAGGACCAGGTGGTGATGGTGGGCGGGCACCTGGATAGCTGGATCGCCGGAACGGGGGCGACCGACAACGGCGCGGGGACCGTGGTGGCGATGGAGGTGGTGCGGATTCTGGAGGCGCTGAACGTGAAGCCGCGGCGCACGATCCGCATCGCGTTGTGGACCGGGGAAGAGCAGGGCATCTACGGCTCGCGAGGCTACTGCAGGGAGCACTTCGGCTCGACCAAGCTCTCGACAGACCCGGATCAAGTACAACTGCCGGAGTACATGCGCCGCGCCGTTGGACCGCTGGAGGTGAAGCTGGAGCAGAAGCTGATCACGGCCTATTTCAATGTCGACAATGGGACCGGCAAGATTCGCGGCATCTACACGCAGGGAAATGCAGCGATCGCGCCGATCTTCGCGCAGTGGATCGCGCCGCTGCGGGACCTGGGCGTGACCACGATTACCGAGCGCAATACCGGCGGCACCGATCACCTGAGCTTCGATGCGGTCGGCATTCCGGGGTTCCAGTTCATCCAGGACATGCTGGACTACGAGTCGCGCACGCACCATTCGAACGAGGACGTGTACGAGCGGCTACAGGCGGCGGACCTGAAGCAGATCGCGACGGTCGAGGCCATCTTTGTTTATGATGCGGCCCAGCGCGACCAGATGCTGCCGCGCAAACCGCTGCCGCAGCCCGACGTCGAAGAGAAGCTGCGCGCACCGATTCCGGATCTGTTCCCGGGCGCGGTTCCACCGCCGGATTCGGGCAAGCCATAGCGCGGGTCGAGCGCGTACGATAACCGTGCGGTTCGGATGTCGGGTCTTCGAGCCGGACCGCAGGGGAGAAGGTGTGCGACTTGGCTGCCGGGCCCCCGGAGAGCGGGGCGCCCGGCGGCCGGCTTGATGACGGAAGTCATTGCCCAAACGAGCACTTAGTAGCCGTATTGGCCTCTCAGGCGGGTGCGTTCTGGCGCGCCGATTCATCTTTCAGATCGGGCTGGCTCGCAACATCCGTGCGCTGGGACGGTGTAAATTGCGGTTGCGGAGCACGGATCGTGCGCAAAAACGTCAATCATGCACAAAGTGATCTAATCGACTGGTGCTTTCGAAAGAGACGGCGAATCCACGGCGGATTTTCGCCCTGATTGTGCAAGGAGTGGGGTGACTCCCGTCACAGCGTGTGCCAGATGCCAAGGCGCAGAATGACGCCGGTTTGGTGGATATATACAGCACTCGGAGGCGTGGCCTGTGATGGGACGATGAACGCCGAGGCACGTGCCGATATGGACGTGCGGAGGCGGCTCAAGATGACCTGGACCGGAGAGTACCAGCGCAAGTGCATGAGCGCGGCGCAGGCGCTGGAAGCCGTAAATTCCGGCGATGGTGTATGGATTCAATCGGGTTGCGGCACACCGTCGGTGCTGGTTGACGCGCTGGTGGCCCGCGCAAACGCGCTGCACAACGTCGAAATCATCCACATGAAGACCCTGGGCGCCGCGGAGTACACGCGGCCCGAGTACAAGGGACACTTTCGGCACCGGGGGCTCTTCCTGGGCGAGAACGTGCGCGCGGCGGTGTGCGATGGGCGCGCCGACTATATTCCGATTTTCCTCAGTGAGATCGAAGGCCTCTTCGAGACTGGCGCCTTGCCGCTCGACGTGGTGCTGATACAGGTGTCGCCGCCGGACGCGCACGGATTCATGAGCCTAGGGACGACGGTGGACAGCACGCTGACGGCGGTGCGGTACGCGAAGACGGTGATCGCCGAAGTGAACCAGCAGATGCCGCGCACGCATGGCGAGACAACGGTGCACCTGAACCGTATCTCGGCCATCGTGGAAAGCGACCGTCCTCTGCTGGAACTGGAGGCCGAGCTCCTCACCGAGATGCACATGCGCGTGGCGCGCAACGTGGCGGCACTGATTCCCGACGGAGCCACGCTGCAGACCGGGATCGGCGGCATCCCTGAGGCGGTTCTGCATTGCCTGGGAGACAAGCGCGACCTGGGAATCCACACCGAGATGGTGCCGGACGGGGTGATCGACCTGATGGAAGCGGGCATCATCAACGGCGAGCGCAAAACGTTGCACCGGGGCAAGGCGGTTCTTTCGTTTGTGCTGGGAACGAAGCGGCTGTTCGACTTCGTCCGCGACAACCCCAGCTTCGAGTTCCGCTCGATCAGCTATACCAACGACCCCTTTGTGGTGGCGCAGAACGAGAAGATGGTGGCGATCAACGGCGCGCTGCAGGTGGACATTACGGGGCAGGTGTGCGCCGATTCGCTGGGAACGCGGCCCTACAGCGGGTTCGGCGGGCAGATCGACTTCGTTCGCGGAGCGGCGCGGTCGAAGGGCGGCATCCCGATCATTGCGCTGCCGTCGACGGCGCGGGGAGAGACGGTGTCGCGCATTGTGCCCGTGCTGGAGCCGGGCGCGGGCGTGGTCACGTCGCGCGCCGACGTGCATTATGTCGTGACCGAGCATGGCGTCGCCTATCTGCACGGCAAGACGCTGAGGGAGCGGGCCGAAGCGCTGATCGCCATCGCCGATCCGCGCTTCCGGGCAGAGCTTGAGGATTTTGCAGTACGCTCGCATTACATGGACAAAATGGCGGCGTATGTTTGAGGAGACGCGAAGCGGGCCAGGACCGAATTGTGCGTTCCCACCCTTACCGCGATGAAACCGCGGAAAGGATGGGGCACCAAACGCAGAGACGCTGCGTAAGGAGACGAGTGGGATGAGCGACGCGAAGAGCCCGAACGGGAAGCGGGATCGGGGTCTGCTCCGGATCGATGAGGCGGAGTGCAAAGGCTGCGGATTGTGCATCGAGGCCTGCCCGCCCAAAGTGATCTCGATGAGCGAGAGGCTGAATCACTACGGCTACAACCCCGCGCTGTACGCGGGCACCGGCTGCACGGGCTGCGGCATCTGCTTCATGGTGTGCCCGGAGCCGGGGGCGATCACGGTGTATCGGCTGGTGAGCACGCGGGAGGTGGAGACGAAGGCGGCGGCGGCTTCCCACCCTTTCCGCGATGAAACCGCGGAAAAGGATGGGGCAACAGAATTGAAGGGAGCAGAGGAATGCGCAAGCAACTGATGAAGGGCAACGAAGCCATCGTCAAGAGCGCCATCCTGGCGGGATGCCGCGCATTCTACGGCTATCCGATTACGCCGGCGAGCGAGATCGCCGAGGCCGCGGCGGAGTTCATGCCGAAGACGGGCGGCGTCTACGTGCAAGCGGAGAGCGAGGTTGCGGCAATCAACATGCTGTACGGCGCGGCGTCGGCGGGCGTGCGCGCCATGACGGCGTCGAGCGGCCCGGGCATCAGCCTGATGCAGGAGGGGATGAGCTACATGGCCGGCGCGGAGCTGCCCTGCGTGATCGCGGACATCACGCGCGGCGGGCCGGGGCTGGGCAACATCGCCGCCGAGCAGTCGGACTACCACCAGGTGGTAAAGGGCGGCGGCCACGGCAGCTACCACACCATCGTGCTGGCGCCGCACTCGGTGCAGGAGATGGCCGATCTGACGACTCTGGCCTTCGATCTGGCCGACCGCTATCGCAACCCGGTGGTCCTGCTGGCGGATGGTTTCATCGGGCAGATGATGGAGCCGGTGGAGTTCGCGCAGACGGCGACCGCGCCGCACCTGCCCGAATGGGCGGTGGCCGGCACAGCGGCATCGCGCGGCAATCTGATCAACTCGCTGCATCTCGACAGCGACGAGCTGGAGAAGCATATCCGCGACCTGGATGCCAAGTACAAAATCGCCGAGCAGCGCGAGGCGCGGGCCGAGGAATGGCAGACGGGCGACGCGGAGATCGTACTGGTAGGTTACGGCATCGTGGGACGGATTCTGAAGGCCGTGACCGCCGAGGCCCGGGCCGCCGGCATCAAGGCCGGCGTGTTGCGGCCGATCACGCTTTATCCGTTCCCGGTGGTGCAATTCCAGAGACTGGCGTTTAGCGCGCGCATCTTTGTCGTGGTGGAGATGAGCCTGGGCCAGATGGTGGACGACGTGAAGCTGGCGCTGAACGGATCGCGGCAAGTGGAGTTCCTGGGGCGGGTGGGCGGCAACGTGCCGTCACACGAGGAGGTACTGGCGTTCGTCCGTGATCTGGCGCGGCGCGGCGTCGCCGGAGTCAGCAAGGGACTGGCGGAGCCAAGCGTCAACGAGGAGCAGATGGCAAATGTCTAACGAGCCGGTTCAAGACTACGCAGTGGTGCAGGGAAGGGCCAAGGCCTTTTACGAGCGCTTCGACCGCAAGGAAGAGCTGCAGCACGCGACGCACTTTTGCCCCGGCTGCGGCCACGGCACGGTGCACAAGATGCTGGCCAAGGCGATCGACGACCTGGGCGTGCAGGACAGGACCATCATGGTCGGACCCGTGGGTTGTGCGGTGTTCACGTATTACTACTTCGACGTGGGCAACGTGCAGTCCGCGCACGGGCGCGCGCCGGCGGTGGCCACGGCGATGAAGCGCAGCCGGCCGGGCAGCATCGTGATCAGCTACCAGGGCGACGGGGATCTCTCGGCCATCGGATCGGCGGAGATTCTTCATGCG
>JBEKUS010000063.1:0-22672 GCA_049514795.1 Occallatibacter sp.
AACTACCTTGCTGGATCCACTTGTACAACTGGCATAGACCCCACGCCAGCCTCGCCAACAACACTCCCATCAGCCGCGCTGGCCTCGATCGGAACAACCTGTTGACACTACACAACTAGGGATGAGAGGCTGTCGGGTCAGCCGTGTAAGACGTTGTTCGCGCGGGCGCTCTATCATGTTGCTTGTGTTTCAATAGGGATACAAGCGGGAGGGAAGATTGGCCAAGACCAAGATCAAGCGGCTGTACCTGATTCCGATTCTTTCCAAGGCGCTCGACGTGATCGAGTTGCTGGAGCAGGATAACGCGTCCCTGACGCTCGAGGATGTGTACCAGAGGACGAATATCTCCAAGACCAGCGTCTACCGCATCCTGAAGACGCTGGTGCATCGCGGGTACCTGGCGCAAACGCCGAGCGGGCAATACCGGCTGGTGTCGCGGCCCCGGCGGCTGCACTTCGGCTTCGCGGTGCAGAGCGCGGAGATGCCGTATTCTCAGGCGGTGGCGCAGAGCGTGTCGGCGGCGGCGGCGGCCTCGGGTGTGGAATTGATCGTGCTCGACAACCGCTACGATCCCGAAGTGGCGGTACGCAACGCCGAGGAGTTCGTGGCCAAGCGTGTGGACCTTGTGCTGGAGTTCCAGGTGGAGGAAGCGGCGGCGCCGCGCGTGGCCCACATCTTCAAGAAGGCCGATATTCCCTTGGTGGCCATCGACGTGCCGCACCCCAACGCGACCTATTTTGGCGTGGATAACTTCGAGGTTGGCTACGAGGCGGCATCGGTGCTGGCCCAGTACGCGCAGCGCAAGTGGAAGGGCAAAGTCGATCGCGTGGTGGGCGTGGGATTCAGCGAGGCCGGCAGCTTCGTTCAGAACCGCATTACCGGGGCGTTCGACGGAATCAAGGAGCGGTTCGAGGAGCTGACGCCGGACCGGTTTGTGCAGATCGAGGGAAGGGGAATGCGCGCGGCGAGCCATCGGGCGATGGCCGAGTACCTGCGCGGACGGCCCGCCGGCGAGCGGACTCTGGTGGCCGCCGCCAACGACACCAGCGCCCTGGGAGTTCTGGACGCGGTGCGCGAGGCCGGGCAGGAGGCGAACTTCGCCATCGCGGGCCAGGACTGCATTCCCGAAGTACTGGAGGAGATGCGCAAGGGATCGAGCGCGATCGTCGGCTCCATCTCGCACGAGCCCGAGACCTACGGCCCGCGGCTGATCCAGCTTGGCATCTCGATTCTGCGCGGCTACACGGTGCCCCCGTACAACTACGTGCACCACCGGGCGGTGACGCCGGAGACGCTCGGCGCCGAAGACAAAGCGCAAAAGCCGGCGAAGCAGAGTCCGGCTCCTGCTGCGGCGGCGACCTAGCCGGTCCGAGGGCCTGCTTTGACCGGGACTTCTTCGAGCTGAAGAAACGGAGTTCAACTGCGGACATGCAAGAAGCTGCGCGCGTCGCCATCGATCTAGGCGCGGAAAGTTGCCGCGTATCGCTGCTTCGGTGGAAGGGCGAAAAGCCCGAGATCGAAGTCATTCATCGCATTCGCAACGGACCGGTGCATCGCGGCGACTCGCTGTGCTGGCCGCTCAAGGAGATTCTTGCCGGGCTGGAAGAAGGCCTGCGCAAGGCTGCCGCGGCGGCGCCTGAAGGCATTGCTTCCATCGGTGTCGACAGTTGGTCGGTGGACTACGTGCGCCTCACGCCCGAAGGAACGGTGCTGGGCGAGCCCTTCTGCTATCGCGACGAGCGCACGGTGGCGGCCAAAGATGCCGTGGACAAGATCGTCCCGCCTTTCGAGGTCTATCGGCGCACGGGCGCGATTCCGATGCGGATTAACACCGTGTATCAACTGCTGGCCGATTCGGCGGCGGAGATCGACAAGAACGCGCCGTGGGTGATGTTCCCGGAGTTCGTTCTTTACTGGCTGAGCGGGCGGCGCGTGGCCGAGTACACTAACGCCACCCACACCGGACTGGTGAGCCTGAAGACGCGGGGCTGGGATGCGGAACTGTTCGAGCGGCTGGGATTGTCGCTGGAGGCCGCGCCGCCGCTGGTGCAGGCCGGAACGGTTCTTGGCCCGCTGTGGGGGCCGCTGGCCGCGCTCGACGCCTTTCGCTCGACCCAGATCATTGCCCCGGCCACGCACGACACGGCGAGCGCCATCGCCGGCATTCCGGCGGACCTGGACGTTGCGGCATACATCAGCTCGGGCACATGGTCGCTGGTGGGAACAATCACCCAGACGCCGGTGACCACGCAACACGCCTTCGACGCGGGCTACACCAACATCGGCGCGGCATGCGGAGGCTTGCTGTTCCACTCGCTCATCAACAGCATGTGGGTGCTGAAGCAGTGCATGGATGGGTGGGCCGCGGAGGGGCGTGGCTGGAAGATCGAGGAGCTCGTCCAAAAGGCTGCTGAGTGCGAAACGGGGACCGGCGTGCTCGACATGGACGCCGAAGCGCTGATGCTGGACACGGACATGCCGCAGCGGATCAACGGCGAGCTGACGCGGCGGGGATTCGATGCCATCCCCGACGTGGCAGGCAACGAGCCGGTCTTCGCGCGCACTATCTTCGAGAGCCTCGCGCTGCGCTACGCTTCGGCCACCGCGAATCTGGAAAAGATGCTCGGACGCAAGCTCGAACGCATTCACATGATCGGCGGCGCCACGCGGAACAAGCTGCTGGTCGGGCTGACCGAGCAGCGCACCGGCCTGCCGGTCGAGATCGGCGAAACCGAGAGCTCGACCGTGGGCAACCTGGCCGCGCAACTGGCGGCGAGCGAGGCCGGCGGCAAGCCGGTGACGCCCGCGGCCATGCGCAAGTGGGCGAAGCGGCTCTGCCGCAAATGACCGGCACATCTACGATCGGGACAAAGGGCGCTTCGATGGCAGAGATGGCAGACAAGAAGATCGCGGCGTTTCATCGCGCGGTGCGGGCCGCGCTGGAGCCGCTGGCCGATGCGAAGCGCGCCAGGGACATGCGCGCCTACATGCGGAACAAATTCGAGTACATTGGCGTGGGAACGCCGGAGCGGCGCGCGGCGGTGGCGGCGCCGATTCGGGCGTTCCAGCCGGCCGATGCCGCGGAGCTGCGCCAGGCCGCCGAAGGCCTGTGGCAGATGAGCCTGCGCGAGTATCAATATGTCGCCCTCGACCTGCTGGCGCGCTACCAGACCCTGCTCAGCCTCGACGATCTGCCTTGGCTCCTCGACCGGGTACAGGAGAAATCGTGGTGGGACTCGGTCGACGCCCTGCTGCAAGCCATCGGCCCGGTCGTCGAGCGGGCCGGCGCGAAGGGCAAGCGCGCCATGGACGCGGCGGTGAGGAACGAGAACCTCTGGGTGCGGCGCATCGCCATGCTGCATCAGCTTGGACTACGTGGCGAAACCGACACCGAGCGCCTGTTTCGCTACGCCGAGATGCTCGCGCCGGAGGGTGAGTTCTTCATTCGCAAGGCGATCGGCTGGGCGCTGCGCGACTACGCATGGCACGATTGGCGGGCGGTCGAGAAGTTCCTGAAGTCAACGCGGGTCGAGCTCTCAGGGCTGACAGTGCGCGAGGCGAGCAAGAACTTTGCGGCGCTGCGCAAGCGCGGCCTGCCGGGGGGATCCCCGAAGCGACCGAAGGCGTAATCCGAACTCGGCGCCTTTGTTTTCGACATAGCCGTGGCGAGAATCCGGAGATCTCCGGGTCCAAGGGCCGCTTTCCGGGCGGAAATCGCTGAAGGGCATTCATCATAATCGATTTATTATGAATCACTTACGGATAGATCGCAGATTATCTCATTATGGAAAGTAATTTTACTCAAGAATATGAGCAAATTAACTCAACATAATGACTAAAATTACTCATTATAATGAGGTATAATTAGACAGGATTTGGTATGCCCATAATTGTCCGTCCCGTTCTCGCCCAGATTGTCCAGCGCCTGCGCGAACCCCGCCGGTTCCTTCAGGTTGTTGGCGGACCGCGTCAGGTGGGCAAAACGACCCTGGTGCGACAGGCGTTGGCCGAATTCCCCAATCAGTCTACCTATGCGTCGGCCGACAACCCCGCCCCGCGAAATCCGATATGGCTGGAACAGCAGTGGGAGGCGGCGCGCCTGAACTGCCGTCAGCGCGGCACATGGCTGCTGGCGCTCGATGAGATCCAGAAAGTCTCCCAGTGGGATGTGCAGGTCAAACGATTCTGGGACGAGGATTCGGCCGAGGAACTTGACCTGCGGGTCGTGCTCCTCGGCTCCTCGCCGCTCCTGGTCCAGCGCGGCCTGGCGGAGAGCCTGGCCGGCCGGTTCGAACTTCTTCGCGCAGGGCACTGGACTCTGGCGGAGATGCAGGAGGCCTTCGGCTGGAGCGCCGACGAGTATATCTATTTCGGAGGGTACCCGGGAGCAGCGCCGCTCATCGGGGACGAGGAGCGCTGGCGGCGCTATCTGCTCGACTCGCTGATTGAGACGACCCTCTCGCGGGACATTCTGTTGATGACGCGCGTAGACAAACCGGCCTTGCTGCGGCAGCTCTTTCGGCTGGGTTGCGAATACTCGGGCGAGATTCTCTCGTACCAGAAGATGCTCGGGCAACTGCAGGATGCGGGCAACACCACGACTCTGGCTCACTACCTCGATCTGCTCGGCGGAGCGGGAATGGTCTGCGGGATCCAGAAGTTCGCGGGCCAGGCCGTAAGGCGGCGCGCTTCGAGCCCCAAGCTGCAGGCGTTGAACAACGCGCTCAAGAGCGCGCAGGCGACGGAATCCTTCGCCGAGGTGCGCAGGAACCCGGAGAGGTGGGGAAGAATGGTCGAGTCCGCGGTGGGAGCCTATCTGAGCGGATTCGCCATGGCGGGCGAGTGCGAGGTCTTCTACTGGCGCGAGGCCGGCAAGGAGGTGGACTTCGTTTTGCGCCGGGGAGACAAGGTGACTGCGATCGAAGTCAAGAGCGGCCGAACCCCGAATTCGCTCCCGGGGATGGCTGCGTTCGACCGTGTGTACCACCCGGACAAGAAACTGCTGGTCGGATCGGGCGGGATTCCCGTCGAGCAGTTTCTGCGCATCCCCGCGGCCAGCCTTTTCTAGAGGAAGCCAGACCATGACGCGGGACCGCGAGCCGCTCTTGACGCCGCGCCCGCCCAGGCCGTACTTTGTCCTTACACGGGAAAGGAGGTTGATCCAGCCTATGCAAAGTGATTGTTCGAGTTGTTCGTTACGTGAGGTGACTGAGGCCTAGGGCATCGCGCCCTTGACTCGGGTAAGACCAGGCGGAGGGCTCTCCGCCGTGGCTCTGGCAGTCGCGGCAGCGCGATGGCCTTAGTCCAATCCCAACAGATCACCGGCAGCGGCCTGGGAACCTCGGTTCCCGGGCCGTTGTTGCGTAAAGGCAGTTGTCAGTGGTCAGTTGTCAGTGATCAGTTCGCTGTTCCTAGTTCGCAGTTCATCGCCGGAGGCCCCACGCGCGCCCGGCGCAATACCGTAGAATCGCTCCTAGCGATGAAGTGTCCTTATTGCGGTTTCGGGCAGGATCGGGTGGTGGACTCGCGCGAAAGCAAGGAGGCCGACTCGATCCGGCGCCGGCGGGAGTGCGAGCGCTGCAACCGTCGCTTCACCACCTACGAGCGCATCGACGAGATTCCCTACATGGTGGTCAAGAAGGACGGCCGCCGCGAGCGCTTCGACCGGCAGAAGGTACTGAGCGGGCTGCTGCGCGCGTGCGAGAAGCGGCCCGTTCCGTCGGGCCAGTTGGAGAAGATCGTCGACGCCGCGGAGACATTCCTGGTCGATGCCCCCGAGCGCGAGCGCACCACGGCCGAGATCGGCGAGCTCATCATGCAGCACCTGAAGGGCCTGGACACGGTCGCCTACATCCGCTTCGCCTCGGTCTATCGCGACTTCAAGGACGTGAACGAGTTCAAGAAGGAGCTGGAAGGGCTGCTGGAGACGCACCGCGGCAACAAAGGCAAGCGGTAGCCGCACTGCGGCGCCTCCGGCCGCGGCATCGTTCTACACCCCGCACTCCACCTGCCGCAGCAGCGCCACTACGCCGGTCACCGAACCGCTCACCTCGTCGACGATCGGCGAAGTGTTCAATTCGATTCCCACCTCATTGCGCTCGCGGGTCAGCAGGCTCACGTTCCCACGGCACGGGCGCTCGAGCATTGTCCGGTGATCGAGCATTTTGCTGCCGCGCGGAGGAAAGGGCTGGGGAGGCAGGACCTCTTCGATCGCCTTGCCGGTCAGATCGCGTGCGCGCCAGCCCGTGAGTTCCTCGGCGGCCGGGTTCATCGAGCAAATCGATCCCAGAGCGTCGCAGAGAATGACGGCCTGCGTCATGGATCGCACGGCGCTGGTAAGCCACCGGACGGTGCGGAGGGCGTCATCGAGGGCCTTGCGCGCGTCGGTCACGTCCACGCAGATCATGCGCATCCCCACGGGCCTTCCAGCACGGTCGCGAATCAGGCTGCGATGCATCTCGTAGGTGCGGAACGCGCCCGAGCGGTCGAAGAGGGAGCGCGCGATGGCAGGCGGATCGTCTCCGGACGCCATGGCCGAAAGGAACGCCGCGACGCTGAAATACTTCTCGTCCATCGCCATCAGATCCCAGGCGCTTCTGCCGATGAGCTCGCCCTGCCGGGGATCGTGCAGAGCAAGGAGCGCGCGGTTGACGCGGGTGATGATGCCGCGTGCGTCGATCTCCATACACGGCGCGGGCAAGTCGTCGATCTCGAGCGTAGCGGCCTGTTCGGCCGCCAGCAGGACCGGTTTGGGAAACGCGTTCATCGTCCGCCTCCGTGCGTAGTCAGCAAGGTGATCTTGCAGAGATCGTCGGCCGACTTGAGCCGCTCGATCGGCGTCAGGCCGAAGGTGATGGGGATGCGGAGCATGGTGGAGCGGCCGCCGATGTCCACGCGGGTCTCGCGGTTCTGCCTGGCGATGCGCTCCAGCTCCGCGGTCAGAATCTGGCCGTTGGGGCGCCCCTGCGGGAAGGCCGGCAGCGACGAGTCGCTCCAGTGGTGGATCGCGTCGTCGGAGTGCAGGCTCTGCGTCAGGAAAGCGGCGACAGCCATCAGGCAGTCCTCCGCGGCCTCAGGAACGCCGAGCGCAGCGCCCTCGGTCAGCAGCGTGAGGAAGCGCTCCGCATTCTGAATCCCCGGCGCCGTGCCGCCGGAGGGCTGCGACGGCGCCCTGGCGGCAATTTGGCGCAGGTTCATCGCGTGACGCTCCCGCGAGCATTCATCGGCGCGGAGCGGGGAAGCTTGAACCCGAAACGTCATCGGCAGCCGCTGCGGGCCGACAAATCCTTTAGTACACTGGAATGAGTCAAGGTCATGAAAAACAAGGTCCAAGTCGGCATCCTGGGCGCGACCGGAATGGTCGGCCAACGCTACATTCAACTTCTCGCGGACCATCCGTGGTTCGAGGTCGCCTGGCTGGCGGCCAGCGACCGGTCGAGCGGCAAGCCCTATGGCGAGGCGGCCAAGTGGCGCCTCGATACCCCTCTGCCCGAGCGGATCGCCAGGATGATCGTTTCCCCGGCAGAGACCGAGGGCGCGCCGAAGGTCGTCTTCGCCAGCGTCGACGCGGCGATCGCGCGCGAGCTGGAGCCGGCGTTCGCCGCGGCCGGCTGCGCCGTGATCTCGAATTCCAGCGCCTTCCGCATGGCGCCCAGCGTGCCGTTGGTGCTGCCCGAAGTGAACGCCGATCACCTGCACCTGATCGAAGAGCAGTCCTGGCGGAAGAATTCGGGCGGCTACATCGTGACCAACTCGAACTGCTCGGCGATGGGCCTGGTGCTGGCGCTCAAGCCGATCGAGGAGCGATTCGGCATCGAGCAGATCTTCGTCACCACCATGCAGGCTGTTTCGGGCGCGGGCTACCCCGGCGTGGCCTCGATGGACATTTTGGACAACGTAATTCCGTTTATCGGCGGCGAAGAAGAGAAGATGGAAACCGAGACGCTCAAGCTGCTGGGCAAGCTCGAGGGCCGCAGCGTAAAGCCGCTCGCCGCGAAGATGAGCGCGCACTGCAATCGCGTCGCGGTGGTCGACGGGCACACCGAGTGCGTCTCGATCAAGCTGGGCAAGAAGCTGGGCAGGCCGGCGGCGCGCGAGGACTTTCTGAGCGCGTGGGCGGAGTTCAAGCCGCTCGCCGGGCTCGGACTACCGTCCGCGCCCGAGCAGCCGATCGAGTGGCGCGGCGAGAACGACCGCCCGCAGCCGCGGCTCGACCGCAATCGCGGCAAGGGCATGACCGTGACCGTGGGACGGCTGCGCCCCTGCAACGTGCTCGACTGGAAGTTCGTGCTGCTCTCGCACAACACCGTGCGCGGCGCGGCCGGAGCGACGATCCTGAATGCCGAGATGCTGGCTAGCCTGGGCAAGCTGGAGACGGCTGAAGTGGCGCGCGCGTGAAATCGCCGTTTCCCGCCCCTTCGCCGAATAGGCCGGCGAATGGCGGGGGCACCGAGCGCCTCATGGGAATTTCGAAATGAAACTGGTCGTGATGAAGTTTGGCGGCACGTCGGTCGAAGATCCGGCGGCCATTGGGTGCACCGCGGCCATCGTGGCCGGGCGCGTGGCCGGCGGCAAGAGCCCCGTGGTGGTGGTGAGCGCCATGGCCAAGGTGACCGACCAGTTGCTGCGCGCGGCGTCGGCGGCGTCGGAAGGCGACCGCACCGGCGCGCTGGCCGTCAGCTCGCGGCTGCGCTCGCGCCACCGCGACACGGCCGCGGCGCTCGTACAGCACAAGGCCGCGATCACTGCGCTCGCCCGCCACATCGACGAGGAGTTCGACACGCTCGACGAGATTCTGCGCGGAGTGTCGGCGATCCGCGAGCTCACGCCGCGCATCTCCGATTTGGTCGTGAGCTGCGGCGAGCGCCTCGCGAGCCGCATTGTGATCGAGGCCTTCCGCGAGCGCGGCGTCGACGCGGTGCTCGCCGACGCGCGCGAAATCATCATCACCGATTCCGAGTACCAGAAGGCCGCGCCGCTCGACGACATGATCGAGAAGCGCGCGCCGGAGAAGCTTTTGCCGCTCATCGAGCGGGGCAAGGTGCCCGTGATGGGCGGGTTCATCGCGTCGAACGAGGCGGGGCAAACGACGACGCTGGGCCGCGGCGGCTCCGACTTCACCGGCGCGCTGGTCGGCGGCGCGCTCAACGCCGACACCATCGAGATCTGGACCGACGTGGACGGCATCATGACCGCCGATCCTCGCGTGTGCCCCGACGCGCTGCGCGTCAAGGTGATCAGCTTCGAGGAGGCGGCCGAGCTGGCATACTTCGGCGCCAAAGTGCTGCATCCGGCCACGATTCTGCCGGCGGTGAAGAAGAACATTCCCGTGCTGGTGCTGAACAGCCGCAACCCTTCATGCGAAGGCACGCGCATCGTTTCCGTGGCGCCGCACTGCAACAGCCCGTTCAAGTCGATCGCGGTGAAGAGGAAGCTGACCATCATCGACATCGTGGCCAGCCGCATGTTGATGACGCATGGTTACATGAGCAAGGTCTTCGCCGTTTTCGACAAGCACAAGTGCCCGGTGGACATGGTCTCGACCAGCGAGGTCAGCGTGTCGCTCACCGTGGACTCCAATGCCAGCCTGCCGCAGATTTCCGCCGACCTGGGCGCGCTGGCCGACGTGACCTACGAAGGCAGGAAGGCGCTGGTCTGCATGGTCGGCGAGGACATTCGCGGCCAGAACGGCATCGCCGCGCAGGTCTTCTCCGCCATCAAGCACATCAACGTGCGCATGATCTCGCAGGGGGCGAGCGAAATCAACATGAGCTTCATGATCGACGAGGACGACGCCGACGAGGCGGTGCGCTCGCTGCACAAGACATTTTTCCAGGAGCCCGACCCGGAGATTTTCGACGTGGAAGCGAGAAAGCAGCTACTAGCCTCTAGCTCCTAGCTCCAAGCTCCAAGCACTGGGAGGTACCTATGCTGAATCTGGCTGTGAACTTGGCTCTCATCATTATCGGCTTGTTCTTTATTGCGACCTCTATTTGGGGCAAGCGTTTTTATCAGGCAAACTGGCGCAATCCGTTATGGGGCCGAATCACAACCACAGCAATCGGAGTCCTGTTGCTCATTTGGGGAGTTTTGTCGCTCGTCCATAAGAAATGAGGTCGCCTCAGCCCAGAGTCAGGGCTAGAAGCTAGGGGCCAGGAGCTATTCATGCTGATTCTCGTTCTGGGCAAAGGAAAAACCGGCAGCCTGGTAGCCGAAGTGGCGCGGGAGCGCGGTCACGGCGTGCGGGCGCTCGATATCGACGAGAATCCGCACGCCTCGGCGCTGACGGCGCCGAACCTGGCGGGCGTGGACGTGGTCGTGGACTTCACGGCGCCCGAGGCGGCAGTCGAAAACATGCGCGCGGTGCTGTCGCTGGGCGGCCGCATCGTCGTGGGGACGACCGGATGGTACGCGAAGCTCGAGGAGATGAAGGAGCTTGCCCGCCAGCGCGGCGGCGGTCTGCTCTACGGCACGAATTTCTCGATGGGCGTGCAAAAGCTCTTCCGGCTCACGGCGGAGCTGGCCCGGCTCGACGGCTACAAGTTCTCTATCGACGAGACGCACCACGTGACCAAGCTCGACGCGCCTTCGGGCACGGCGCTCACGCTCAAGGAGATCGTTCTCTCGGTGCGGCCGGGGATCGACGTGCCCATCGAATCGCACCGCGTGGGCGACGCCAAGGGCGAGCACATCGTCCGCGCCGAGAGCGACTGCGACGTGCTGGAGCTGCGCCACGACGCCAGTTCACGGCGCGGATTCGCGCTGGGCGCGGTGCGCGGCGCCGAGTGGCTGGCCGGGAAGCAAGGCGCCTGGGAGTTCCGCGAGATCTTCGACAAGCTCTAACTAACCGCGAGACATGCTTCACCGGCATTTCCGCCGCTTCCGCTCGCCCGTTATAAACTGAAGCTGTCATGGAAACGACAGGCTGTGGTACCGCAATTGTCACGCCGTTTCGGGCGGATGGATCGGTGGACGAGCCGGCGCTGTGGGCGCTGGTGAACTGGCAGATCGAGTCGGGAATCGATTTCATCGTCGCCTGTGGATCGACCGGTGAGGCGGCGACGCTGGACGAGGAAGAATGGCTGCGCACGGTGCGTCTGACGATCGACGCGGCGGGCGGGCGCGTTCCGGTGTGGGCCGGGTGCACGCATAACTCCACGCGCGTGCTGGTCCACCTGGCCCAGCATCTGCGGCGCATTCCCGGCCTGTCGGCGGTGCTTTCGGCCAATCCCTACTACAACAAGCCCACGCAGGAGGGGCAGTTCCAGCACTTTCTGGCGCTGGCCAGGGAGGTCGATCCGCTCCCCGTTTGCGTGTACAACGTGCCCGGCAGAACGGGCGTGAACCTGGAGCCGGAGACAGTGGTGCGGCTGGCCGCTGCGGCCTCGAACATCCAGGCGATCAAGGAGGCGGCGGGCAAGCTGACGCAGTTCGCCGACCTGGCGCACATTCTTCCGCGCGGATTCAAAATCTTCTCCGGTGACGACAACCTGGCGCTCGGGGCGATCGCCGTGGGCGCGCACGGGCTCATCAGCGTGGCGTCGAACGAGGCTCCGGCCGAAGTGGCGCGGATGATCCGCGCGGCGCTCGACAACAACTGGAGCGAGGCGCGCGAGCTGGAGCGGCGCTACTCGCGCCTGTTCGAAGCGAACTTCTGGGAATCGAATCCCGGCCCGGTGAAGACGATCCTGAACCTGATGGGCCGCTGCAACGATCATCTGCGCCTGCCGCTCGTGCCGCCAACGGCGGCAACGCGGGCCAAGCTCGAGCGGCTGGCCGGAGAGCTCGGCTTGCTCAAGCACACGCCGATTCCACCGGGAGTGCGCTCGGAAGTCTACTGAGGAAACCAGCGCGAAGCCATTCATGGTGGAAGAACGGGCGTGGTGGTGCGCGCCGCTGCTGCTCGTGAACGACAGCCGCGCGTTCGGCGAACAATGTCCTGGCCGCCGGAGGTTACTCATGTACCGAGAGATCCATGCGGTCCCGGTCTGCTGAGGAAACTTTTTTCAAATCGCCCCGCAACTCCGGAATGAGTTTTGTGTCTAACTGGATCGACGGCAGCCGTTGAGTGGACGCTTCGCTCTCCGCCGGTTGCCGAATCTTGCGGTGGGTCTGTGCGCGGACGCACCTCGGAACGATAGATAGTCTTCCCGCCCGACGAGTTGGTTCAAAAAGCAAGTCTGAATCGTAACGGACCAAAGCAATGGCTCGCAGTCCGGGAGGCGTTCCGGGTGAGAGGCCAGTTCGACGAGCTCACTCGGCGTTCGTTCAATCCAAGCTACGGATCTCCGCAGAAAGCGATGTGACCGATATGTCCCCCCATTCCCGCAAAATGCTTTTAAGGTCTACGCTGCTTCCCCTTGCCGCCGCGGCCCTGCTTATCGCAGGCTGCTCCAGCACAACCACAGCCACAACCCAACAGTCCAACGCTCCGACCGGCCCGGCCTTTGTAGTCGGCACCGACGCGCCCATGGCTGCAGTTACTTCGTTCTCGACCACGGTCGAGAGCGTGCAGTTGGTCCCCACGGGCGGCGGAACGCCGGTCTCGGTTATCAGCGGCACGCCCACCGTCGACTTCGCCCGCTTCAACGGTCTGCAAACCCTGCTCGACATGAACGACATCCCCGCTGGATCGTACAGCAGCGTGAACATCACGCTGAGCTCGACGGGGACGATCGGCTACCTGGACACGAGCAATACTCCCCCAACCATCTCGACCATGGCCGCCACCATCAGCCCGGCCTCGGTCACCGTCAACCTGAACAAGCCGCTCAAAGTCGTGACCGGCGGCTCGCCGGCCGGCCTGCGCCTCGATTTCGATCTGGCGCAGTCCATCGAGGTCAGCAACGGCGCGATCACCGGCGCGGTCAACCCGACCTTCGACGCCTCCGCGGTGGCGAACACCGACAACGGCGGCTACATCGACGAGTTCATCGCCGGCGTGGTCAGCGTGAACCAGACCGCGCAGTCGTTCGTGGTGCAGGGACCGCACGGCGAAAACTTCACCATCGACGTGAACGGACAAACCGAGTGGGACGGCAACGCCAGCCTGAGCACATTGACCACCAGCGACATCGTCGAGGTTTCCGGCAAGCTCGACCCGGCCGATCAGACCCTGGATGCCGACGAAGTGGCAGTCCTCACGGATTCCAACTTCTACGCGACAGGCCAGATCACGTATGTGACTCCGGCAAGCGGCGCGGCCACCAGCTTCGACCTCTACGTCCGCGGCCTCGAGCCCACCAACACCGGCCTCACGCTCGGTCAGATCGCGCAGATCAATCTGACCGGCAACGAGAAGTACTACATCTACTGGCGGCACAATCCGCTCACGCAGTTCCTCTTCAACTCGAGCGCGCTGGTGGCCGGCCAGGATGTGTCCGTCGGCGGGCCGGCGAGCGGCGCGGCCAGCGCCAACGCAGTCACCGTGAATCGCATCCACCTGCGCGAATGGGGCTTCAATGGCGTCATCGTGCCCAAGAGCCAGAGTTCGGCCAGCGGCACCTTCCAGATGCAGATCACTGGTTTTGCCGGCGTGCTGATCCCGGAGACGGTCACGGTTTATCTGGGGCCGGCGTGCAATTTCCGCTACGGCTTCGGAGCATTCAACGACCTGGCTGACAATACGAAGATTCGCGTGGTCGGGCTGCTGCTCAAGAACCCGGGCAACGGTCAGGTGGTTCTGATCGCCCACCACGTGGATGGCTTCAACTTCACCGATTTCTCAACCGCCGCCTGGCAGTAAGCGAAACGCGGAATCAACCCCACGCCGGGGCCGGCATTGCGCTGGCTCCGGCGTTTTCTTTTTGCGGTTGCGGCCGGCCGGCGCGTGGGGCGGAGCACTCAAAACAAGTCGGCAATCGACGGGAAAGTGAGCAGGAGGCCGAGAAAGAGCAGAACGAACGCGGCGGCGCACACGCGCGCCACGGCAACGTTTCGCCAACGCCAGCGGCGATGCAGTACGAACCACGCCGCGAGCCAGGCAAAGATAGCGCAGGTGGTCACGCCAGAGAGCGGGCCGGTGGGCCTGTAGAAGTTCATCAGGTTCTTGACGAGGGTAGATTGATCCGCGGCGATGGCCAGAATGGAAAGAGTGAAGCAGCCAATGCCGGCCGCAAGCACGGCAGCGGCGCCTGCGCCATTCAGCACGGGGCGAGCGGATAACGACGGGCCTCTGTCACTCATTTTTGTTCTCCCTGGACGAGATGGATCGTCTGTCCGCCCGCGACCGGAGCGTTCTTGTTGATCATGACGCCAAAGAAGCCGGCGATGCCTGCAGCCAGAAGCGAGATCCAGACAAAACCGAGCACTGCGGTGCGAAGCTCGGGTTGATTGCGCAGGTTGCGGCCATGGTGGCGGAAGACGGCTGCGGCCATGGTGATCGAGATGGGCGCGAACCAGGCCACGTACTCCTTCCACTCCATGCCGATGGAGTGCCACGCGCTTGTCGAGGGGCTTGACAGCAACAGGCGCTGCGGAAATGCGGTCAGTGCTACGGTTCCCGGCGGCGGCACGGCGCGGTACCAGGGATAGACGATATATGCGCCGGTCAGCACGGCCATCCACGCCACCACGGCCATCACCGTGAGGTAGATAGAAAGAAACCTCTCATTCTCGATCAGGGTTTCCGGTCCCAGCGGCTTCGCGTAGTGACGGTGGAGTTCGACGAGTGCGCCGGAGCAGGCCATGAGATAGAGCGCCCCGAAGCCCATTCCGTGAATCATCGTCCACAGGCTGCGTACAGTGATTTCCATTCACACCGTCCTCTCCGCAAACGCTGCGCTGCGCTCACCGGCCTCAGAGTCCGTTTCGATTCGGCGGCAAGGGGAAGAGCAGATGGGCCGCCGCGCCCTTTTTCTCGTCCGTTGAGTCGTGCTTCGCGTCCTTGCCCCACGTCCAGTACATGCCCACGTAGGCGTAGTTCTCCGTTTGCCCGGCCACCGAGTGGCCGTAACAGAAGAGAATCTGATGGTTGGGATTGCGCTTGAAGTGGTAGTAGCCGCCGATGTCGATCATTGCGGAGGCCTGCGTCTGCGCCGCGGCAGGGCCTTCGGCGCCGTGCGCGAAGACCTCCGCGCCCAGCTCCCACTGCTCGCTTAGCTCGCGCTTGATGAGCCATCCCGTGTAGGGGAAGTTCCGATATCCGGTCTGCGGAACCACCTCGTATCCGCCGCCGCCGTCGAAGAGCCACTTGCCCGCGTTCTTCTGCAGCCAGATGGGCAGCTTGTACCAGACCTTGCCCACGCCGAGTCCGTCGTCGGCGTTGCCCGTCGGCATCTCGAACATGGTGAAGCTGCCGATCTGCGGAACGTGTTTGCCTTCTTTGATGAATGCAATCTTGGCGCCGAGTTCCATGTCGGTGAGGCCGAACTTCGCCGGTCCCGCGCCGCTGGGCAGATACACCGGGCTGTTGGACGGCGCCGTCACGCCCCATGGGAGAACGGCGTGCACCTGCACGCGCGGAATGGCGCCCCAGTTGAACTCGAATGCGGGCCCGGCCGAGCCCATCGCCACCGGCGTTCCGTCGACCGAGCCGAAGATGTAGAACTCGTAGTGCCCGTAGTCGACCGGAACCGGATCGTCGGTCTGGTAAGGCGGACCCTGCGCGTACAGGAGCGGCGCGGCGAGAGCGCACAACAGCAGCACCGCCAGCGTAAGGCGGCTGCCGCCAGGCCGTCGCGACGTCTTACCGGGAAAAAGGAAACGCTGCGGTGCTTGGGGAAGCATCTACCGCAGACCATAAACCGAACGCTGCCCGGCGTCAAGATAATGTCTGGTGAACGGCGATCGAGTGGTTCCGGCCAAAGCGTAGCAGGTGCAAGCGGGAAGCCATGGGGAACGAGCCCCGGGCATTGGGCAGGCAGTTCTTTCTTCGCGCACGAGCCCGGCTCAGCGGGCGAAAGAATCAGCGCCGCCGCCCGCCGCCTCCGCCGCTGGAGTGGCTCCTGCTGGGCGCGCTCGCATGGCCCCCGCCGCCTCCGCCAAAGTTCCTGGGCGCGCTCTGATGCCCGCCGCTGAATCCGCCCCAGTGACCGCCGCCCCCGCCGGAGAAGCTGGGTGCATGTCCGCCTCCTGAAGAGAAGCTGGGCGCACGGCCGCCGCCGGAGAAGCTCGGTGCGCGGCTGCCGCCCCAGTTCCCGCGCCCCCCGCCGGAGAATCCGCTCGGCGCCTGCGAGCGGCCGAAGAGGTGGAACCCTCCGCCGCGATTCGAGGGGGCCGTGAAGTTGTTATAGCCTCCGTTGGAGCGCGGCGCGAAGGTGCGCGCGTTCGACTGTGGCGCCCGGTTATTCGAGTACGGGTTCGCGTACGAAAAGCCGGGACGCGTGGCGAACGCCTGACCGGGGTTCGGATTCGCCGGCCTGTAGTTGTAGCCGTAATTGGAGCGCGGATTGTAGAACGTCTGCGGCCGGCTTGAATAGCCCGGCCGGGCGAAGCCCTGTCCGCCGTTGAACGGCGTCTGCGAGCGATAGCCGTTGTTCTGTTGCGGCGCGGGCCGCGCGTACGACTGCGCGCCACGATTGTCCTGGAAGCCGCGATTCTCTTGGAAGCCGCGATTGAAGCTGTCTCGGTTGTTCAGGCGGCCGGGCTCGGGGAACCCATTGGCAGGCCGCGAGAACGACTGTCCCGGTCCGCGGCTGTCGCCCCAACCACCGCGCCGTCCGTCATCGCCCCGGTTGAACGCCCGCTGGTCGCCCCGGGAGCGATCGCCCCAGGATTGGCCCGCTCCGTCGCGCCAGCGTCCGCCACCGCCCCAGCCGTTGTATGCCCGCGGGCCGCCACGCGGCAAGCCCCAGTCGGCCACCGACGCGCTGCGCGTAAAGTACGACGACTGGCCGAACATCACCGCCTGATCCATCCAGTCGAAGCCCCACGACGTCCATCCAAAGGGGAATCGATCGAATGCACTGAGTGCGAAGCCGAGCCCATACTCGATGGGCGCCGCCGCATCGTAGAATGCGTCGAGCGGTCCGGCGAACGCAAAGCCGGGATAGGCCGCGATCGGGACGCCGTACACAGCCCACGGGTTGTAGGTCGGCACGTAGACCACCTGCGGATCGGTGGGCGCGAGCTCGATGTAGCCTTGGTTCTCGGTCACCTCTTCCTGCGGAGTGCTCTCGAGGTTGCCCGCCTGCTCGGCGCGGTCGCGCAGCACCTGGACGGTCTGCATCACGTCCTGCGGCTGGTTGTAGTAGGCATTGCCGAGGGCGGTCGTCCACTCCAGGTTGCGGTCCAGCATGTCGAGCACGTCGGGGAAGGCTGTGAGCGCTTTGATGCTCGGGTCCCACGAGGTTTGCGCGTTGGCCCCGGCCGCGATCTGCTCCGGCGAGCCGCAGCCCTGCGCGCGCATCTGCTGCAGCCACTGGTCGGCCACGGCCACCTGCGCGGGATACGTCGCAGCAGTCAGAATCTGCGCCAGCAGCGAGTCGGGATAGAGCGCGATCGGCGCCAGAAGCTGCTCGAGGTCCTGCGCGCTCAGAGCCTGAACCGGCGCGGCGGCCTGCTGCCCGGGATCCGGCTGCTCGTACGGGGAAGCCGGCGCGGCGTAGGGCTGATTCGCGTAGGGCTGCGACTGCTGGTATTGGGGCTGCTGGTACTGGGGCTGCGCGTACTGCGGGCCAGAGTATTGCGGCTGAGCGGTGTTGTATTGCGGCGTGTAGCCTTGCTGCGCTGCGGCCTGCGCTGGCGCGGCGATTAGCGCCATCGCAGCCATGGCGGCGAGAGCCGCAAGAATCGGCCGCGCGCCGTGGCGTGGGAAGTCTTCTCTAAGAGGTGGAAGCAAAGGGGCGTTTGCCGACAGCCCGGGAGACAACACAGAGGACGAAACACGCACTTGCATTCGGGGTTTCATCTTCCCTCACAGTCCGCTCCGGCCCGGGCGTTTGCCAGTTTCCGTCGCACCCGCGCCGGAGCCATCCTGGCAGCCTGGGGGAGGGCTAATCCAGCAAACCCCGATTGGGGGGATTAGTTTCGGCCTGTGGGGAGTAGTTTCGGGGCCAAATAGGGCGGGACGCCCCGGCCCCTTCGTGGTCTTAGTTAGGCGGTACTAGCCCGCCAGCCCCTTCTTCACCAGCTCGCTCACTTGGCGGCCATCGGCGCGCACTCCGGCAGCCTGCAGCTTCGCCTGTACCGCCTTCATCGCCGCGCCCATGTCCTTGGGCGCCGGCTTGTGGCCCAGGCTCGCCTCCAGCTCGACGAGAACCTCCGCGACCAGCTTCGCCATCCCCGCCTCGTCCAGCGCCTTGGGCAAGAACTCCTCGATCACCACGATCTCGGCCTGCTCCTTCTCGACCAGGTCGGGCCGGTTTCCCTTGGTGAACTGCTCGATCGAGTCGCGCCGCTGCTTGATCATCGAGGCCAGCGTCTGCTCGCCCTCGGCCTGCGTCAGCGCCGCGCGTTTCTCGATGGCCTTGTTCTTCAGCGCGGTCTTGATCAGCCGCAGCGTGCCGGTCCGCTCCGCGTCGCGAGCCTTCATTGCGGCCACAATCTGTTGACTGATCAGGGTTTCCAGTGCGCCCGGTTCGCTCATCGGTTCGCTCCTTGCATGGGACTTTCGGCCTTCGCCCTCCAAACCGCCCTCGTACGGCGGCGGCGGAAGAGGTTCCGGCCAAAGAAGAATTGTACAGATTCAGGGCACTTAGCGACCAATTCGGGACAAACAGAGGGCAAAAATCTGAAAAATCAGATTTCCACAGAATTTGCACAGAATATGCGCCGAAATGTAAACTGGAAACCACAGAAACCACAAAATTGTGTATTCTGTGATTGCGGCGTGGCGGAGAACCTGCCCCGCGCCGCACCGACGCCTTACCCGAGGAGACCGATCATGATCCGCAAGACACGGCTTTATACCCCCGGCCCGACCCCCCTGCTTCCGGCGGCTCAGTTCGCCATGGCCGCAGCCGACATCCACCACCGCACGCCCGAGTTCCGCGCCCTCTTCCTAAAGGTGCTCGCACAGCTCAAGGTCTTCGTCGGCACCAAGAACGACGTCCTGCTCCTCGCCAGCTCCGGCACCGGCGCCATGGAGGCTTCGATCTCGAACCTGACTTCGCCGGGCGACAAGGTTCTCGTTCTCACCGCCGGCAAATTCGGCGAGCGCTGGACCGGCCTGGCCAAGGCCTTCAATCTCGTGCCGGAGGTCGTCTCCGCTCCCTACGGCGAGACCTTCGACCTCGCCAAAGTCCGCGCCGTCCTCAAGTCCGAACATAAAGCCATCTACATGCAGGCCACCGAGACCTCGACGGCCGTGCGCCACGACGTGCAGGCGGTGGCCAAGATCCGCGACGAAGTCGCGCCCGATACGCTGCTCGTCGTCGATGGCATCACCGGCCTCGGCACCACATTCTTCTACGTCGACGGCTGGGGCATCGACGTGCTCATCGGCGGCTCGCAGAAAGCCGTCATGATCCCGCCCGGCCTCGCCTATCTCAGCCTGAGCGAGCGCGCATGGGCGGCCGCGGAGACCAGCAAGAATCCGCGCTACTACTTCGACCTGCGCAAGGAGCGCAAGAACGCCGCGGCGGGCGAAAGCGCCTACACGCCGGCGGTGGCTCTGGTGGCCGGGCTCGGCGCGGCGCTCGACTACATCGCCGGCCAGGCGGGCGGCGACCTCGAGAAGGGCCGCAACGCGCTCGTCGACAACGCGCAGGTGAACGCCGAAGCCACCCGCGCCGGTCTCACCGTGCTCGGCTTCAAGCTCTTCGCGCCCACGGCGCCGGCGGCCGCGGCCACGGCGGTCGCGGTGCCCGAGGGCATGGACTCCGGCGTCGTGGTCAAGGCGCTCAAGACCAGGTTCGCGCTCGTGGCGGCCAACGGCCAGGGCGAGATGAAGGGCAAGATCTTCCGCGTGGCGCACCTCGGCTTCTTCGACTATCTCGACACCGTGGCCTTACTCGGCGCCATGGAGCACATCGCCAAGGACACGCTCGGTCTGCCCGTCCAGTTCGGCCAGGCCGTGGCCGCGGCGCAGGAAGTGTACGCGAAGGCAGTCAAGGAATAGCGGAGTCGGCGGAGCTGGCGGCGTTTGCCGCGCTTCGCGCGTGTTAGCGAAGTTAGTAAGAGCATCGATAGCTTTCTAACTCCGCTAACTCCGCTAACCCCGCTAACTACGCTAACTCCGCTTTTCCTGCGCAGAGGACACATGGCAGAACTTAGTTTCGGAGAAAAGCTGCTCATCGCACGCAAGCAGCTCGATCTCTATCAATACGAAATGGCGGAGCGGCTGGGCGTGCATCCCAACTCGCTCACCAAGTACGAGCGCGGCGAGGGCAAGCCGCACGCGGCGGTGGTGCGGATGTTCGACCTGCTCTGCGAGCAGCAGGGCATCCGCTTTGACGACTATAAGAACGGGTCCGCCGCGGCGGACAAGGGAGCAGTCATGAAGATCGTATTGGCCGAGAAGGTTTCTCCGGCGACGCTGGCCGTGTTTGCGGGCGAGCCGGGTTGGGAAGTGAAGACGCACGACCAGTTGCCCGAGGGCCTGCCCGCGGCCCTCGCAGATGCCGACGCGCTCGTGGTGCGCAGCGCGGTGCAGGTGGGCGACGAGCTGATGGCGCACGCGCCCAAACTGCGCGTGATTGGCCGAGCCGGCGTGGGCGTAGACAACATCGACGCCGAAGCCGCCACGCGCCGCGGCATCGTGGTGATGAACACTCCGGGCGCGAACGCCGTCGCCGTGGCCGAGCTCACCGTCGGGCTCATGATCGCGCTGGCGCGCAAGATGCCCGCCGCGAACACGACCATGCACGCGGGCAAGTGGGAGAAGAAGAGCCTGCAAGGGTCCGAGCTACGCGGCAAAACGCTGGGCATCCTCGGCCTGGGCCGCATCGGGCTCGAAGTCGCAAAGCGCGCGCGCGGGTTCGGCATGGAGATTCTCGGCGCCGATCCGTTCGTTGCGGCGGCCGTAGCGCGCGAGAACGGCATCGCGCTGGTTCCTGCCGAAGAGCTTTTCGCCAAGGCCGACTACCTCACGCTCCACGTCGGCCTCACGCCGCAGACCACAGGCATCATCAACGCCAAGACCATCGCCACCATGAAGAAGGGCGTGCGCATCATCAATTGCGCGCGCGGCGAGCTGGTCGACGACGCGGCGCTGGTCGAGGCGCTCAAGAGCGGCCAGGTGGCCGGCGCGGCGCTCGATGTGTTTGCCGTCGAGCCGCCCAAGGAGTCGCCGTACTTCGGCCTCGACAACGTCATCCTCACGCCGCACGTCGCCGGCTCCACGGCCGAGGCGCAGGAGGCCGTCGGCGTGCAGATCGCCCACCAGGTGCGCGAGTATTTGAAGCTCGGCGTCGTGCAGAACGCGGTGAATCTGCCCTCGCTCAGCCACGAAGAGTACGTGAAGCTCGCGCCCTTCATCGACCTCGCCGGGCGTCTCGGATCGTTCCTTGGGCAGGCCGGCAAGGGCGGCATCGAGTCGATTCACATCGTCTACGGCGGCGCGCTCACCGAGGCCAAAACCGAGCTCGTGCGCAACGCGGCCATCGCCGGGCTGCTCTCCGGCTCGGAGAACGTGAACCGCATCAACGCCGCGGCCATCGCCGCCGAGCGCGGCATCCGCGTGCACGAGGAGAAGGAGGAGAGCCTTCGCGGCGGCGCGGCCACGGTGCTCACGCTCGTGCTGCACACCGCGCAGGGCGAGAGCCGCGCCAGCGCCACGGTCATCCACGGCGAGCAGCCGCGGTTGCTCGCTTTCGACGGCATCGACGTGGAAGCGCCGCTCGAGGGCGCTCTGGTCGTCTGCCGCAACTGGGATGTGCCCGGCGTGATCGGCAAGATCGGCACCATTCTCGGCCAGCAGGGCGTCAACATCGCCAACTTTGCCCTGGGCCGCGAGCGCCACGGCGCCGGTCCCGCGGGCCAGCCCGTCAAGGCGTTGGCCGTGGTTCAGGTCGACGAGCCGGTCTCCGAATCGGTGCTCGATGCGCTCAAGGTAATCGAGGCGCTGCTCGAAGCGAAGCTGGTCAAGCTGCCCGACGGGAAGTAAGAAGGGAGCTTTCAGGGTGGTTTCGGGAATTCGGTGTCCTGTCGAGGTATTGAACGGAGCTTTCCGTTCTATACTCGTTCCATGCGGAATGAGTTCACAGCCGTAATCGAGCGCGACGGCGATTGGTTCGTCGCCTGGTCTCCTGAGATTCCTGGCGCGAACGGACAGGGGCGCACGGTGGAAGAGTGCCGCGCGAGCCTCGGCGCAGCGATCCAGTTGATTCTCGAAGACCGCCGCGAAGACGGACTGCGTGGCGCGCCTTCTGATGCGCTTCGCGAGACGGTCACGATCCAGTGAAGCGCGAATCTCTTTTGCGCCACCTGCGCGTGCATGGGTGCTATCTCAAGCGGGAAGGCGCCGCGCATTCCCTGTGGTGCAATCCGAAAACCGGACAAACCGAAGCTGTGCCGCGCCACACCGAAGTTTCCGATTTGCTGGCGCGCAAAATCTGCCGCGGGCTATCCGTTCCGGAGATCGGCCGGTAAGTTCACGCCGGCTGGCGCTGGGTATCCCACCTGCAGGCCGTCACTTTGTCGGGTCGGTCACTCGCCCCAGGAACAGGATTGCGCCCGTGTCCGTCTCGCGAATCAGGAACAGGAACGGATGGTCGGCGTTGAAGACCACCGGCGGAGGCTCGTCGTTGCGCTGCATCGCCATCGCGACCATCCCGATCGCGGTTGCCGCCGC
>JBEKUS010000064.1:0-22610 GCA_049514795.1 Occallatibacter sp.
GCCGCACCGCCTCCTGCTTGAACTCCAGCGTGTAACGTCCACGCGTTCCCCTTGTCATCTTCGTCTCCCTTTCGCAGCTTAGCCGCTCTGCTAAGGGGTACGTTTTCCGGGGGCAAGCTCATCTTCCCCAAGAGGCTAATCATGTGGCAATTGCGGTGGTCATCAATCGGAGAGCCGTCATCCATCCACGCCGGATTGGGCCTGCCGTCCCGTCCTTTCGGGATGGCTTTCTTGAAACTACGGATCACGGGCGGCAGCGGAGCCACGGGCGCGTCTGCAAGCAGTTCGTACCGCTCCCCGCTGTCCGGGTGGATGCAGCCCGGAGCCATGACGTGACCCTGGAGTGCCCGGC
This sequence comes from Occallatibacter sp., assembly GCA_049514795.1. Lineage (GTDB taxonomy): Bacteria > Acidobacteriota > Terriglobia > Terriglobales > Acidobacteriaceae > Telmatobacter. Next base: position 353 of record JBEKUS010000064.1, read on the forward strand.
ACCTTTTGTACCAGTTGGAGTGAGAGAAACTGGAATGAAGGGAGCCTGGAATGGCACGAGGCAGGAAGCAGACACCGGAACAGATTGTAGGATTGCTGCGGCAGATCGAGGTGGGTACGGCGAACGGGAAGACGGCGGCCATAGCGTGCAAGGAAGCCGGGATCACAGAACAGACGTACTACCGTTGGCGCAAGGAGTATGGCGGCTTACAGGTGGACCAGGCGCGGCGGCTGAAGGAGCTTGAGCAGGAGAACGCCAAGCTGAAGCGGCTGGTGGCGGAGCTGAGCCTGGACAAGCTGGTGTTGAAGGACATCGCCTCGGGAAACTTCTGAGCCCGGAACGACGGCGCGTTGCGGTAGACCATGGCTGCGAGCATGGGATGAGTGAGCGGCGAGCGTGCCAACTGGTGAACCAGTCACGGGGCACGCAGCGCTACCAACCGACGCAACGCGAAGACGAAGATCGACTGACCCAAGCTATCGTTTCGTTGGCCAGCGAATATGGGCGCTATGGCTACCGGCGCATCACGGCGCTGTTGCAACGAGCCGGCTGGCACGTTGGCAAGGATCGGGTGGAGAGGATCTGGCGTCGCGAAGGGCTGAAGGTTCCACAAAGGCAGAAGCCAAGAGGGCGGTTGTGGCTCAACGATGGATCGTGCGTGCGGCTCAGGCCGGAGCGCAAGAACCATGTATGGAGCTACGACTTCGTAAGTGCCAGGACGCATGACGGACGCACGGCGCGGATGCTGAACCTCATCGACGAACATACGAGGGAATGCCTGATGATTCGGTGCGAGCGGCGCTGGAGCAGCGCGAAGGTGATCGGCGCGTTGGCGGATGTGATGGTCATGAAGGGCGTTCCGGAGCACATTCGTTCCGACAACGGCCCGGAGTTCATGGCCAAGGACCTGCGCGAGTGGCTGGCTGCAACTGGAGCGAAAACGCTGTACATCGAACCCGGCTCTCCCTGGGAGAACGGCTACTGCGAAAGCTTCAACTCAAAGCTGCGAGATGAGTTCTTGAACGGAGAGGTTTTCTACTCGATGAAGGAGCTGCGCGTACTGGCCGATCGGTGGTGCGTCCACTACAACACCGTCAGGCCGCACTCATCGCTGGGCTACAGATCACCGGCGCCTGAAGCGCGGCTGACCGAAGATCCCCAGGGGCATGGAAAAGTGGAAAGCAAAGAACGCTTCCCACTTTCCCACACACCCGACTGCGGCGGGTTATATCTATCACCCGCCGCGTTACACTAACAATTCAACTGGCACAAAAGATCGGGCAGACCAACCCCATGTGCCGCGTATGTCCCCGGAGTGGGTGCCTTCATCCCACGCCATTGAGCTGACCGGCTCATCCGGCGTCTGGTAATACGCTTGGACTCCAAACTCAGGCTCTCCGGTGTCCTTGTTGAAGCGACGGCCTGTCCGCACGGTAAATGTCAAAGGCTGCCCGGTCTTTTCTCTCCATGCGTAGAAGTCCGCCTCACTTTTGAGGCCGTGGTCACAGTCCACGATGGTCAGTTTGGAGGGTCTGACCGCAACGCCCACGTTGGCATCCGGCCACTTCGCCCACCATGCGCGGATTTGTGTCTCATCGTTGCTTGCGTTGGTATACCCGCCCTTACCTGTCCTGATGAGCGGGTCTTTATCACGGGGCTTGCACGGGATCACGTACCACCCGCGCCGGATGCAATCAAGAGCCACGTCCAACAAAGCCATGTCTAACCTCCACTTGTTCGCTTCAGTGGGGCCGCTATCGCACATTTGACCATAGGCGCGCCGCAGAAAAATTCGGGTGAAACCCTAGTGCGGGTTTGCGATTCATTGTTCAGAGGCCTGGAAGTGATGATGGACCTGCGTCCACTTCCTGAGCATGGTGAACCCCATTCAATACAGAGTGTTGGAATCTAATCGGCAGAGAGGAGCGCAAATTTTAGAGGAGGTATCGTTCGTTGATCCCAGAGCGTGGGACCGGCGTCGTCCAAGGCAATACCAAACGTGGCGAGAGGGTAAATGCGAGACCACGGGGGGCGCACCTTCATCGATGCCCCAAGTGAGCCTCTTGAGCGCCTAGCATCTCGGCCGGACCCGAGGGATGCGGCCCGGCTCCAATGACTGAGAAAGCGATCCTCGCTGTGGCTGAAGTCTCTGCGATGACCGGCTTGTCCCGACAGACCGTCCCTCGGCTGTTTGAGAATGAGCGGGGCGTCCCCATCCCCGAGCGTCCAGAGCGGATGCACAAGCGGTGCTATCGAAGCATCCGCATACCACGCGCCGTGTATGAGCGCGGCGAGCGTGAACAGCCGTTAACTACGATCGGTGCCTCGAAGGATCTCGCCAATCGTGGATCACGCACGGAGGATTCCTGAACACAAGCCGACTTGAACGAAGCCGCTGTGGCGGCGGACGCATTCGCGTGTTCCTGAGCAGACATCGGTGGCTGCCGACGTAGCGTTGGTCACAGAGGATGGAACACTCTGTGACCCATCTACGCCAGCTCCTGATTGAGGAGTTGCAGCGCCGCAACTTTGCCGAAACAGCCATCCGTTCCAATGTCCACGGGGTTAAACACTTCAGCCGATACTTTCATCGCCGTCCTGATCAGCTAGGCCCGGAGCACATTCGCTAGTACCAGGCGATGCTGTTCAGCAAGCTGAAGTTCAGTTCGAACACCGTAACACAGCGTCTTGGCGCCCTGCGTTTTTTTCTACATCAAGGTATTGAAGATGAATTGGAGCGTTGCCGAGACGCCCTATCCGAGGAAGGTCATCCGCCTGCCGGAGATTCTCAGTCCGGAAGAAGTGGCGCGCCTCATCGATGCCGCTGAGCTTCCGTTCTACCGCATCCTGCTGATGACGTTCTACGGCACCGGGGCACGCCGCACGGAAGCGGCGCACCTAAAGATCGGGGATTTCGACAGCCGGCGTATGGTGCTTCACATTTATGGCGGCAAGGGCAACCGCGACCGCCGTGTCATGTTGAACCAGAAGTTGCTCGATGCGCTTCTTGCCTAATGGCGCGGGCTTCGCCGTAAGCCCACCGAGTGGCTGTTCCCCGGTAGCCGGTGGCATACGGGCAGTCGTCCCCTCACCACCAAGGTTCTTTGGGATGCCTGTCAGTACGCAGCCGAACTACCAAGCAATCTTCCTGTCGCATTGGCGAAGTCTTTGAAACACTCATCGCGATCTGCATGGTCTTCGCTTGGCGTCTTGCGCAATAACTCCTGCAACCACGCCGCGCCCGAAACGCGAAGCGCTAGCCCATCCCCCGGGGCCCAACTGGCTCATTATCCGAGGTTCCACTGCCGTGTTAAGTGTTCTGTATTGACCGAAGGCAGGATTCCAAGCGGACGGCCGCAACGGGCAGCTCTTGGCCTACAAATCCGCGGTTCAGGAACCCCGACGCATCCCCCTCTCATGACGATCAGAGATAACCTGCAACTCGTCGACAGGTTTCATTACGCGCCGGGGCCTTAGACGCGAGTGTACGGAATCCAGACCTGCATCGCCGAACGCGCGCGATTCGCCCAGGCATAGTAAGGAATCAGCTTGAAAGTCGTGCGCGTTCCCTCCTGTTGACGGCCTTCGTGTACGGCGTTGTACAGTGAAAATTTGGCTGATGAGCGGAAGACAGATCCCTGATGCTCCAGCACCATCACTCCCCCGAGCAGATCGGGGACGAAGCGGGCCTCGGTGGCAGCAGAAACCTCGGCGACACAATTGCTCAACCCGCTCTGCTGCACGGCTTCAGGTTGATCCAATGATTCCATGCAGAAGACGATAGGCCCGCGCTGCAGCGCGACCCGTCCACGATCTTCAACGACCGCGGGATTTGCCTTGATGAGTTGCGTGGTCATGTCGAAACGAAGGTGGATCGAGTCCCCGGGCGACCAGCGCCGGTGGATAGGGAGATACTTGCCGGGCTCGATTGCCGCGACCGGCTTCCCACTGACGCTCACAGCATTCTTTCGCGACCAGCCCGGGATTCGGACATAGACCGTAAAATCGCGCGCCTCGTCCGGCTGGACCGAGATGTGTACGTCGCCATCCCATGGATAGTTCGTCTTCTGCTCGATGCGCAGTCCGGTTCCATCTTCCAATCGCCAGGCCATCCGGGAACTGTCGTAGAGGTGCACATAGACCCCATCGGCGGCGGTTGAGTAGAAATAGCCGGGCAGCTCGGCGAAGGTCCGCTCCAGATTGGGCGGGCAACAGGTCGTGTAATACCAGGGGTTGCGAATCTTGCCTTCGGGATCTTCCACATACCGAGAATCGCCTGAGGGATCGTACGCCAGCGGGTTGCGATAGCAATAGGTCGTTCCGTCGAGCGACATTCCGGAGTTGATCCCGTTGTATAGGGCGCGTTCCATCACGTCAGTGAATTTTGCCTCGCCGGACGCTGCGAGCATGCGCCAGTTCCACATCATGTTGCCGATCGCGGCACAACTCTCTCCATAGGCGCGCGCATTGGGCAACTCGTAGGGATCACCGAAAGCTTCGCCCTCCTGACGGGCGCCAACGCCGCCGGTGACATAAAGCTGATGCGAGGCCAAGTCGTCCCAGAGCCTGTTCAGCGTCGTCCAGTAGGCAGGATCCCCAGTCTCAAGGTAGCAGTCCGTTGCGCCGCAGCAGGCGTACATGGCTCGAACGGCGTGTCCCTCGAGCTTGGTCCGCGAGGTAAAGGGAATCCCGCAGAACATGTAGGTGATCTGGCCGGGCAGAAGCGGGATCCGGTCGTCTCCGTGGAGAATGTAGCCGGCCAGATCGACGTATTGCCGCTTACCAGTGGTGCGGTATAGTTCGACGAGCGCCATCTCGATTTCCGGATGGCCGGCGACGATTCCCTTCTGGTTCTGGCCCGGCCCGTAGTTGGGAATCAGGAAATCGTCGACGAAGCGGATGCCGGCATCGAGAAGAGTCCGGTCGCCGCTGGCGCGATAGTAAGCGATCGCTCCCTGCAGCAGATGGCCGATGTTATAGAGCTCGTGACCGGTAGTTTGCGTTGGATACAACATTCGCAGCGGCTTTCGATCTTCCACGTAATAGGTGTTCAGATAGCCGTTTGGCTCCTGCGCGGCGACGACGTCGTGAATCATCGCGTCGGCAGTCGCTTTCAGTTCGGCCCGATCACCGGACTGAAGCACGAATGCGGCGGCTTCCAGCCACTTGTAGATATCGGAATCGGAATAGACAGGACCCTTTTGCGGCTCAGTGGATCTTCCGGTGAGACGCAGGAAGTTATCCATGCGGCCGTGTGCAATCAATTGGTCGTGCATGGTGGGGACGCTCGCGTTCGCGTTGGTCTTGCGGCGCGCGCCCCAGAACCCATCCTGAATCGTCACCGCCCGAATCGGCACGGGCTTCAACTTGGCGAAGGGCGATCTCGAGAAATCGGCGATGCCGGCGGTCTGCCAGCTCACGCCTGCCGCGACGGTTGAATCCGGTCCGGCCGCCAGAATCGAAACCATACTTCCCTGTCTCGGAAGCTCATGCGCGATTGCCGGCGCGACGCAGGATGCCGCCGCGGCGGCGATGAACTTGCGGCGAGATAGCCCGATCTCCATGTTGCTCCTCCTTCCGTCCCATCTTCTCGATGTTGTCTAAGAAAGCAGCTTGATCTCCTGCAGGCACATGCCGTAACGGCTGCCCGGCGGATCGATCGGGTAGTTCGTGTGAAGCCAGTCGTTTGTGAAGTTGGCGCTGTAGCACAGCCACATGGTTTTTCCGTCCGCCTGGATGAATTTGCTCGGAATATTGACGAAGTAGCCTTGGGCGCCAAAGTCCTTGAGATAGCAAACCAGGCGCCACGGGCCGGCCACATTCCTTGCTTCCATAATCAGGGTGCTGATGGTTCGCGTGCTCGGCCATCCGTCGGCGACACACATTAGAAACCGATCCAGAGCAGGGTTATAGGTGATGGTGACACTGCCCAGATGGTCCCTCCACTCGAGCATGGGCTTCAAATCCTCAAAGCGGCGTGACCACCGCGCTTCGCCGAGCGCATCGTAGCCGGCAAAGAACTCGTAGTGACTGGCGTCATTCACGGTCACAGGGCTCAGCGATACTCTCGTCAGGTAGATCGCGTCTCCTGAAAGCCAGCTCACGGCTCCCAGACGCGGATGCGGCGCATCCGGCGCGGCTCCATGCCCGACAAGATACGCTTTGCCGTCCGGTGAGTGCTGCATGTTCCGGCCAAAATCCACGAAGTGCATGACGCCGAGCTGCGGCAGGCCGAGCGCGGGGACCAGCGCGCCGAGGTCGCTGCCCGGAGCGTCTCCGTTCGCCACCTTCTTGGCATGCTCAAGCGCGCGGAGTTCCTCTGCCGCGCCGTGAACATCCTGGACAAACAGTGGAGCCCATGGCTTGCATGGGCTTTCGACCCATGTCCTTCCAAAGTCGCGAGAGGTGCGGCAGCCAAGGTACGGTCCAAGCCAAGCCCAGTTGTACACAACGTCGCCAGTCTTGCGGTAGTTGATGTCGCAACAGTAGGTTCCGTAGTACCAGACGCCGTCTACCACCAAGTTGGCGCACGGGTACCGGCCGCCATACGGCATTCCCGACGACTTCCAGCTGCCCAGCGCAGTTACTTCGAGGTGCAGCGGATCGTCGCCGGCGATCTTCGCGAATCCGGTGGTGGCGTCGAATCCCTGATCGCAGGCGGCCTGGACCTTGTTTCCTGAAGCGTCGAGCACATAGCCGTCGGCGAACGAAGAGTACTGTACGCCGTCGCTCGCCCAGGAGGGATACCAAGTGTCCGCGTGAGCGTACTCCTGATGCCGGCCGGTGAAATAGAGTCCCCGGAACTTTCGTGACTCCGGGATCGGACAATGCACGGGGCCGCGCGACTCCCACTCACCGGGATAGGAATGTGTCGGCGCGGCCCCGGTTTGGGAGCAAACTGAAGACCGAGTAGCCAAAGCCGAGAGACCGAGCGCGATGAACGTCCGGCGCGAGCATTTTCTCATTTCAGAATCCTTTGCGCTTCCCAAGCCATCGCCTTGCTTCAGGAACTCGAACTCTTCCACGCATTTGGTCATCATCGGAAGGTCGTCGTTTCCCGAACGGTATCGCGGCAGGACCGCCGGCGGCAACAGGCCGCAAACCGTCGCTTCTCTGCGGCAAGAGCAACGGTTTCTTCAGTCCCAGCTTGGTTCTACCAAGCCACAGGAAATTGGCCTTCCAAGCGCCCATTGAGCCACGGCTCGCCAAGGACAAAGAAGCCAGCTGTGCACGGGGTCTGACCGCACAACTGGCAGCGTTGAGGTAGGGTCTCACGCATGGAACTTAAGGTTGCGTTATGTGGGCCATCTCCGCTACTGGGAGGCTGTGACGGAGCGGCCCCATGGGTTGTTGAGAATGGCTGTGCCGGGCGAGGCCGGCGGATCGCCCGCCGGCCCTTCCGTGGCCTGTGGCTAGAAGCTGGCGCGCACGTGGAACTGCAGGCTGCGCGGCGGCAACTGGCCGGTGGACTTTCCGAACGTACTGTCGGTCATGCCCGAATCGACACCGCCGAGGTTGGAGCGGTTAAACAGATTGAAGACTTCGCCCTTGGCCTCGATCTTCATTTTCTCAGAGAAGAACCACGGAAGACTGAAGTACTTCTCGAAGGTCAAATCGAAGTCCTTGTATCCGGGCGAGTCGTAGGTGTTACGGCCCAGATTGCCTTCCGATCCCAGTGCAGGAGCCGGGAACGCAGAGGCCGAGAAGATCCCCGTGAGGAACTGGCTCTTCGATTGACCGCTCAAGTGCCGGCCAAAGGAGGGAGCGTTGGGTACATCGTAGTTGTAACCGTCGGCGTTGTAGTCGCCACCGGCATCCCCGGTGATCGTGCTGCCCGCCGGGCAATGGTTGTTTACGGGAGCTACAGCGCCGTTGTTGCAGATTGGAATGAAGCTCGAGCCGTTGTGAACGGTGAAGGGCAACCCCGTATCCCCGATCCATTTGCCGCCGAATTCCCATCCGCCAAGGATATTCCTGACCACGGCGCTGGAATAGTTGTTCGGAACGTCCCAGGTGCCGTCTGCCGTGAACTGCTGGCGGATGTCGAAGTCGGCGCGTCCGTGCTGCGCTTTCAGATTGTTTGACTGAATGACGTCGCTGTTGGCAGGACCCTGGCTGGAGATTGATTGAGCAAAGCTCATCTCATCCAGACTCTTGCCATAGGTGTAAATGCCGCGCAAGGCCAGCCCGTGGCTAATCGACCGGATAACCGCCACGGAACCGTAGTTTCCGAACGAGTTGCCGTTGGAGGTAGCCCACCCGGTTCCAGCGAAGTTGGGGTTGAGGCGGGTTAGCGTGTTGTTGTTTTGGATCAGGTCGCCAGCAAAGCGGTCGATGTCGTTGTTGAAAACGATCAGGTGGTGTGCTTCTGTGCCGGAATAATTCAACTCCACGATCAGGTTGTTTTGAATCTGTTGCTGCACGCTCAACGACCACGCCTCGACCTGCTGCATCTTGAAGTTTGGATCGTAACCGCCCATGCCCGCCCGCGAAAGGACTCCATTGATCAGGAGGCCGCCGCTGGAGTTGAGCGTGGCGTTACTGGTGTTCAAGACCGGGCAGCTCATATTCCAGGCCCCGACAGCAGTGCAGAGGAAGGGCGTTGGCGTGGGCCCGCCCGCGGTAACGTCGTCGACCGGATTGAAGTAGTTGGGCAGGTTCCCGGCGGTCGAGTCCGTGATGTGCAAGTACGGCGGCTGGTCCTCAAACATGCCAAAGCCGCCGCGCACGGCCGTCTTGCCCTTGCCAAAGACATCCCAGGAAAAACCAACACGCGGTGTGAATCCCCCGATATTGTGGTTGAGGACATGGCTGGTGCCGGCCAGGGAGGCAGTGCCGGAAGCGACTTCGGCGTTCCAGGTCGAACCAGTGCCCAGGTTGAATTTGCTCAGCGTGGGCCTGTTGATGCTGAAGAAGTTGACCATCCCGTCGTAACGGACGCCCAGATTTAGAGTGAACCGCGGCGTCACCTTCCAATCATCCTGCACGTAGTATCCCTGGATGAAGTCGCGATAGTCGCGGTCGTAGGCCGCCTGTCCGTGGGTTTTCAGGTTCACGTTCGGACCGGATTGAAAGACCGGTTCGTCCTGGATGAGATCGAGGAGGTTGCGGTAATTGAACGTGGGACGTGTGAAGGCGCCTTGCTGGTGGTCCACCTCGCGAGTGTTGAACAGGTCGACTCCGAACTTCAAGGTGTGCGTCTTCACGGTAGCCGTCATCACATCGCGCCAACTGTAGGTGCTCTGGGTAAAGTTGCCGGGCGCCCATGACCCGAATCCTGCCAAGTTGTTGACGTTGACGTACGGAATCCCTTCTGTCGCCGCTTGTGTCAGGTTCGCTCCGTACGGCCGGATGAGATTCACCCCGGTTTGATTGAAGAGGTGCGAATTGAAGGTGTGGGTCCAGTTGATGTTGACGAAATCGGAGCTGTTGCTGTTGCCCTGAGTACTCGCCGGGCGGGTTCCACCTCCCGGGCCCGAGTATTCGGTGCGGATTACATCCCCGTAGAGCCTGTCGCTTTTGCCGATATAGCCGTCGATGCGAAAACTCCACTGGTACCCGTTCTTGGCCGAGCTGTAGCTCACGGGGATGGTGCCGATGATATTCAACGAGGCAGGGATGCCTGCCGGAGGCGCGAAGTAGCCGGGCGTGGAGGTCTCATACTGGCTCACCGTCACCAGTCCCGTGGTGGGATAGGTCTCCGGGGGCGCCATGGTGAGGAACTTAAGGCCTACCGCATTGGGTTCGTTGGTCTTGGCCCAATTAAAGAAGTCCTGCGTTTCCACCGTGGCCGTGTAGCTGTTGGGGTTGCTGGAACGCAGCACATCGATGGCGCCGAACCAGAAAAGCCTGTTTTTGAAAACCGGCCCGCCCATGGTGGCGCCCATCTGGTTGCGCGTGAAAGCCGGAACCGAACTCTGAAAGTGAGTACGCGCGGAGAGAGAGGCGTTGGTGAAGTAGTAGTCGATGCTCCCGTGGAACTGGTTGGAGCCGGAGACGGTATAGACGTCGACGGTGGCGCCGCCGTTCCTGCCCTTCTGGGCGTCGAAGTCGTTGGTGCGCACGTCGACGGACGACACGATCTCGGGATTGGGAGAGATCGATGTCTGGCCGCCGCGAGAGGGCGTGTTCGTGTAGCCGTCGTCGATCTGATACCCGTTCTCCTCCTGGCGCAGACCGGCGGCGTTGAGGTTGATGCCGTACTCGTTGGTGTAGTTGTCATTACCGCCCGAAACGATGCCGCCGCCGGTCATGCCGGGCGTCAGCGATGCGAGGCCGTAAATGTTCTGACCTGACAACGGCGTTTCCTGCAGGGTCACGTTGGAGATAATCGACCCTGTGGTGGGAGTGACAAGATCGAGCGAGGCCGCCGTTGCGGAAACCTCCACATTGGTGGAGACTGCACCGACCTTCAATTCAGGCGTGATGGTGCGGATCTCGGCGATCTGGAGGGGCAGCCCAACCTGCTTCCAGGTTTCGAAGCCGACCATTTGGATTTCAACGTTGTAAGTTGAGGCGGCGATGCCATCGATGCGGAAGTAACCCGTGTCGCCGGTCAGGACGGTTTTGGAAACGCCCAGCCGGGTGTCGGTGACGGTGACTTTCGCTTTTGCGATGACGGCCCCGGTCGTATCGTGCACAATGCCCTCGATTCCGCTTGAGAACTGAGCGAAAGCAGTCGCTCCACCCAAGCCGAACATGAGCAGCAAGAAGATCGAGATGCGCGTGAAGAGTTTCATGCTGGTCTCCTTGGTAAATGTTCCCGTTGTTGCTGAGTTATGCAAATGGGCGTACATCGGCAGAGAATTCCCTAGCGCCCTACGATTTTGACAACGCTTGCGTCTGATCCCGTCCAGGCCCCTGCTCCCTGATGTGTGAGCTGCCCAGCCGAGTCGTTCCAGTGCAACTGCGTGATCTGAGAGTCGCCTTTCTCGTATTCGTATGTTTTTCCGTCGTCGTTGTATAGGGTGAAGTCGCCATCCGCGCCCGGATAGACGAGTACCCGGGCAATCTTCTGCGGTTCCTCTGTGCTCAGGATCTCGGTACCTTGCGGGACGATCGACCCCGCACGGACGAAGAGGGGGAGGGTGTCAATCGGCGCGGCCACGTCAACCGTCTGGCCGCCCTTCAACTGCTCGTTGGTCCAATAATTGAACCAGTCGGTTCCGGCCGGCAGATAGACCTTGCGGCTCGTCGCTCCTTGCTCGGTGACCGGCGCAACCAGAAACGCCGGACCGAACATGTACTCGTCGCCGATCACCGCCACGTTCGGGTCGCCCGGGAAATCCATAAACAGCGCACGCGTAAAGGGCGCACCCGTGGTGTAGCTGAAGTAGCCGAGGGAATAGGTGTACGGCAAAAGCTCGTAGCGCAAGCGAAGATACTTAGACAGAATGGACTCGGCCTGTTTGCCGTATGCCCAGACCTCGTTGTGTTCTCGCTCTCCGTGGGCTCGCATTACAGGCTGGAAAGCTCCCCACTCGAACCAGCGCACAAAGAGCTCAGGATAATCTTCGTAATTGTCGACATTTCCCCGCGCGTCTGAGGGATCGACCAGCGGTTTGTGGGCTGCGTGGTACGTGGAGGGAATCTGCGGTGAGAAGAAACCCGCAATATCCGTGTCCCAATAAGGCATGCCGCTGGCAGTAAAACCCAGTCCGGCTGGAATGGAACGTTTCAGCATGTCCCAGGTCGACATGATGTCGCTCGACCAGAACACAGTACCGTTCCGCTGCGCCCCAAGGTATGCGGCGCGGGCAAGGGAAAAGACCCGGCGGCTATCTCCGAAGTCGCGCCGCGAGCCCTCGTAAACCGAAGCTGTATGAAACAAGGGATAGACGTTGTAATAGCGGGTCCCTGATCCGACATAGAAAAGGTCCTTGGCCGGATCGATGTCTGGTTCTGTTTCGTCGAGCCAAATGTAATCGAAGCCATACGGCTTTTCGTAGCGGTCCCTGATTGCCTCCCACCACCATTTGGCGGCGGCGGGGTTGGTTGTATCGATGTTCGGACCGATTACGTCTTTGAAGTCGCCGAGGTCCGGCGCGCCGTTCGCGGTGTGAATCAGCCAACCCTTTTTGAGCAGCATGTCGTAAAACTGCGTCCCGGGAGCGAAGTGCGGCCACACGCTCAGCAGCGTCGTGATGCCCATCGAATGAAGCTCTTTGTTCATTGCAGCCGGATCGGGCCAGCGCGCCGGGGCGAGGTCCAACTCGCCCTGCTTCGTCATGTTCAGGAAGTCCACCACGATTACATCAAGCGGCAGTTTGCGGTCGCGATAACCCTTGGCAACATCCAGGACCTGGTCCTGAGTGGGATAGATCGCCTTGCTCTGGATGTAGCCGTATGTGGCCTTCGGCAATATGTGCGTGACGCCGGTGAGCAGGCGATAGCCCGCGTAGATTTCGTCGCTTTTATCCCCAGCGATTACAAAGAACGAAACGCGGTCCCCCACCTCGGATGACCACACGTTCCACAGGTTGAAACCGAGATCAACCGTGGTTTTCGAGGGGTTGTCCCAGATCAGGCCGTAGTCGCGGCTCGACACCATGAAGGGAACGCAGACATTCTCTCCCCCAATCGCGTTGTATTCATGCCAGCACTCAATGCGATGGTCGCGGAGGTCGAGAAAGCCCTGTTGGTGTTGGCCCAGGCCGTAGTAGTGCTCATCGGCTGGCGAGTCGAAGACTGCAGAAACGCGGTAGCCAGGATCGGCTTTCTGCCCGGTTTCTGCGTTGCCGGAGGACGCTTCCGAGCGGTTAGGGAACATGGACCAGCTGCGCATGGTCAGCAGCGGTTTGCCAGACGCCGTAGTGATCGAGATCGCGTCATCATGGGGTCCATTTCCATAGGGTCCGCCGCCGAAGTAGTGGTCTCTGAGGGACTGATTCAACGCGTCCAACGGCATGTGGTGATATGGCGGCAGGTTCTCGGGAGCAATGCGGACGATCATTCGCCCCGAGCGAATCACATCGTACCCCTCGGGATCCTGCTCGTGGCTCCAGCTTTGCATCGATGGCGTGGCTATGAAGCCATAGCCGGGCGCCCCGAGGGCTGCAGTTCGTTCCGAACTTAATGTGACTCGAACGATGTTGGGCGCGTAAGGCTCCAGCACCACAGTCCTGCCTTCGCGCGACAACACGATCTGCGTGTCCGCGCTCCAAGCAACTCGGAAGCCGAACAAGGAAGACGCCAACGCAAGAACGACTACGCCTCTACGAACAGAGACTTTTGACACCCAGATTCCCCCCTCTTTTCCACCACGCGCCAACATAGAATCCTCGAACACCCGTTCTTCCAGTCGACCACCCCAATTGCCGACCAAGAAACCTGTGATAATTGGGATTGGAATTCTCTTTTTCTTCGCCTCAGCCGGTTCATCCGCTTGCCAATGCCGTTTTCAGGCCAAGGAACCGAGTTTGTGAGATCGTTTTCCGGTCAACCAAAAGTCTGATTACCAAATCGACCGGAAGTTTGATTCCCGTTCTGTGAACTCGCAAGTAACACACGGTGTATTTACGGTGTGTCTGGACGGCAAATTGCTCTGCAGCAAAAGGTTGCGCGCACCGGGTCGTTGTCTCGACCCCTGCGATTCTCGCCATGGGAAACGAGCAAGCCGGAGATTGAGGATGTTTGCCGCGGGGCAACTCGTCATAGGCGGGATGAGCTTCTCCGGGTTTTGGGGGCGAATCGACGATTTCGGATCTCGGTATTGGGTTGTGGTCTCAAATCGCTTACATCAATTCGCAATTTCCCGGCGGCCGTCAATGGGGGCTCGATAGCAGGTGGACCATGCAACTGGTCTCGAACTTGCGCTACGCTTTCTTTTGGAATCAAGGGCAGCACATGATCCGCGAGCAGGGCCCGGGCGGGAGAACTTGGTCTACGCACTTCGGGCCCCACGACGAAACGGTGGAGGACTTCGCGATTGTCGGCCGCCTGATCGACTCCAAAACCGGGCAGTTTACCGTCACGATCGCGGGGATTGGGCCCCGGGGAACCCGGGCCGCCGGCAAGTTCGTTTCTTCGTCGCGCTATCTGGAAGAAGGGCTCGCCGGAGCTCCCGCCGACTGGCAGAAACGCAATCTCGAAGTGCTGCTGCAAACCACGGTCACTGATTCGGTGGCTGGCCCGCCCCGTGTCATTGCCATCTACTCCTGGTGACTCGCCTGAAGTAATTTAGAAGAATGACGGCTCGTCTGCCGCTATGAAGCGGCTCAGACGCGCCCGTATCAGTGATGAGATGGAGATTCCCTCTTGCAAGTTCACAGTGTAGTTCTCAGCGCATTGTTTGTCTTTGTGTTCCTTCGAGCATCGGGATATGCTCAAGAACCGGTGCAACCTGCACAAAACGGAATGGGAGGTATTGCCTCCGCCGGTGTTTTCGCTCCCGTTTACGACGAAAACCGGCGGCCCATCACTGCCGGCGGGTTTGTCGATAAAGGCACGGTGGTCTTCGAGGATGTAACCCAGGCCGCGGGGCTTTCCGGCTGGCGACATGAAATGGGAACGCCGCAGAAAAAGTACATCCTAGAAACAGACGGCTCGGGCGTGGGCTTGATCGACTACGACAACGATGGCTGGCTCGATATCTACCTTGTGAACGGCTCGACGTATGACGCAATCAGCGGCAAGCGTACCACTCCCCATGCCGCTCTGTTTCACAACAATCACGACGGAACCTTTACCGATGTGGCCGAGAAAGCTGGCGTTACCAACGACCGCTGGGGCTTCGGCGTGGCCATCGGGGATTTCGACAACGACGGCTGGCCCGACATATTCGTGGCCAATTACGGCAAGAACCGGCTCTACCACAACAACCACGATGGGACTTTCACTGACGTGGCGGAACAGGCAGGTGTCACGCTCGGCAACTGGTCGAAAGGCTCAACCTGGGGCGACTACGACGGCGACGGACGCCTCGACCTGTTCGTCTCGGGGTATCTGCACTACGACCTGAACAATCAACCCAGCGCCGAAGATGGAACGGCCTCAACCGCCCACTGCCAAATGCGCGGCGTGCCCGTAATGTGCGGCCCGCGCGGCCTGCTCGGCGAACCCGACCATCTCTTTCGCAACAACGGCGACGGCACATTTACCGACGTCAGCGTCAAGGCCGGGGTTTCCGATCCCAGCCGGTTTTATGGATTCACCGCGATCTTCGTGGACGTGAACAACGACGGCAAGGTGGATCTGCTGGTGGCCAACGACTCGCAGCAGAACTACCTGTACATCAACAAAGGGGACGGCACATTCGACGACCAGAGCTACGTCTCCGGCTTTGCCTTCAATTACGACGGCCGCGAGATCGCCTCGATGGGCCTGGCCGCGGGCGACTACCTGAACAACGGATTTGTCGACGTACTGGCTACGGATTTCTCGGACGACTACAAAGCGCTCTACCGCAACGACGGCAATGGGAACTTCACCGACGTCGGCCGCGAGGCGGGCTTCGTCCAGACTGCCGTTCCCTTTGTCGGCTGGGGAGACGGCCTGATCGACTACGACAACGACGGCTGGAAGGACATGATGATGATCAACGGCCACGTTTATCCCCAGGTGGACGAGCACGACTGGGGCACAACGTACGCCGAGCGGCCGCTGCTGTTTCACAACAACCGTCATGGAAAGTTCGACTATGTGCCTCCGGTAAAGGGCTCGGGGCTGGCCGTGGTGATTCCGGGACGTGGCGCCGCCTTCGGCGACTTGTTCAACAACGGCAAGATCGATGTTGTCATCAACCCCGTTGACGGTCCGCCCACGCTGCTCAGGAACGTGAACCCGGACCATCACCATTGGGTGGAACTCAAGCTGGTCGGCGGCACGGACCTGAAGACCGGAAGGAAAAGTCCACGCGACGCCGTCGGCGCCACTGTTTATCTGACCGCGAACGGGATGCGTCAACGGGAAGATGTGATGAGCGGCGGCAGCTACATTTCGTCCAACGATCAGCGCCCCCACTTCGGTTTGGGTGACGCAACCGATGCCGGAACCGCCGAGATTCACTGGCCATCGGGGCAGATCGAAAAGGTCAAGCTTCCGGCCGAGGATCGCATCTTCACCATCACCGAGGGGCAAGGCATCACCGGAGTCCTGTGCGCTGTCCAGCCCTGCCGGTGAGCCCGCGGAAGATCTCCGGGGACAGAGCGGATGACGATGCAACCCGATTCGGCTCCGCACCCGCAGCGGCTCAGCCGAACTATGGTATAAGAGTGGCCTCGGCACTTATCGTGCGCGAAGAACCGCTGGAGTTCATTCGAGATGCTTCGATCCATTTTGATCGCCGGATTCACCGTTCTTTTGGCGTTGCCGGCTCAGCCTCAGGGCAGTAAAGTCCCGATCTCGACCATTGAATCGCTGATTCGATCGCAGCAATACGATCAGGCTCTGAAGACATTGAAGGAGCAGCTGCGTGGATATCCGGCCGACTTCAGGCTCTGGACGCTTGAGGGAATCTGTTTCGGACTGCAGGGAAAGGATTCGGAAGCGGCTGCTGCGTTCGACCACGCGGTTCGGATTTCGCCGAACTACACGCCAGCGCTCAGGGGTGAGGTACAGATCCTCTACAAGACCGGGGACAAGCGCGCGATTCCTCTGCTGGAACGAGTGGTGAAATCCGATCCGGCCGACGCTACCGCGCGCGAAATGCTGGCCATGCTCGACAAACACACCGGCGACTGCCGTGCCGCCGTGTCCCAGTTCCTCCCCATTCAAGACGCAATCGCCAACCATCCGGATTCTCTGGAAGCCTACGCATATTGCCTGGTCAAGCTGGACCGGACCGCCGATGCAATTCCTGTTTTCCGCCAGCTGATTCCGCTTGTTCCCGGGGCCACGTATCCAAGCTACGACCTCGCCGTCCTTCTCGTCTCCACGAAGAACAACGACGAAGCCGTGAAAGTCCTGGAGTCCCTGCTGACTCCCGATCAAACCGATCCGGATGTTCTCAGTTTGGCATCGCAGGCCTACGAGGCGGCGGGCAACACGCCCAAGGCCGTCGAACTGCAACGTCAGGCCATCGTTCTCAATCCCACCGAACCCTCAAACTATGTCGCCTTCGCCCTTCTTTGCCTGACGCACGATTCCTTCCAGGTGGGAATCGACATGCTGAACGCCGGATTGAAGCGCGTCACGAACGGATCCTCCCTCTATCTCTCGCGCGGTGTTCTGTTTGAGCAGCTCGGAGAGTTTGACGATGCGGAAGCCGACTTCAAGATGGCGGAACAACTCGGAACGACGCAGAGCATTGCAGCGTATGCCGGCGACCTCACGATCATCGAGAGAAATGACCCGGGAAAGGCGATCACGCGGGTGCGCGAGCAATTGAAGGCTCATCCCAACAATCCTCTCTTTCGTCTTTTGTTGGCCCAGCTCATCATGACCAAGGCGCCCGAGCCCCGAGGCCCCGAGTTCAATGAGGCAATGCAGGACGCCCAGGTTGCCGCGAAGACGAAGCCTGATCTTGTCGAGGCACACAGCCAGTTGGCAAGCATGTATATGAGTCTCAACGAGTACCCGCAGGCCATCAAAGAGTGCGAGATTGCCCTGCAATACGACCCCTCCAACGAAGCGGCAATGTATCACCTTGTCATCTCCATGCGTCACTCCGGCGCTAGCACCGATGAGCTGCAGCCATGGGTCAAGCGCCTGGCTGAGCTACACAAGGAGTCGTTGCAGCACGAGACCGATCGCAAGCGCTATCGACTCGTCGAGGAGGGATCGCAAACCGCACAGCCTGACGGTGGACGCTGAGTCCCTATGTGCGAGGTGCTTTGTTGCGACAGGATCCAGAGCAACCGATTCGCCGGGCGGATGGGGGCCACGGTTCGCACCGCTCCAACTCCAGGCTTGGTGTACTCTTCCAATTTGCTGCAAACCGAGGTGACATCTGCGGTCCATCGCGACGATGCAGCTTGGCGCCATGAACAGACTCCGCGTGCGACCACCGCGAGAGGGAGAATCGGCAGTGAGTTCTTTCTTGATTGAGAGCCATCCGCTGCGCGCGTTACACAGAGGAATTTCTGCCTGTGGCTGGCGTCGTATTGCAGCTGTGCTGGGCGTCGCCGCCTGGTTGCTCGCTCTGGAGACAAGCACGACCCTGTGCGCCCAAGGCGTGCAAAACGCGGGAAATGCCCCCGCGGCTGGCCGGCAGGGCGCAGCGCAGCAATCCATGGGCGGGGGAATGGCAAACGCCGGGCCTCAGGAGGCCGAATTTGACAGCCAGCATCGCCCCATTACTGCGGGAGGATTCGTCAAGACCGGCCCGATCATCTTTCAGGATGTTGCGAAAGCCGCCGGGCTCACGACCTGGCATCACACTGCGGGCACGCCGGAAAAGCGTCTCATCCTCGAGGCCAAGGGGCCGGGAGTGTGTTTGCTCGACTACGACAACGACGGCTGGCTCGACATCTACCTGGTCAACGGCTCGACCTACGATGCTTTGGCGGGCAAGGCCGAGCCGCCGCACGCGGCGTTGTTCCACAACAATCACGATGGCACCTTCACCGACGTGACGGCGAAGGCCGGCGTCGCCAACGACCGCTGGGGCTATGGCTGCGCGGTGGGCGACTTCGACAATGACGGCTGGCCGGACATCTACGTGACCAACTACGGCAAAAACCGGTTGTATCGCAACAACCGCGATGGAACCTTCACCGACGTGGGGGAGAAAGCCGGTGTGACGATCGGCGCCTGGTCCGCAGGTGCAACCTTCGGGGACTACGATGGCGACGGGCGCCTGGATCTGTTCGTCGACGGGTACGCTCAGATCGATCTCGCCAACCCGCCGGTCTCCCAGTCAAAAGCAACGAACTTCGCCTACTGTCAGTATCGTGGCGTCGGGGTGATGTGCGGCCCGCGCGGCCTGACGGGCGAGCATGACCACCTGTTCCACAACAACGGCGACGGAACCTTTACCGACGTGAGCAAGAAGCTGGGCGTGGACGACCCCAACGGCTACTACGGGCTAGGCGTCTTGTTTGCCGACGTAAACAACGACGGCAAGCCGGACCTGCTGGTGGCCAACGACTCGACGCCGAACTATCTCTATATCAATAAAGGAAATGGCACGTTTGAGGACGACAGCTACATCAGCGGATTCGCCCTGAACGGCGACGGCCGGGAAATCGCCAACATGGGTCTCGCCGTAGGCGACTATCAGAACAACGGGCGTCTCTCAATCGTGAGCACA
Organism: Occallatibacter sp.; assembly: GCA_049514795.1. Taxonomy (GTDB): domain Bacteria; phylum Acidobacteriota; class Terriglobia; order Terriglobales; family Acidobacteriaceae; genus Telmatobacter. The sequence goes on from JBEKUS010000064.1 coordinate 19,542, forward strand.
ACCTTTTCCGATGATTTCCCGGTCCTTTTCCAGAACGATGGCACCGGCTTTTTCACGGACGTCAGTCACCAGGCCGGGATCGCCCAAACCTCCATGCCTTTTGTCAAATTCGGCGATGGATTCCTGGATTATGACAATGACGGATGGAAGGATCTGCTCATCGTCAACGGCCATGTCTATCCACAGGTGGATCAGCACCCCGAGTGGGGACAAAGCTATGCCCAGCGCACGCTGCTCTACCACAATCTGAGGAACGGAAAATTCGAATTGGTCCCAGCCGTGGAGGGAACCGGGCTCGCGGTGGTGACGGTAGGACGGGGAGCGGCTTTCGGCGACATCTTCAACGACGGCAAGATCGACGTAGTCATCAACAGTATGGACGGTGTTCCAGTGCTGCTCCGCAACGTGAACGCCGATCACAATCACTGGGTGGAGCTGAAGCTGATCGGTGGACCCAAGAGCCCACGCGATGCGGTCGGCGCTACCGTCTATCTGAATGCGGATGGGATGCGGCAACGCGGCGACGTTCTCAGCGGCGGAAGCTATCTGTCTTCGAATGATCTGCGCGTCCACTTCGGGCTGGGTAGCGCCGCGGATGCCGGGACGGCGGAAATCCATTGGCCCTCCGGCAAGAAGGAGACGGTCAAGCTTCCGGCTGCCGACCGCATTTACACAATCACTGAAGGCATCGGCATTACCGGCGAGCTGTGCGGTGGGAAACCATGCGCAGAAAATGGGATGGCCCACAAGACGATGCCGCAAGCGCAGCCGTAGAGTGCCTCCTCGTAGCAAATTGTGCTGCAAGGCTCGACGCCTTTTCTCTTGGCCGGATACCATGCATTGACGTCTGTGTCTTCGCCTCGTCGAAGCTCATGTGTCTCACCCGGATTGGCTCGTTCATCGATCGGCGCGATTGCAATTCTCATCGCAGGTTCGGAGCCAGGACCCGCGGGATAAGAAGGCGCGTTGTTGGGCAATCTGCTTCATGGAACCCGGGGGTGCGCAATCGATGCGCAGATTGTTTGAAAGACGAACGATTGTGTTCGTCGCTTGCGCGTTTCGTGATCGCAGCGCTATCAGTGGAATCTCTTTATCTTGCTGCCTGATGGGAAGTTAAAGATCGGAATTCGAGTCGCGACGAAACTCCGATCGATCTTGAGCAATCATCGATTTTCCCCTCTTCCATAAGCCCGATTTCGAACCAGGACCCTTCATACAATGCCTGATCTTGACACGGGCTGTTGGCAGCGTGTCTACTTTGATGGAGATCCAGACTGGATCCGCCAAAACCTTCTTGCCCCTTGCTGGCGAGCGGCTTCTTCTGCAGACGAATTCACAGTTGGATCCCGGAGGATCTGCCGGCTTCGTGGCCAAAGAAGCGCAAAAAGCTCAGAACGACACTTCTTCTGCGTAGCGGGTCGACCACTGGCGGCGATCCTCGGAGTGTCTTCTTACTGACGGGACAAGCACTTATGGCCTTCAGCGTCCAGCATCCCAATGAATTCGACAACACCGCCCAGCATGCTCCCGTCGAACCGGAGAATGCCACTCTCGTGTTTGAAGAACTCGATCGAATTCTGGCCAGCAAACTTTTCAGGAACGCCGTGCGAAGCCGGCAGTTTTTGGAGTATGTTGTTCGCCACAAGTTGGAGGGCCATGCCGAGCAATTGAAGGAACGAACGATCGGGGCCGAGATCTTCCAAAGGGCCCCTGGATATGCGACGGGCGACGATCCCGTTGTTCGCGTGCAAGCCGGCGAAGTGCGGCGGCGATTGGAGCAGTACTATCAGTCGCTAACCTCTCGGTCTGCCGTCCGAATCGAACTCCAGGCGGGCTCCTACTCCCCGAGTTTCCATTGGCCTTCGGCGGACTCTGAATCTTCCGCTGTCGACCACAAATCTCCGCCGGATGAACCGCGTCGCTTCCGAATCCGGCCCGTTCCGGTGGTCGCGGTGGGAATAGCTCTCGTCCTGCTTGTCGGAGCCGGATCGCTCTACAACCGTTTCCATGCCAGCAAGAACCCGCCTACGGTGGAGGAAAGATTCTGGGCCCCCGTATTTTCGACTCCGCAGCCCGTTCTGATTTGCCTCGCAAAGCCCGTTGTTTATAGACCCACCTTCGATCTTTATCAGCGTTATACGAAGACTCATCCTGGTTCCTTCCAGACTGAGGTCGAGCGATCCAACCAGGTGCTTCCGCTTGAGGCTAACGAGACGATCCGGTGGGGCGACATCGTCCCCTACCCCGACTATGGCGTGGCCGTCGGCGATGCCTATGCTGCGGTTCGTGTCTCGTCTCTGCTCGGGCAGATCGGAAAGCCCAGCCAGGTGCGCATTGGCGCGAATTACTCCTTCGAGGATTTGCGCAATTCCCCTTCGGTGGTTGTGGGCGCTTTCAACAATCGATGGACCATGCAGATCATGCCTGGCCTCCATTTCTCATTTGTCGAGGACAATGGCCAATACATGATCCGCGAGCAGCTACCGGGGGGAAGGGTTTGGCGCGCCACCCTGGGCCCGTCCCAGCAGACCGGAGACGACTTCGCGATCGTCGCTCGTCTCCTCGACTCAACAACCGGTGAGTTCACGATTGTCGCCGCGGGTCTCGCAGGTAGCGGGACGCAAGCTGCAGGAGAATTCATTTCCAATCCCGATTTTCTCGAACGCGCGCTGCGCGCCATTACGCCCGATTGGCAAAAGAAGAACATGGAGTTGGTTCTGCGGACCACAGTCACCGACTCAGTCGCCGGCCCACCGCAGGTCGTCGCCGTTTACGTCTGGTAGGCACACCGCTGATATCGCTTAGTGCACGGTCGATGAGTTTTCGGAGTCATGGCTAGCGGGGAGAGTCTGCGGACGATCTAAGGCGAGGCCAAGCCTAGAAGACATTTCTTGTACAACGGGTTCTGTCCGGATACCCATGCTTACTGACGCTCCCCCGCACAAGTGTAAGCGTTCGGAGATTCCATCTTGATCGGCGGTGGTTCAGCGCTGAACGATGGGTTCATGGACCAGGGAAGTGGGTTGGGGGCAGGGAGTGGCAAGCGTGTATACCGGTCGGTTGCGGAGA
>JBEKUS010000065.1:0-22043 GCA_049514795.1 Occallatibacter sp.
ATGAGCGTGACGAACCGCTCCGGCCGGCAGCAAGCCCGATTCAGCAGCGCGCGATCCGCCTGCATCTCGCGGTCTGAGCCGAACGAGGCCAGGGTTGCGTCCAAGATCGCCGCCGCGCCCGCGTCGGCGGGCTGCTCGATGCGGTAGTGCATCCACTTTCCCTCGCGCCGCGCCCTCACAATCCCGGCCCGGCGCAGATAAGCAAGGTGCCGCGAGATCTTGGGCTGGCTCTGCCTGAGAATCCCGACAAAGTAACACACGCACACCTCGCGGCCATTCATCAGGTTCAGCAGGCGCAGCCGGGTGCGGTCGGCCAAGGCGGCAAACAGCGCCGCCAGGTCGCGGGATTTCGAGCAGCATCTCATAGCTCTAAATATACGCCTTGACAAATATGAGCGCGGGGATTATATTCGCTTAAGCATATACGAGGAGAGCCCGAATGACAGTCCCGGCGGAAGTGAAAGAGCAAGTGAAACAGAAATACGGCAGCGCGGCCCGCGCGGTGACGCAATCGGGCAGTCTGAAGTCCTGTTGCGATCCCGGCCTTCGCTGCTGCGATCCCATCACCACCAATCTCTACAGCGAGAGCGAAAAAGGCCTCATCCCCGAGAAAGCCGTTCTGGCGTCGCTCGGTTGCGGCAATCCCACGGCCCTTGCAGAGCTCAAGCCCGGCGAAACCGTGCTCGATCTCGGCTCCGGCGGCGGCATCGACGTGCTGCTCTCCGCGCGCCGCGTGGCTCCCGGCGGAAAAGCCTATGGCCTCGACATGACCGACGACATGCTCGCGCTGGCCCGCGCGAACCAACGCAAGGCGGGCGTGGCCAATGTCGAGTTTCTCAAGGGCGAGATCGAGAATATCCCTCTCCCCGGCGACACGGTCGACGTCATCATCTCCAATTGCGTCATCAATCTCTCGGCCGACAAGGATCGCGTTCTCCGCGAGGCGTTTCGCGTGCTCAAGCCGGGCGGCCGCTTCGCGGTCTCTGATATTGTGGTGCGCGGCGCGGTTCCGGCCGTGGTGCGAGAGAACATGTTGCTCTGGGCCGGCTGCATGGCCGGCGCGCTGGAAGAGCAGGACTACCGGGCGAAGCTTGCCGCGGCCGGCTTTGCCGATGTCACCGTCGAACCCACGCGCGTTTACAGCGTCGAGGACGCCCGCAAACCGCTCGCCGAGGCGGGCATCGATGTCGATGCCATCGCGTCCGAGGTCGAAGGCAAGTTCGTGAGCGCCTTCATCCGCGCCGTCAAGCCGTAACCCACCTGCTGCGGTTCCGCCGCAGCGGCATGAAAGCACAGATCTATGTCGAGACACTACAATGTCCTCTTTCTCTGCACCAGGAACTCGGCCCGCTCGCTGATGGCCGAGGCCATCCTGAACCACAGAGGCAAGGGCGCCTTCACGGCGTTTAGCGCGGGCAGCCATCCCACCGGAAGCCCGCGCCCCGAGGCCCTTCAGCAGATCGCGTCCGCCGGCGTCCCGGTCGCCGGCCTGCGCAGCAAATCGTGGGACGAATTCGCGGCGGCGGACGCGCCGAAGATGGATTTCGTCTTCACGGTTTGCGACAACGCGGCGAAAGAGCAATGTCCGTTCTGGCCGGGCCAGCCCTTGACCGCGCACTGGGGCGTGCCCGATCCGGCGGCAGCGAAAGGAACTCCCGAAGAGATCGCCCGCGCCTTTCGCGACGCCTTTGTCATTCTCGATCGCAGAATCGCCCTCTTCCTCGCGCTGCCCCTGGCGTCGCTTCAAGCACTCGCCATTCAGAGAGAGATCGATAGGATTGGCCGTTCCTGACCCAGCCCAACCGGCCACTCTGAGTGGCTGATTTTTCGGGCCGGAATCGTCCGGCGGTCGTAGACTCAGGGTATGACCGGCTTTGTCCCGTTCGCGACGCCGTGGTGGGTGAACCTGCTCATCCTCGTCCCCGCCGTGCCTTGGCTCATGTCGGTGTGGCAGAGGCTGAGCATCGGCAAGGGGCGGCTTCTCGGGGCCGCTCTTTTCGGCATCGCCTTCGGATTCGTGGAGGCGGCGGTCGTGGTCTATCTTCGGGCCGCTACAGGACTATGGCCGGGGCCGCCGGAGAAGGCGCTCGCCATCCCCGCTGCTCTGTTCCGGATCGAGTGCTTCCGTGAGGCGGCGACCGTCGTCATGCTCGGAGTGATTGCCTTCTTCGCCGGCCAGAAGATCAAGGGAAAGTTCCTTGCGTTCCTGTGGACTTTCGCCTTCTGGGACTTCTTCTATTACGTTTGGCTGCGAGTGGCCATCGGGTGGCCCAGATCTCTTTTCGACGCCGACGTGCTGTTCCTGATTCCCGTGCCATGGGTCGCGCAGGTCTGGTTCCCCCTGCTGGTCAGCTTCCTCACCGCTCTCGTGATTTGGCTGCGCGATTGAGCGCCGAACCGCGCCGCCCGCCATTCCATGCGCGATACTTGTTTGGGAGGAGCCATGCCGAAGCGGATTGATGCTATTCCGGGCGACGTCAGGATCTCGGCGGGGCCGCGCATGAAAGTCGCGTTCGTCCTGGCCATTGTCGCTGACATAGTCCAGATCGCTTTCCCACCGCTGTTCATCGAGGGCGCCACCTCGCCCGCCGACGACATTCTCGATCTCTGTATCGCCGCCCTGCTCACGATCCTTCTTGGCTGGCACTGGGAGTTCGCGCCGTCGTTCCTCGCCAAGCTGGTGCCCGGTGTCGATTTCGTTCCGCTCTGGACCCTCGCCGTAGCCAACGTCTATCGCAAGTCGAGGCGAATGGCGATCTCCGCAGAGGAAGCCAGCGGCACGAATCCGCCCGCCGGCGGCCCGCAGGCATCCTGAGCGGGCCGGCTTGCCTTGCCAGACCGCGCCGCACGCCGTTCCAAGCAATGCGATCCTGTCCGCACCACAGGCGGGGCTCGTCTCGATGAGGATTTGGTGAGAAACGGCTTGGCCAGCGAATTGCTCGCAAGGTTCCTGGACCTTCAGTGGACTTCGTGTCGCTACCGCCGGCTGGGAGGAGTGGCCGCTGCGTTGAGAGGAGCGAGAGTTGAGGAGAGCGAAGATCATTCGCCCCCAATACATCGGGGAATTCCGGTGCGTCGCCGGCGAGTGCGAGGACTCCTGTTGTGTCGGCTGGGCCGTGTCGATCGACAAGGACACTTACAAGAAGTACCAGAAGATTCCCGCAGGTCCACTGCGCAGACTGATCGATGAGAATGTACTGCTGACGCCCAGAAACGCGGACGGATCGGAACCGGCCCAATTCGCCTCCATGCGGATGCCGCCTTCGAAGAAGTGTCCGATGCACAACGCCGAAAACCTGTGCCAGATCCAGGTTGAGTACGGGGAAAGCTATCTCTCGCGAGTCTGCTCCACGTTTCCCCGTGCGTCGTTCACGATCGACAACCTGAAAGAGACGACGCTGTCGCTCTCCTGTCCTGAGGCCGCCCGCATCGTACTCACACACCCGGACCTTCTCGGCGAAGGCAGTGCGGAACCTGCATTCATCGCATGGGACGACAGACCTGGCGCCCAGACCACGCCCGTGAACTATCTGTGGCCCCTTCGTGAGTTCACGGTCACTCTGCTCCGGAATCGAAATTACGCGCTTTGGCAGCGGCTGTTTCTACTCGGGTTATTCTGCAGGCGGTTGGAGACAGTCATCGGCGAGGGGCCGAAGGGGAACTTCTCCGCCCTGGAGAGCGGATTTACGCAGGCGATTGCAACGGGGACTCTCAGCGCTTCAATCGACACCATCCAGGCGAACAACGCTCTCCAGTTGGACTTGGTTCTGGGGCTGGCGAAACGAAAAGTCGATGGTGGGAAGCTCAGTCCACGCCTTACCGAGAGCTGGAACGTCTTCCTGGAAGGAATCGGAGGAGAGAGTCTTCCCTTCGAGAAGCAGTGCGAGGCGTACGCCGCCGCCTATACGAACTTCTACGCGCCGTTCTTCCTAGAACACCCATTCATGCTCGAGAACTTTCTTCTGAACAAGGCCCTCCTTGCTCTGTTTCCCTTTGGCCCCGACGTCTTCTCAAAGCAGGGAGCCTTTGAACCGGCGCGGCAGTACGCGCTCCTGGTCACCGAATTTGCCCTGATCAAGGGGCTGCTGATCGGCGTGGCAGGTTGTCGCAAGCAGGCGTTCTCGGTCGCCGACGTGGTGCAGACCGTCCAGGTGGTTGTAAAGCACTTTGAGCACGATCATGGCTTCGTTTCGGTCTGCCTGGAGACGCTGGCCGCGAAGGGGCTGGACAACGCACACGGCCTCACGATGCTGCTGAGGAATTGAGGGGAACGAGCTTTTCCTTTCGCGCAAACTCCCGTCGCCGCAGGACGCGAGCGATTCTTCGCGCTCTCGTCGCGGCTCCGCGGGCCGGCCAAATCATCTCCGCCCCAAGAGCGATCAGTGAATCAGCGTGCTCAGGTGCGCGCCGATGTAATACGGCCATAACACGATGGCCAGCACGCCTCTCCAGAAACTCAAGTGCAAGTAGCCGATCGTGAACAGCCACGTGCCAAACCACACGCACCCCATGAACGTGTTCTGCTCGATCCGGATCTTCTGCATGTTCCTTCCGCCGCCTTCCTTCTCCACGGTTCCCTCCGCCGTCCTATCCGCCGGGGCTGGCGGCGCGGGGCGCTCCGCCCCTCCGCCTTGCCGGAGGCGTTCTGATCAGGACCCTTCTGACGATTGCCAACATCGTACTCCAGCCGGCGCAGGCGGGCCGCGGCTCTGCGGCGCCGCCGCCTCGCCGGCAAGCTGACCCGCTGACTTGCCGTGGGACTCGCCCCGCCCGCTATTCTGGGAGAACGATGACCAATTCAGGGAATTCTCTCCGCCGTGTCGCCGTCTTCTGCGGATCGGCTTTCGGGACCAACCCGGCCTTCCGCACCGAGGCTGCGGCGCTGGGCGCGGCGATCGCCCGGGCCGGGCTGGGCCTGGTCTACGGCGGCGCCTGCCGCGGCCTGATGGGCGTCGTCGCCGATGCGGCGCTGGCCGAGGGCGGCGAGGTGATCGGCGTACTGCCAGACGTGCTCGAGGGCCGCGAGATCGCTCACAACGGCCTGACCTCGCTGGAGATCGTTGCCACCATGCACGAGCGCAAGGCGCGCATCCACGAGTTGAGCGACGCGATCCTGGCGCTGCCCGGCGGCTACGGCACGCTCGACGAGCTGCTCGAAGCCATCACCTGGGCGCAGATCGGCATCCACGCCAAGCCGTGCATCCTCGTCAACACGGCGCAGTACTGGATCGGGCTGCTCGCTTTTCTCGATGCCGCGGTCGCTGCTGGCTTCATCGAGACGAAAAACCGCGGGCTGGTCAGGGTGGCTGCAAACGCCGGCGAAGCGCTGGCGATGGCTATGGAACACGGCTGATCGGCACGCTTGACGCCGCGCACGGCCTGGCCGGCACCTTGCATGCAACTTGTATCATGCGCTTATGTCCACGAAACTTCGCTTCGGTGTTCTCAGCACCGCAAACATCGGCCTCAAGAAAGTGATCCCCGCCATGCAGCGGGGCGAGCTGACCACGGTTACCGCCATCGCCTCGCGCGACCTGGCCAAAGCCCGTGAGGCGGCCAAGGCTCTCGGTATTCCCAAGGCCTACGGCTCCTACGAGGAACTGCTCGCCGATCCCGAGATCGACGCCATCTACAATCCGCTGCCGAACCACCTCCACGTTCCCTGGACCGAGAAGGCCGCCGAGGCCGGCAAGCATGTGCTCTGCGAGAAGCCGCTCAGCATGACGGTGGCCGAAGCGAAGACACTGCTCGAAGTGCGCGGCCGCACCGGCGTCAAGATCTGCGAGGCCTTCATGATCCGCAGCGCGCAACAGTGGCGCCGCGTGCGCGAACTGCTCCAGGAGGGCCGCATCGGCGCCACGCGCGCGGTCAACGCGCACTTCAGCTATTTCAACGTGAACCCCGCCAACATCCGCAATCAACCGGAGATCGGCGGCGGCGGCGTGTACGACATCGGCTGCTACTGTATCCAGTCCACGCGCATTGCCTTTGGCGGGGAGCCGCGGCGGGTTGTTGCGCTCATCGACCACGATCCGCAACTGGGTACGGACCGTCTGACCTCGGCGATCCTCGACTTCCCATCGGGCCAGGCCATCTTCACCTGCAGTACGCAACTGATCGCGTTCCAGCGAGTGCAGATCCTTGGCGCCAAGGGCCGCATTGAGATCGAGATTCCTTTCAACGCGCCCAACGACCGGCCCAACCGCATCTTTATCGATTCTTCCGGCAACCTCGACTTCAGCGGCATCGAAACGGAGACGTTCCCCATCGCCGACCAGTACACGTTGCAGGGTGACGCATTCGCGCGTGCGGTCCGCGACAACACCGCGGTTCCGGCGCCGCTCGAAGATTCGATCGCCAACATGGCCGTCATCGAAGCGATCTTCCGCTCAGCGAAGTCAGGCCAATGGGAAACCGTGCAGCAATAGGGGCTCCGTTGAGCTGGACGCGATGCGTGTGCAGCCGCGCCGTCAGACTGGCCGCGCCGCCGCGCACTCGCGAAGATCGCGGGCCAGCGCATCCACACGTTCGGGATCGCTGTCCCAGGCGAACATGAAGCGCGCCGCGCCGCCGATGAAAGTGTAGAAGCTCCATCCGCGCGCGTGGAGTCCATTCAGCACGACCTCCGGCGCCTCGACGAACACCGCGTTCGCCTCGACGGGCTGTGCGATCTTCACGCCGGGGATCGAGGCGACGCACGCCGCGAACTGCTGCGCGCAGCGATTGGCGTGGGCGGCGTTGCGCAGCCACGCTCCGCTCTCCAGCATGCCGACCCAGGGCGCGGAAAGGAAGCGCATCTTCGATGCGAGCTGCCCGGCCTGCTTGCACCGGTAGTCGAAGTCGGTGGCCAATGCGCGGTCGAAGAACAATACGGCTTCGCCCATGGCCATGCCGTTCTTGGCGCCGCCAAAGCACAGCACATCCACGCCGCTCTTCCACGACATTTCGGCCGGCGAGCAGCCCAGGCCGGCGCAGGCGTTGGCGAAGCGCGCGCCATCCATGTGCAGCGAAAGCCCGCGGGAACGGCATTCCTCGGAGATGGCGCGCAACTCGGCCAGCGTGTAGACCCGGCCGGTCTCGGTGGATTGCGTGATGGTGACCGCGCGCGGCTTGGGATAGTGAATGTCGTGGCGCTTGGTGGCCAGCTCGCGAATGGCCTCCGGCGTCAGTTTGCCTTCCGCGCCGGAGGCAACGAGCAGCTTCGAGCCGTTCGAGAAGAACTCGGGCGCGCCGCACTCGTCGGTCTCAACGTGCGACTGATCGGAGCAGATCACACTGTGATAGGACTGGCAGAGCGAGGCCAGCGCCAGCGAGTTGGCGGCGGTGCCGTTGAAGACGAAATACACCTCGCAGGCGGTCTCGAACAGGCTGCGGAAGGCGTCGGCCGCCTTGGCGGTCCACGGGTCGTCGCCGTAGGAGGTCACGTGCCCGAGATTGGCGGCCTCCATCGCCTGCCACGCCTCGGGGCAGATTCCCGCATAGTTGTCGCTGGCGAACTGCTGAACGAGATCCTTCTCTTCGAATCCGGTCATGGCACAATCCTAGCGCGGCCTGGACAGAGCATGTCCCAAAGGCGGTTCTCACGTAGCGGCGAAATGACTGAGTGTGTGCTGCCGATGGGAAAATTGGGGATGCGGCCGCGGGGTCTTAGGTGCGCGGGTCCTCCAGACTGTACATTCGCTCCAGCTCGCAGATCTCGGCGTCTGTGCCCGCCGCCGCTTGCGCGGCGTACGAAGCACACGCAGCGCCGGCCGCCGGCGGCTCGAAGTCCAGATCGGTCTGAACCGTTTCGACCCCGAAGATTCCGCGTTCTGGAAACGCGCCGCGATCGGAATGCCTTGCGACAAGCGCCCTGTACCTTCTGCCCGGCCAGGCGTCACCGGAGTATGGGGTTCGGCTGAATTGGGGCATAGCGCATTCTACATGCACGAATGATCCGGCCGATACGAGTGCTGTGGATTATCGGGCAGTGAATTCACTCGACGCATCGCACGGAAGAAACGAGTCGAGATTGGACGCTATGGGCCGAAATAGAGATTTGCCTTGGGGGAAAGAACCTGCTCGATCGGGCGCCGCAGGATCGCGGGGGAATTTGGAGGCGCGGGCCGGGATCGAACCACCCATACCTTTTTAGAATCAGTAACTTACTGATTCTGTAATGTGCAAGAATTGCACAATTTGCCAGAATAAAGAGGCGGTAGCACAAACTAGCACAAAACTGAGCGGCCATGAGCCAATCAGATCACAAACCGGCCCGCGCCCTCCGGTATCAGGTTGAGGGTCAGGGGAGCGGCACGGCGGCAACGTGTTCCATCTGCAAGAGGCCCTTGGGCACTCCACGCTGCAGATGACCCGGCGGTACGCGGACCTTTTGACGGCAGATCTTCAGGCCGTGCATGAGCGGGTGAGCCTGCTCGCAAACGGCCACTGATAATCAGGAGCCATTTTCTCCCACCCGGACTTTCCGCCGATGCGCCTTCGGGCCGCCAGACGCGAATAGGGCCATCCTGGATGAGAAACAGTCCCGGATGCCCCTCCGGGAGGAGTGATGCACGGAGTAGCAACTATCCGGGTACTTCTCTCTTCCTGGACGAACCTGACGTTTTCCAGGACTGATCCTGCCCGCCGGACTATGACGGTCGATTTTGGGTATGAGTGAGGCGGAATCTCCAAGCGAGGCCTTACCGCTGGCTTTACACTCCTTGGCGGGCCATTGCTTAACCAGTTATTGAAGGTTTGCCGACAATCCAGGGGCTACTCCATTCCCGGCCCCTGAGGTGTTTGCCTGGACGCATTCCATCGAGGTCGACTACCCTGTAAAGCCCTTCAGTCGCCAGGGTGGCTCTCCATTCCTCAATAGGTGGCCGTTGGGCGCGCGCACGGTACAGAATCCAAGGAATCTGATAGTTTTATCAATAAGAGTCACCATCTCTGCGTCTTCGGGTGTGATCTAGATCACTGCCTCACGAAGACCGGCAGAAGACGCTCAAAGTGAAGACACATGGTCTGTTCACCATGAATTGGGACAGAAAAGGCGCGTTGCTGATGTTGGCGGTTGTGGTTTTCTGGGCCGCAATGCCGGCGTCCGCCTGCCTGCTCGGCACCCACTCAACAGGCCAGCCCGATTGCTGTCGCGCCATGGCGCAGGACTGTCACGCGCCAGGGGTCGGCGCAAGCAATTCATGCTGCCAAGTCCAAGGGAAGAACCCCGCTGTTCCTTCGGTGCCGCCGTACTTTGTTGGACATTCGCAGAAGCTGGCCTTTGTAGCGTATGAGGCTGGTGTGGAATTGCGTGCTGTTCCGGGCACCGCGTACGTAAATGCACTCGAATCGCCGCCGCTGAAGTTCCCACCGGGCGGCGCATTCGCACTCCGAATCTAAACCTCCTTTTGTCGCAAGCTGAAGCTGAGTCTTCGTGCGCCTTTGCGCGTCCATGCGCACTGCGAGCGCGCAGCCAGGCTGTGCACCGAATCTCCTATGGAGGGAGTAATGAGATTTCTTGTTGCTGCATTTTGTGTTCTGGCGGTCGTTGGTTCGGCCGCTTCTGCCCGTGCGCAAACGCCTGCGGGCAGCGAGGACCCGGTGAGCCTTTCCGCGTTGATCGATGAACACAGCGGGGAACACCGCGGGGAAGAGGCTTCGGCGCCAGCGCTGACACTTGAAGATGCGGAGCGGATCGCCCTTGCTGCGAATCCTGGGATCGCGGTTGCGACGCGGCGAGTCGTTATCGCTGAAGCGCACGTGCCCGTCGCCGGCGCGCTCGACGATCCGATGGCGATGTACCGCGGTTGGGGAGTCCCGGTCAATCAGCCGTGGAACTACAACCAGGCCCAGAACATGTTCAGCATCAGCCAGACCTTTCCGGGGCGAGGAAAGCGCGACCTGCGCACCAGCGTTGCCGAGTCCAGCGTGGATGAGGCAAGGGCCGATCTGGAGCAGGTCCGACTGGACGTTCAGGTGCGTGTGCACAAAGCCTTCGATGACATGTTGCTTACAGACCATGAGATGCGAATTCACGATCAGCATCTGGCCGTTGCGCGGCAGGCGATTGAGACGGCGCGTATCAAGTACACCGCCGGAAAGGTTCCGCAGCAGGACATGCTGAAGGCGCAGGTTGCGCTGACGCGGTTGGCGGAACACATGATCCGTTTCGATCATGACGCCGATCTGGCGCGGGCCCGCCTCAACACGCTGCTAGGGCGCGCACCCAACGCGCCGCTCCGCGTGACTGGACAGTATGCCGTGCTTGGCACGCTGCCCGAGGCGCGGAGTCTCGACGATCTTGCCCTTCGCTCCCGCCCCGATCTGCAAGCCGCCGAGAAGGCCGCCGAACGCAGCCACAAAGAGCAGGCGCTGGCGAGCAAGGCTTTCGTGCCCGACTTCACCGTCTCAGCGGGGTACATGATCCAGCAGCCTGGCGCTTTCGCGCGCAATGCCTACATGATCGAGGGCTCCATGAACCTGCCCTGGCTGAATCATCGCAAGCATGATGCGGAGATCGCAGAGGCCGCTGCGCAAGCGACCGAGCAGGACGCCGAGCTGACTGCAATGCGCAATGCCGCATTCGGGCAAATCCAGGAGGCACTCGTCGAAGCAGAAGCCGCGCGGAAACTGGCGCACATGTATCGCGACCAACTCCGTCCCCAGGCCGAAGCGGCGCTCCAATCGAGCGTGATTGCGTATGAGAACGACAAGACGGACTTGCTTGACTTGCTCGACAGCCAGATGACAGTCGTCGACATCGACCTCGCCTGGCTGCAGGCGGTTGCCGATTTCGACGCGCGACTGGCGGATTTGGAACTCGCCACCGGCACTGCTCTCAACCCATCCGACTCCCCGGCAACGGAGGTGAAGCCATGAAGACACGTGTTTATCAGATTGCACTTGCGGCGGCGTTCGTCGTTTGTATTTCGCTTTCGGCGGCTCTTGTGTATGTGCTCATGCCCCGGTATCGCGCCGCCACGCAGGCAGGTGCGCAGGACCCGGTTGTGGCGCGCGGCCCGGAGATGACCTCGAAGCCCGCACAGCCGGCTGGCGCGGCGTCGAATGACGCGCTGGGGAATGCCGAGCCCGGCCTTGCGCCGTTGCAGTTGTCGCCGCAGCGAATGCAGGCGATTGGCATTACTTCAGCCACGGTGGAAATGAAGGATGTGAGCGACCATCTGAATGTTCCCGGAAATGTGGACATCGATGAAGAACGGCTCTCGTATGTGCAGACCCGCGTTTCCGGTTGGATTCAGGATGTCCAGGCGAATGCGACCTACCAGTATGTGCGCAAGGGACAACGTCTTTTCACCATATACAGCCCGGACCTAGTAAGCAGCGAGCAGGAGTATTTGCTGGCCCGCCGGAACAAGAGTGCATTTTCGCAGGATGCGCATGGCATGGACGCACAGGAGGACGGCTGGTTGCTGAAGGCCGCCGAGGAGCGTTTGCAGCAATTCGGCGTCCCGGCGCAGACGATTCTGGAGCTGGACCAGACCGGCAAGGTGCAGCGCAACATTGCCGTTGAATCGCCGGCTTCCGGCTACATCATCGAGCGCAACGCTTTGCCGAATGCGTACGTCCAGCCCGACACAAAACTGTACACGATTGCCGATCTCTCTACCGTGTGGGTTTACGCCAATGTATTTCAGAACGACGTTGGCAGGCTGAGACCGGGCGACCCCGCGCAGGTGACGGTGGACGCCTATCCGGGACGCCATTTCAATGGCCGCATCGATCAGATTCTTCCGCAAGTGGATATGGCGACGCGTACCGTGCGTGTACGACTTGTCTTCAGCAACCCCGGTGTGATTCTTAAGCCGGGAATGTACGTGAACGTTGCGATTGTGGTACGGCTGGGCCGACAGATGGTCATTCCGGATTCCGCGGTTCTGCAGACGGGAACGCGGGCCATTGCGTTTATCGACCACGGGAACGGCAGTCTGGAGCCGCGCACGATTGAAACCGGACCGCAAATCGACGGCTCTGTGGTCGTTCTCAGCGGACTAAAGGCCGGCGAGAAGGTCGTCAGCTCGGCCAATTTCCTTGTGGATTCAGAGGCTCAGCTTCAGGCGGCTGCAGGAGCTTCTACGCCTGCCGCGCCGCAGCCGGCAGCCGCGGACGCAACGCCTGCAGTGCAAGCAAGGATCGACTTCAGTACCGAGCCGTCTCCACCGCGCCAAGGCGCAAACACGGTGCGCGTAAAACTCACCGGCTCTGACGGAAGGCCACTCGACGGCGCGCAGGTGACAGTTGCCTTCTTTATGCCGGCCATGCCCGCGATGGGAATGGCCGCGGAGCGCCACGTTGCCAATCTCGCCGACAAGGGCAACGGGTTTTATGAAGGCTCGATCCAAGTCTCGACAGGCGGCACCTGGCAAGTGACAGTGACCGTGCAGCGCGGCGGCCAGACGGCGGTGACAAAGCAACTAAGCGTTACCGTCGCGGGAGGTATGTGATGATTTCACGCATCATCGCGTGGTGCGCACGCAATCCCCTCCTCGTATTTACCGGAGCGATTCTTCTGGTCGTCGCGGGCATCTGGTGCCTACATCGCGTGCCGCTGGATGCACTGCCCGACATCGGCGACGTGCAGGTAATCATTCACACGCAGTGGGCCGGCGAGCCGCCGAATGTGATTGAAGACCAGGTCACGTACCCGATTGTGACCGCCCTGCTCGCAGCTCCACGCGTCAAGGACGTGCGCGCCCAAACCATGTTTGGCGACTCTTATGTCTTCGTCGTCTTCGAGGATGGCACCGACCTCTATTGGGCGCGGTCGCGAGTGAACGAATATCTGCAACAAATCGCGGGAAAGCTCCCTGCCGATGTTCATCCCGCAATCGGGCCGGATGCCACCGGCGCGGGCTGGGTGTACGAGTACGCCGTTTTGGATCGCAGTCACACAAAGAGCCTGGCCGATCTGCGCGCGTTGCAGGACTGGTATCTGCGCTATCAAATCGAGACTGTGCCCGGCGTTGCTGAGGTGGCCAGTATCGGCGGCTACGTGCGCCAGTACCAGGTGAACCTCGACCCAAACAAGCTGTTCTCCTTTGGCATCTCAGCCGCCACGGTGATCGACAAGGTCAGGCAGAGTACGAACGAGGTCGGCGGAGACGTGCTGGAGATGAGTGGAGCCGAGTACATGATCCGAGGGCTCGGCTATTTTCGTTCGCTCTCCGATCTCGAAAATGTTCCTGTCGCGACCAAGAATGGCACACCCGTGCTGGTGCGGGATTTGGGCACGGTGTCGTTTGGACCCGACGAACGGCGCGGCGCCGCCGACTGGCAGGGCCAGGGGGAAACCGTAGGCGGCATTGTGGTAATGCGCTACGGCTTGAATGCCCTCAATGTGATTGACGGCGTAAAGGCGAAGCTCAAGGAGATAGCGCCCTCATTGCCAGCAGGTGTTGAAATCGTAACCGGCTACGACCGCTCCTGGCTTATCAACCAGTCGATCCACACGCTGAAGCGGGACCTCATCGCCGAGGCCGTCATCGTCAGCTTCGTCAGCATCGTTTTTCTCTTCCACTTCCGCTCCGCGCTCGTTCCCATTCTCACGCTGCCGATTGCGGTGCTGGCCGCGTTCATCCCCATGTACTATCTGCAGGTCAGCTCGAACATCATGTCGCTCGGCGGACTGGCGCTGGCTGTCGGCGTTCTGATCGACGCCGCGGTCGTGATGGTGGAGAACGGATACCGCCATCTGGCCGAGCGCACGGATGTTCCAGACGCGCCCGAGCGCCGCCGCATTCTGGTGGGCGCTGCACAGCAGGTAGGGCCAGCACTCTTTTACTCGCTCATCATCATCGTGGTGTCGTTCTTGCCGGTGTTTCTGCTCGAAGCGCAGGAAGGCCGAATGTTCCGCCCGCTGGCTTGGACCAAGACACTGTCTCTCATCTTCGCGTCGCTTCTCTCCATCACTCTGGTTCCGGCACTCATGCCACTTTGCCTGCGCGGCAAACTGCGCAGCGAGTCGAAGAACCCTGCCGCGTGTTTCACTCAGGCCATTTATCTACCCGTGCTGCGCTGGAGCCTGAAGCACTGGAAGCTGGTCATCGCGCTGAATTTGGCCTTTCTTGGTGCGACAATTCCTCTATACTTCCGCCTCGGAAGCCAGTTCATGCCCGCGCTGTATGAGGGCTCCGCCCTTTACATGCCCAGCGCGCTGCCTGGAATTTCGATTACGCAGGCGGTCTCGCTGATGCAGGAGCAGGATCGCATTATCCGTTCATTCCCTGAAGTGGCAACGGTCTTCGGTACGGTTGGCCGTTCAGACAGCGCCACGGACAATGCGCCTCTCGATATGTATGACACCACGATCATGCTCAAGCCCCGCGACCAGTGGCGCCCCGGCATGACTTACGAAAAGCTGATTCACGACATGGACGAGAAGCTGCAGTTTCCGGGTCTCACCAACACATGGACCATGCCGGTTGAGAACCGGCTCGACATGGAATTGACCGGAATCAAAACCGCGGTGGGGATCAAGATTCAGGGCCCCGATCTGGCGCACATCGAAGACATCGGGGCGCGCATACAGCAGATCCTCTCCGGCATGCCGGAGACCAACTCGGTTTTTGCGGAGCGCGTTGCGCAGGGATTCTATCTGAACGTCGAAGTGAACCGGCCCGAAGCCGCGCGCTACGGCCTCACGGTGGCTGACGTGCAACATGTCATCACGTCGGAGATCGGGGGAGCGGACATCGCGCAGAATGTGGAAGGCCGCGAGCGTTTTCCCATCGCGGTGCGCTATCAGCGCAGTTTTCGCGACCATCCTGAGGCCTTGTCACAGGCGCTCATTCCGACTCCATCCGGCGAGCAGATTCCCATCAGCGAAGTAGCGCGCGTCTACTACTCGCGCGGCCCTGCCATGATCCGCGACGAAGACGGCTCTTTGACCGGCTACGTTTATCTCAATCTGAACACGCACGATTACGGCGGCTTTGTGAATCACGCGCAGGCATTGATGAACCAAAAGCTCACTTTGCCGGCGGGTTACACCTGGCGCTGGGCCGGGGAGTACGAGTTTGAAATGCGCGCCAAGCAGCGGCTCAAGATCATTTTGCCGATTGTCTTCTTCGTGATCTTCATGCTTCTCTATCTTGTCTTCAAATCCGCGGCCGAAGCAGCAGTGCTCATCTTTCCCACGCTCTACGCCATGTCTGGAGGCCTGCTGCTGCAATGGGCGCTCGGTTATAACTTCAGCGTCGCCGTATGGGTCGGCTATATCGCGTTGTTCGGTATTGCCGTGGAAACCGGCGTGGTGATGGTGGTTTATCTAGATGAAGCTTTTCAGCACCGCCTGGCGCAGGATGCGCCAATGACCGAAGCCGGTTTACTGCAGGCGGTCATCAACGGCGCGGTGCAGCGGCTGCGGCCCAAGCTGATGACAGTGACAGCCGTCATCCTCAGCCTCGCACCGATTCTGTGGGAAACCGGCATCGGCTCAGACGTGATGAAGCCCATTGCCGCCCCCATCGTCGGTGGAATGATCACATCCACCATCCACGTCTTGATTCTGGTTCCGGTGTTCTTCCTTCTCATCAAGCGCAGGGCCCTGCGCCGAGGTCGGCTCGCTGCAGCTAAAGAGCCGGTAAGCGCGCAACAAAATGCGCAATGGAATGGCGATCACTTATGAGTCGGTAATGGGAAGTCGGCTTTGTGGGAAAGGAATGCAGATACACTGCACAGTTCCGGTCGGATGTTTGGCAATCCGGAAATAGCCGCAAGAATCTGGGCCAGAAACCCTATCCACGGGCTATTCACCGGCTCGCCTACGGGCTACTAAACGTGATTGCGGGGCGTCCTGAGTGAAAAACTCCGCTAGCTCGTGGAACTGAGCAAGCGGCCTGCGCGTTCCATCTGAAAAGTGCTTGGCCATTCCACGATAGAGATGACACGCCGCTATGCCAATTGGACCTCCAGGTCGTGCATGAGCGTGTGAGCCTGCTCTCAAAATAGCCCCGCTCAGGTGAGCATCGAATCTCGCCCATAACTTTGAGGGCAACCTGTGGCGAAGTCTGGTGCCGCCGGGCGGGCGGCTGGTCAAACATGCACGGTATTACTGGCTGCTGTTGGCAGAGAGCCATCTGACGTGGCGCCTGTTCGGAAGCATGCTGCGGCGCATGGAGGCTCTGCCGCTGCCAGCCGGGTAGGCGCGGCGAGAAAGCGAAACTAGTCTGGACGGCAGAGAGAAGTTGACGGGAGAGGTGTTCGAGCAAGTCCTTCGAAATGGGGGGAATCTCGGGTTCTTGTCCCGGAGGCGGCCCAGCCGGGCACGCCCGGGGGTTTGGGATGGAAACGGATGCAGAAAGATCGCGAGCGGAGGCAAATGGGAGTATATTAGTTCGCAGCCGAAAGGCAAAATGGAAATTCCGGATAAGATCGCCCTCACCAGGACCGCCGTTGGCGCCCTGCGCAGCATCCAGAAACAGCCGCAGAGAGTGGAGAGCTATTTCAGCCAGAAAGATGTCTGCTATGCCGCAGCGTAGCAATACTTCGGGGCCGGATCAATAAACAAGGAAACTCCATCTGGAGGTTCCTTCGAGTTGCTGCACCATGAGCTGTTTTGTGCTGGGCCCTCTTGACGTGCTTGGACTGTCTCGAACGGAGAAAGGGCGACATTATTGGAGGGTATATGGCCAGGTTGATCGGAAAAGCTGAATTAGTCTGTGCTATTTTTGGCTGCCTCGCATTGAGTCTTTCTTCCGCAAGGGCAGCTACACTGACCTCGATCAATGTGACGCCGTCATCGTCCTTGGTGGTGGCTGGCAACACACAGCAATTCTCGGCAACCGGCATCTACAGCGATGGTAGCCAAAAGAGCATTACGAGGTCCGTTACGTGGTCGTCGACGAATACTACGGTTGCAAGAATCAATAGCACGGGGGTTGCGAAGGGTGTCGCTGTCGGCTCGGTCACCATCAAGGCCACATCCGGCTCCATCTCGGGAACGGCCGCTCTTCAGGTCACGCCTGCTGTCCTCAAGTCGATTGCGGTAACTCCTTCCAGTGTTTCTCTTTCTCCGGGCAGCACGAAGCAGTTCGTTGCGACGGGAACGTACACCGATGGAAGCACTGCGGTCATTACGAACTCCGTCGCCTGGGCTTCGTCAGCAACCTCTGTCGCGACAATCGGCGGTTCGGGACTCGCGCAGGCAGTTGCCGCCGGCTCGACGACGATCTCAGCAACGTCGGGTACCATCGCAGGGCGAGCTACCCTGACCGTGAAAGCGCCGGCGCTGGTCAGCATCGCCCTCTCGCCAACCAATCCATCCGGGCCGCTGGGGTCAACAGTTCAGTTTGCGGCCACGGGAACTTACTCAGATGGAAGCACGAAGAACATCACGAGCAGCGTTACCTGGACGTCATCCAGCACAGCGGTTGCGACGATCAACACCGCGGGACTGGCTAGCACTGTTGCTGTTGGGTCTACCACGATAACCGCTACTTCCGGAGCAATCAGCAGCAAGACCGCACTTACAGTCAAGGCGAAAGCCCTGCTTTCCATCGCTGTCACTCCGGTAAATGGCTCGATCCCCTTGGGAAGCACGGAGCAACTAACGGCCACCGGGACATACTCCGATGGCAGTACGCAGAACCTGACATCGACGGCTACCTGGTCTTCGACAGGCACCAGCATAGCCACTGTAAGCGGTACCGGTTTGGCCACTTCGCACGCAATCGGAACCGTCACAATCGCGGTTGCCTCTGGCAGCATATCGGGCCAAACCAGTCTGACCGTTTCGGCGGCAGCATTGGTTTCGATCTCCGTCACCCCGACAAGTGCGTCAATTCCTCTTGGAACAACCCAACAGTTTACCGCAACGGGCACTTTCACGGACAGCACTACTCGGAATCTTTCCTCATCGGCTACATGGACCTCTTCCGCTCCTTCCGCCGCAGCAGTGGGCACAACAGGCCTCGCAACCGCAGAAAGAACAGGAACCACAAATATCTCGGCTTCGTCTGGTTCGATCAGTTCAAACACCGCATCGTTGACCGTGCTGCCAGCGGCCCTTCAGTCAATCGCCGTGACACCTGCAAGCCCGTCCATCGCCAAGGGGACGACGCAGCAGTTCACGGCAACCGGGACGTACTCGGACGGCAGCACACAGAACCTCACTGCCTCTGTGACCTGGAACTCGGACACACCGGCCGTTGCGACGATCGCCACGTCGGGACTGGCAACCGGTGTCGCGGCTGGAAGTGCTAACATCTTCGCAATCTCCGGCTCAATCACCGGATCGACGGCTATAAATGTGACGCAGGCCCAGGTTGTCTCGATTGCGGTTACGCCGGCAATTCCATCTATTCCTCTCGGGACCACGCAGCAATTCACCGCCACCGGAACTTATACAGACAACTCCACTCAGGACCTTACCGATACGGTTCAGTGGAGTTCGTCGAATGCTGCCGTCGCGACCATCAGCGACAGTGTTGGCAGTTTCGGCTTGGCCACCAGTAAGGCGGCCGGCTCGACGAACATAACTGCAACCTCGGGGTCTGTATACGGGTCAACAACGCTTGCCGTTTCTTCGGCGGAACTCTTACTCATTACGGTCAATCCCGCAGATCCATCGATTGCTCTGGGGACCACGCAACAGTTCACGGCAACCGGCACATATACAGACTCTGCAATGCAGGATTTGACGAGCACTGCCGCTTGGTCTTCCGATGCGACATCGATTGCGACCATCGACTCGATGGGCCTCGCGCAAACCGTTGGCGCCGGGACCGCAACGATTACGGCAACCGTCGGAACGGTAAGCGGAACGACGATCCTCACCGCTGCTCCTTCGGCATTAATCTCCATCGCGGTCGCGCCGCCATCTCCTTCTATACCGCTGGGGACAACACAGGCGTTTTCCGCGACGGGCGACTACGCCGACGGCAGCATGCAGGATCTTACTTCGACCGTTCACTGGAGCACTTCCGATTCCACGGTGGCAACCATCAGCAACGCCAGCGGAACCTATGGAGTTGCGACTAGCGTTGCCGTAGGTTCAGTCGACGTAACCGCCGCTTCGGGAAGCATCTCGGGGACAGCCTCGCTTTCTGTGACACCGGCCTCTCTTGTCAGCATCAGCGTTACACCCGTTAATCCAACCATCGCGCTGGGGCGGTCGCAACAGTTTGCGGCCACCGGCACATATACCGACAAAAGCACGAAGGATATTACAACCAACGTCACATGGACCAGCTCTTCCGCACTGGTTGCGGTGGTCAGCAACAGCACCGGGTCGCAAGGGCTGGCAACCAGTTCCGGGGTCGGCACGGCGACGATTACGGCGAAAATGGGATCTGTATCTGGATCGACCGGCCTGGCAGTTGGATCGCCTCAACTTGTATCGATTGCGGTGACACCTGCGAATCCGTCGATTCCGGCAGGAACGACAGAGCAGTTTTCGGCCATGGGGAGCTATACGGATAACAGCACCGCGAATTTGACGGGCTCGGTCACATGGACGTCGACGAGTACCGCGGTTGCGACGATCGGCTCGGGCGGCATCGCCACTGGAGCAAGCCGGGGCGCAACGACCATCACGGCAACGTCCGGCTCAGTGACCGGGAGCACTACCATGACGGTAATTGCGCCGGCTCTGATCAGCGTGACTATTTCTCCCGCGAGTCCCGCTGTTGCCCAAGGCGCCACAACTCAGCTTACGGCAACCGGAGTTTACAGCGACAACTCCACTCAGGTCCTGACCGCAACCGCAACCTGGTCGTCGTCCAACACAGCGATCGCCACCGTGAGCAATAGCAGCGGCACACAGGGACTGGCCGCCGGTGTTGCTCCGAGCTCGGTGACGATCACGGCAGCGGTGGGGGCGGTGCAGGGCACGGCGACACTGACGGTGAACGCGGCGAATCCCGCACTCGTTCTCGGGATTCACGCCAACACAGACAATGGCGCTTCCAGCTCGACAACCGTCGCAGTCAATCTTGGCACACCCACGGCGGGAAGCACGATTGCCTGTTCCCTTGCTTTCTCGAACTCGACTGCGTTTACTTCGGTCACGGACAACGTGAACTCCGGTTCATACTTTCCAGCCGCTTCACTAATGCGGGAACCGAAACGCAACTACATCGATGGAATCTACTATCACGAGAATGTTGCGGCATCCGCAACAAAGGTAACTCTGACCTATACGCCCGCAGAAGCGCACGGACGAATGGCCTGCGTGGAAATCAAGAACACGCCTACCGCCTATGCTCTCGATTCCAGCTTTGTTGCCGGGCAGGCGGCAAGCGCAGCGAACCCGACCGCCGGGACAAGCCTGACGCCAAATATGAACGGCGAGTTTGTCTATGCCGGCCTATCGTCGGACGGCGGCACGAATTCCGCCGGACCGAACTACACGCTCTTGAACCCTATGACTGGAACGTCGAGCACCCAGTGGGTTCCCGAGTATTGGATTCAAAACACAAAGACATCGACAAATGGGCACTATACGAATGCCACTGTTGCCGATTATGGCGATCAGATGGCAGCGTGGGCGCCGCAACAGCCGGGATCTTGCGGCGTGAGCGCGGTGATCGACTGGGGCGGCGGAACAAACGGGAATACGCCCGCAGTTGCCGATCTGGAAGCGTCCACGCATGGCGATTATTCACAGCCGAATGCGGACCGTGCAATGACATCGGATGAGGACGCTCCGGGCGTTTGGCACGCGTATGCAAACGGGATTACTTACAACACGAATGCATATGTTCCGCTGCAAACTACGCGGAATTGCCCGTTCTATAGCGGTTCGGGAACGACTGCTGCTCAGGTGGGACTCGATCAGCCAACTTCAAACACGGGCAACGATCCTGAGACCTTGATTTTCGACACGCCGGCCGAAACGGTCACGGCTTGGATTTGCATGGAAGGGACCATGCCTACCTCCGTTCGGGGTACAGATGACGTTTTTCTGATTGGCCGTGCGGAGAATAACGACTACGCAAATATCCAATGGAACAGTAACGGCTCGACGACATCCTGGGAGCTTGAGACGAAGGGAGGCACCCCCTCGACGACAGTGGGATGGAAGCAGAACACCTGGTACGGATTCAGCCTCACCTACTCGGGGAACGGTGGCAATCACAGCTTGTCGGTCTATTCCTTCCCGAGCCCCAAGTGCCAGGGGACTGCGACTCTGATGCAGACGATAACGGCGCAGGGGGTTGGCGCGGGACCGGCTGATTCGATCAGAGTTTTCGGTACCTATGCGAACGAATATCCGTCGGGCTATCACTGGTACATGGGCGCAATTCTGCTCGATTATCTGTATGGATCGCAACTGCTGCCATGAAGAAGATCTCGATTCGGGTCCCTGAGCATGTCCCGCTGCCAGTTGAAAGTGGGGGCGGCAGTTAGGTTGATGTTACTACGCCGCCTTTTGGCTGGCTGTCGCAGACGGATTGAGGATCGCTTCCAGGGCCCACAGATCGCGATGGCCCGTGATGCGTTTGAACCGCTTCTCGGTGCGCAGGAAGGCCGACGCCATCCAGCGCAGGACCATCTTGCCGTTCCGCCTTAAGGCTGCATCGAACAGCCTTCCATTCCTACCTGCGTCCTAAAGGGGAAATATTGAATTAAAGATCGAACGGGGATCCTGGGTATTGCTTGGCCGACTCCTCCTCTTGATTCCCATTGCAAACAGAGTGTCGAAGTCGTTTTCGCCTTCGCCAGTCAACCGCGAATGATGCCCGTCGACCTTGACTCCCCGCCAGTCGATCCCGGAATAGGACCGGAGGTGCGAAGAAGCTCTGTCTTTGGTAGTGTCCAGAGTTTTTCGCACTTTCGATCTTTCGTTTATCTCAGGAAGGTTGTTGGGTTGGGGTTGTTTTGCTCCTGGCCCCATGGGGCCAGGAGCAAAGCGGTCAGGCGATGGCCACGACTTCGGCCAGCCGGTCCATTTGAAGATAGCGTTTGGTTCCCCACTTGGTCGCGGCCACATGCCGTAGCCGCGCGGCCACCAGCATCAGCGCACTCTTTCCGTCGGGAAACGCGCCCACCACGCGCGTTCGTCGCCGGATCTCCCGCATCAGCCGTTCCAGCGGGTTGTTGGT
>JBEKUS010000066.1:0-30426 GCA_049514795.1 Occallatibacter sp.
CCTCAGCTATGCCCCAGCACCGGGTGCGGCACGTACGGCTCTTCGAGCGCCGGCCTCTCCTCCGCCGTCAGCCGCACCGACAGCGCCGCCACAGCGTCCTCCAGATTCGGTGTGCCGTGCTGCTTTCGCTGGCGCCAGCCCGCGCTCCGATGCGGAAAGAGCTTTGTCTCGCCCCGAACCGCCGGGTGAACCCCGTGGATCGTCACGTGTTTCGATTCCTGGCACATACCACTTTCGTGCGTTGCGCCTCCAGTTCCCAAAGTGATTGGATTTCCTTGTGCGGATCGAGACGGATAACTTCCGGTCCCTTGCCGGAGTCTAAGATTGAAGCAGGAAGCCGAGGTTCGTGCAACATACATTACGGGCTTCCGCGCTCACGCAAGAGCGGAACGATGAGTCCAAATCGCTGAATGCAGAAAAAGCGCTCAGCGTGGCCTTGGGTAGATCGAGCCAGGAGATGGTCGTGACGAAAGAACGGCGGATCCCCCCCGCGCGTCTCACGGGTCGGAGTTTCGGATGGAATCTGGTCGCTCGCGGGATGGGGCGGCTAGCGGCAGCGGCCGTCGTCCCGGCCGCATTCGTTGTTGCCGGTTGCGGCGGATCGGCCTCCGGTTCATCGGGGAGTTCACTTTCTGTTTCTCCCGGCACGGCCGCCATCGATACCAACTGCACGGGCTGCAATACCACCACTTCGTCCGGTTCCGCCGCCGAGCAGTTCACGGCATCCAGCAGCAGCGGCACCACTCCCACCATCTCCTGGACGGTGAGCGGAGGCGACGCCAGCATCGGCGCCGGCTCCATCACCAGTAGCGGCCTATACACCCCGCCCTCCTACCTGACCGCCGACAGCGTGAACGTGACCGTGACGGCCACGGCCAGTACCGGCGCAACGGCCAGCGCCACGATCACCGTAACGCCGGGCTTCCTTGAGCCGCTCGCCCCTGAGAATGCCGCCCTGGGCGCCGGCAAGACGGTGAGCATCAAGGGGTATATCGCCGAAGCGGGCGGTAGCACCGGCATCAGCTACGCGGTGTCGAATACCTCGACCGGCTCCAGCGGCGGGCAAGGCTCCGTGGGTTCACCGAGCTGCGTGCGCGGCAGCAGCGCATTCACCTACTGCACCGTCACCTACACCGCGCCATCGACGATTTCATCCACCGCCAGCACCTACGTGGTCGCAACCGTCGGCAGTTCCTCCTCGAAAACCTGGACGCAGGTGCTGCTGAACACGGCCGGGGTTTCCAGCAATCCCGCCACTCATCAAACGCAGCTTGCGACGCCGATCGCCTTAGGCTCCTCGGGCGGCAGCAACAGCGACTACGACACGACGACGCGCAACGGAAAGACCTATATCACCGATTGCTGCGGCGGCACGCTGGGCGCTCTGGTCCAGTCGAGCAGCGGCACACAGTACCTTCTGAGCTGCAACCACGTGCTGGCGCGCAGCGATCAGGCCTCGACCGGTGAAATGATCGTTCAGCCCGGACTGATCGACGACGGCTGCTATCCAAACGGAAACGGCGGCACGGAGACTCCGGTGGGCGTGCTCACCGCATGGCTGCCGCTCAGTTCGGCCTCAACCAACGCAGACGCGGCGATCGCCCAGGTGAACTCCGGCGCCGTCAGCACCAGCGGAGCGATCGAGGAGTTGGGGGCCATACAGGCCAACGGCACATTGGCCGCCGCGCCTCCGGGCATCTCCTCGACCGGCGGCCTGGGCGAGAGCGGGTCCGTGGGCTTGCTGGTCGCCAAGAGCGGACGCACCACAGGCCTGACCTGTGCGAGCGTCGCCTACGTCAATCTCGACGTCAAGGTGAGCTATTTCAGAGATTGCGGCGAGACCCAAAGCTATCTGACGAAGAACTACACCAACCAGATCGCGATCGAAGGCGACAATTTCAGCGACGCGGGCGACTCCGGATCGCTGGTGGTCGACGCCAGCAACGCCGAGCCTGTGGGCCTCTTCTTCGCCGGCGGCGTTAATAATTCGGGCGTGGGTGAGGGAATCGCCAATCCCGCGCCCACGGTGCTGGCGGAGCTCGATACGCTCCTGGGAGGCTCCTACACCTTCGTTGGCACGGCGGACCACGCCGTCACCTGCCTCGATTACAGCAATGGCACGGTTACCGCGGCGCAGGCGCGGACGCTCACGGGGACCCAATCCGATGCGCTGCAGCAGGCGCTCCCGCAGGGCGGCATGCTCGTGAACCCCGCGGCGGGCATTCTGGGCGTGGCCGCGGGCAAGAGCAGCGACCGCGCTGGCGACGCGGCGGTCATCGTCTATGTCGACGCCAGCAAGAGCCCGGCCGTGCCCCAGACCATCGCCGGCGTGCGCACCGAGGTGATTCCCACCACAGCTCTGGCAGTGGCCGCCGGGACGGCGCCGCAAGTTGCTGTCCGCTCCAGCGCTCTTCCGGCTCTGGCTCCGGGTGTGCTCAGCCGGGCAATTGCCGTCAAACAAATGCTTTCGCAGAGCCTGATGCAGCAGAACCCGGCATTCTTCGGAGTGGGCGTGGGCCAAAGCCTGGACAATCCCAAGGAAGCGGCGTTGGCCATCTTTGTCGACCGCAATCAGGTTCCGGCCAGTCTTCCCGCCACCATCGACGGCATGAGAGTCCGCTACGTCATCATGGACCGTCTGCACGTCACACGCTCGTACTTGAAAGGGCCGGCCCGGCGGGGCCACTGCATGACCCATGCGCCGGCCGCTCCGTCCAGCGCCTTCGACCTCCTCCGCGCTCAGAGGCTGCGAACCTTGAATCTGCTTCGGTAAGCAGCGCCTGAGCGCGGTCCCGCCATCGCCCGTTCCGGTCGTAGTTACTCGACGGGACGGGCCTTGCCATTCTTCAGGCTGTCGTCGAGAAGCTCCCGCATCTTCTGGTGGTTCTCGTGGGACAACTGGCCCATCTCGGCGCCCAACTTCCCCATCTCCGCGCCGAATTTGGCCTGTTCCTCGTTGAATTGAGCCATCGCGCCGTTCATGTTCAGATCGACGTCGATCTTCATCTGCGCGCCGAGGATCTGACGCTGCAGCTCGTTCAGGTCGCGCTGGAGCTCCGCCAGTTGCTCGCGGCTGATGGTTCCACCCTGGTGTGCCTGCAGGCTGGCGACCGCCGCGTTCAATTGCGCCATCTGCTTTGAAAGGTCAGGCGTCGGAATCTCGCGCGCGGCCTCACGAGCCTTGCGGGCCGCCTCGCGGGCTAGCTGACCCGCCTCGCGCTGTTGCGCGCCAAGGTCGCGCATCTGCTTGCCAAGGTTGCGCATCTCCTCGCCCTGTAGCTGGATTGCCTTGTCCATCGCCTCGGCCTGGCTCACGATCGCCGGGTCATCGACGATGTAGGACTTGCCGTCGCGGCGGAACAGGAGGAAGTGGCCGTGAGCCGATTTGCGCGCCTTCTCCACCTCCGCCGAACGATCGGTATCCCACATGCCAAAGAAGCGCGGCTTGCTCCCGGGATCTCCGATGATCGCGAGGGCGCCGCCTCCGAATCCGAATCCCTGATCCCCGAAGTCGAAGGCAAAGTCGCCAACATTCGGAGGCATGGGTGGAACGTGAACCTCAACGTGGATCGGCGGAACAGGTGGTGCCTGCGGATGCGGTGAAGCCTGCGGTTCCGGCCGCGCAGAAGGCATTGGCGTGGGCGCAGGAGGACCGGCATCCTCGGGCTTCGGGGCCGGCGCGGGCCCGGGAGGCGACGGCGGCGCTTGATCTGAAGCAGGGCCCACGCCCTCAGGCGGGTTTGATTGGCCCGTGTAGGGCGCAGCGGCTGGAGCCTGCGCCTGTGCGGGGTCGGCGGGCTGCGGCGCGGCAGCCTGCGACGTTGTTGACTGGGGCAGCGGCGCAGCCTCCACGCGTACCAGGGCGGTGGCTGCAACGAGAACCGCGGGAACGATCAGGGCGGCAGCGAGCGCGCGGCGTGTGCCGGTGAACGCCTGCTTGAAGTGCGAGTCGTCCAGTAGGCGCTCGATACGATGCGAGAGCTTGCTTGAGTGGGCCATAGCTACTCCTGTGACGGTTGGGCGCGGCAGCGCCGCGAATTCCAATAGAAGCTGCGCGTACGCAGAGGGACTTGCCGATTCCTCCAGAGCGGCGCGGTCGCTGATGGCCTCGCTCAACTCGGAGAGATTGTGTTTCAGCCACCAACCGAGCGGGCTGAACCAGTTGAACGCCGTATAGAGTCCGGCGAGCAGTTGCAGGTAGAAATCGCCCTGGCGAATATGGGCGCGTTCGTGCGCCAGCACCGCGCGCAGCTTGCCGGTTTCCCATTCCGAGTAGTCGGCCGGCAAAACGATGCCGGAGCCGATGTTGACGGGAGAGGAAATACGGCGGCTCGCGCGCGTGGCCAGGGCTCCCGTCAAGCCGCACTCATCCGCGGCATCCACCGGTGTCGCCAGGAGCCATAGCCGGATGGATGAGCCAAAGCCGACGATCCATCGCAGCAGAAACGCAGCGCTGACCGCCAGGTAGATCAGCAAGACGATGGCGCGCCAAGGGATAGAGGTCCGGGTTGCCTTAGGCGGCTCGATCTCCCTCGTTACGGGAACCGGCTTTGAGGGAACAGGCGCCGTGTCCGTTGCGCGCGACGGAGCGGATGCCGTTTCAACTGCCGTTTCGCGCGAGACCTCGAACTCGGAAATCGCCGCCTCGGGCGCGATGTTCGCATTCGTCGCAACAGGCGCGGAGTGCGACGGTGGGACAGCGGCGGGCATCGGCAGGGTAGCCAGCGTTGAGGCCTGCGCCGACGCTGGCGTCAAGGGAACCGCGGCGGGCCACGACAGTATCGGCACGCGGATCTCAGCCCAGACAGGGAACCAGTGCCCAAGCACAAGCAGGGGCATCGCCAGGGCGGCAACCAGCAGAACGCTCCAGGCGGCCTTCTGCGCGCGCACGTTCTTCACTCTCAGCAGGTGCAGGCCGGTCCAAACAGCGCACGCGGCGAGCAGCGCGCGCAGGGCAGCTCCCAGCAGGATCGAGCAGGCGGCGGAGATCATGGTTTTCCCTCCTTGTTCGCAGGCGGGGCGTTCCTGCTGGCCGCAGAGATACGCTCGGCCAGGCGCTGCAATTCGGCGCGATCCAGAACCTTCGAATCCACCATGCCCACCAGCAGCGCCTCCACGGAGCCCTCGCAGAACCAGTCGACGATTCGTTTTACGGCGCGGCCCGCCACGCGCTGCCGGGACTCGGCAGGCTGGTAGTAGAAGGTGCGGTCTTCGACGGTGTGGGCCAGGTAGCCCTTCTCTTCAAGGCGGCGGAGCACAGTGCGAATCGTGGAGTCCTTGAGCGGGCGGCGCAGTTCCTCACGCACCTGTTCGGCGGTGAGGGTGCCCTTACGCCAAATGGTCAGCAGGATGCTTCGTTCGAGCTCGCCCAGGTCGCTCGGGTCGTGGTCGGGCAGTGTGTTACGCTCCATAGTGTTACAGACTGTAGCACATAAGATTGGTTAGCTGTCAAGGCGAAAAATTGTTCCGCAGTCTCTGGGAAGCCGCAACTATTTGCGATTACCCGACTTGCGCGACAGGGAAGTCCCCTCGCGCGACCTTGTTTCGCTTGCTCGATCGTCACGACCGGCCACTGCGCCTGTTGGAATCCAGGCCACTTCGCCTCGGGCGCTATCCGGCCGCAAGCTCAGGATTGTCCGGCAGGAACAGCTCGAAGACGGTCCCGGAACCCTTGCCGCCGCTCGCGGCCGCCGTGCAGCTCCGCACGCGCACCGACCCATGGTGCTTCAAGATGATCTCGTGACTCACCCAGAGCCCCAGTCCTGTCCCCGTCAGCTCCTTCGTGGTGAAGAAAGCCTCGAAGATGTGCTCGCGGATCTCCGGGTCCATTCCCGCGCCTCCGTCGGCGATGGCGAATCGGATTCCGCTTTGCTCCGCGTGCGACCAGCAATGCGAGCGCCGCGCCCGCACCACGATCCGCCCGCCGTTGGAGCTCGCATCGATCGCATTGCCTACGAGATTGGCGAATACCTGGCGGATCTCACCGGCGAAGCAGAACAGCGTCAGCGCGGGATCATAGTCGCGCTCCACGCGCAGGTCGAGCGTGTTGATCCGGCTCTGATACAGGCTCAACACCGAATCGATCAGCTCGGCCAGCGTCGCGCGGGCAGGCTGTGACGGCTGCCGGTAGAAACGCAGCGTTTGCTGCGTAATCTCCGCGATTCGGCGCACCTCGAGCTCAGCCATGGTCACGTATTGCCTCGCCGCCTCTGGAAGTTCCCCGGTATTGCGCAGCAGGAAGAGCAGATTCGTGATGGCTTCGAGCGGGTTGTTAATCTCATGCGCGATAGAAGCGGCCAGCCGTCCGGTCACGGCGAGTTTTTCGCTGCGGCGCAGCGCCTCTTCGCTCCGCTTGCGAGCGCTGGCATCCAGGGCGATGATCCCGACCCACCGAACCTGATTCGGCGTCGTTCGCACCGGGTAGGCACTGATCAGCCAGGTCCACGGCCGTGGCGGTTTGCCGCCGACGCCGTTCAGTTCCAAATTGCGCGCAGGCTCTTCGTTCTCGAAGACCTGCTGCACCGCGCTGCCGATCTCCGCCGCCATAAACTGTGGCAGCAGATCCGGCAGCGTGCGGCCAAGGTGCCGGCTGACGGCCACTCCAGTCAGGTCGGCGAAGATCTGGTTGACGCGCACGAAGCGGCCGTTGCGGTCGACGAATGCCAGGCCGATCGGCGCGTTCGCGAGCATGGAATCGAGCAGCGACAGGGTGTCGTTCAGTCCTGCCCGCTGCTCGGCCAGAGACGCAACCATGCGGTTGAAGGTCTCAATCAAATCGCCGATCTCGTTACGGACTTTCACGGCCAACGGAAAGCGGCTCACGTCCTCCGGCGACGTCATCAGGGCCGTCGTGCCGTCGTGCAGCAACGCCAGGGGCTGCGTTATCGCACGTCCCATCAGCAGCACAAGCAATGCCGAGGCGATGATCCAGATGACTCCGAAAACCATCGTGCTGCGCAGGATGGAGTCGAGCTGCTCGTGCATCCAATGCTTGTCGAAGATCACCCAGGCATAGCCACGCAAAGTGCCCGCCGTTTCGATCGGATAGGCGCATTCCCAACGGTCGCCGGGAAGCGTGAGGCAATTCGACGCATCGAGCTTAATCGCGGGAATCTCTTCGAGTTCAGCCGCCTCCAGCGGCGACTCTGCCACTGCGCCCTTGCTGACAAACAGTACTTTCCCTTCCGGATCGGTCACTTTCGCGTCGGCGACCGTGGGCGCGTCTCCCATCATGGTGACTGACAATCCGATCCATTCCGGCCGATTCTGCTGGAGCGCTTCGCCCGACTGCAGCGCCAACGACATGGCTTCGTACGCCAGCCGTTTGTGGGCGCGCCCGGTGGTCTCCTGCATCTGCTGCCTCACAAGCAGCACGGCGAACAAGCCGATCGAGAGCATCTCAAGCAGCAGTAGAGCCGCCAGCATCTGCCAACGAATTGATCGAGGCCACCAGCGTTTGCGCAAGGTCCACCTCTGGAAGGAAGATCGCAGCCTAGTCTACCGGACGCTCTGCCGCACGCGCATTATGCGCGGCGCCGTCCGGCTTCTTCCCGGCGGTCAGCGACGCCGCGATCTGCCGTCCATGAAACCGGCCATTCTCGATGAAGATTTCGTTCGTTCGCGCCCCGGCCACGATCACTCCGGCCAGATAGATGCCCGGGACATTGCTTTCGAGTGTCTCCGGATTGCAGACGGGCAGCCGGTCCGGCCCCTCGAAACGTACGCCCAGTTCCTCCAGAAAGGGAAAATCCGGATGGTACCCCGTCATGGCGAAGACAAAATCGTTAGCCAGCACCTCACGTCCGCCCGGAGTTTCCAAAACGACTGTGTCCTGCGTGATCTCCACGACGCGCGAGGAAAAGAACGCCGTGATCTCGCCGGCCTTGATCCGGTTCTCGATGTCCGGTTTGATCCAGTACTTCACGTGTGGTGGAATCTCCGGTCCGCGGTAGACGAGCGTGACGCGCGCACCGCTCCGCCACAGTTCGAGGGCGGCGATGGCCGCCGAGTTCTTGCCCCCGATCACTATCACATCCATCCCGGAATAGGGATGCGGATCGTCGTAATAATGGTGGACCTTGCTCAAGGTCTCGCCGGGAATGTCCATCCAGTTTGGCAGGTCGTAGTATCCGGTGGCGACGGCCAGCTTTCGGGCCTTCAGCTCTCCCCGGCGGCCAAAACGATCGGAAGTGTGCACGGCGAATGCGCCGTCGCTGCCGCTCACGCTCTCAACGCGATGGTATTGGCGCACGTCGAGGCGGTAGTACGCCGCCACCTGGCGGTAATACTCGAGTGCCTCGCTGCGCGTGGGCTTGGCATTCGGGCTGGGAAAGGGGATACCGCCGATCTCGAGGCGCTCCGAGGTAGTGAAGAACGTCATGTGTGCGGGATAGTGAAAGATGGAATTGCAGATGCATCCCTTCTCCACAAGCACCACGCTGAATCCCGCCCTCTGCGCTTCGATGGCGCAAGCGAGCCCGGTAGGGCCTGCACCCACGACGAGCAGATCGAAGACACACTCCCGCGCCGTATCCAAAGTCTGATCATTCATGGTTCTAGCTTAGGCCATGGCCGTTGCGTGCCGGGAGACAATCCGTCGACAAAAAGGCCCCAGCCGAAACTGGAGCCTCTCTTGCCGTTCTTCCGGAATCCAGAGCGCTTACGCGAGCGCGGGCGCCGGGTCCATCAGAGGAATGACATGCGTCTCGGCCGGAACGGCCG
This sequence comes from Occallatibacter sp., assembly GCA_049514795.1. Taxonomy (GTDB): domain Bacteria; phylum Acidobacteriota; class Terriglobia; order Terriglobales; family Acidobacteriaceae; genus Telmatobacter. The sequence goes on from JBEKUS010000066.1 coordinate 8,722, forward strand.
TTTGGACGACCGCAGGCGCTGCCGCTGCCTGGGGCTGCGTATGGACCGTTCGCGTCAGCCGGTGGACAAAATGGTAGGGCGGCCACGGGCCAGAGAGCTGCAACTGGCACTCCCGCATCACGGCGCTGGTGGTCGTGAATTTGTTCTGATACCGCTCCACGCACTTCCGCTCGATGAGGTGGGCGATATCCAGCATCATCTTTCCACTTTCCATCAGCCGGCAGCTCACCTCCTCATCGAGGGGCAGGAACAACCTGTGCATCTGGAAGCTCACCGCACGCGCGCGTGTCTGCCGCTCCCGCGCCCGCGAAGCGTTCTCACGCAGATTGCTCAGGTACTCACGGCCTGCGTGTTCGACGCTCAAGTGCTTCTCCGCCTCGTGGGCGCAGCAGTCGTCGACAAAAACCTTCAGGTGCATCTCTGTTTTGCCGCGAAGCATGTCGATATTGCCGAGGAATTGGCGCTGATTGGAGCGGATGGACTTGCGCAGGGATTCGTCGTCGTTGAACACGGTGCCGAAGCGGAACGGCAGGACGGTGGAGTGCTGGAAGCAGTCGGCGATTACCCGGGCATGGTCTACGCCCGACTGCTGGTTGAAGGGTTCCTGGGAGTTGTGCTCACTCACGATGACCGCGAGATCGCTGGCCGGGTAGAGAAAAACCTGATTGCCACTGACTCCAAAGACCGATTCCATCGGAACCGGTTTACGATGGCGTTCTATTGCTGGAAATGCTTGTTTTTCACCGATGCAGTAGGCATACCATGCCATGGCGAGACACTCCGTCCGCGTGCGCAACAGTTCTCTCGCGCCGCTGGTTGATGAAGCTCTGTGAACTTGGGAACAACTGCATACATAGTGGATGGATTCAAGGAGGGACCTTGTCCGCAGCCTCACGAACTAAGCGGAATAGTAGTCTTCCCAAAATACGACTGGCAACAGCTCGGGCGGAGAAAGCGCCTGGTGCCCTGTGTCCTGTGCAAAAGTCGGTTTTATATCACAGGAACATCGATTGATTGGGTCGAATTTGTGTGCTGGCGCACCGCGCTTGGCCAAATAGTGACATAGACACGCCTCGGTCCATGTGTTCCAGGGCATCGCTCCGGGCTGCCCATCCGGAAGGCCATTTCCGCGCCAGTACTTCCACAGATGGCCTGTTCATTCTGCCCGCAGCCTCTCTCGCTTCGTGAATCGCCCTCGGCCATCGATCCGAGCCGGCGAACTCTAGTAGACTCAACGGCAGAATGTCTGCCCCTTCCCGCATCCATTGCCGCCGTCCGCTCTTGCTCGCTCCCACCGTCCTTGTTGCCGCGCTCATGGTAGCGACAGTCCCCGGTCTGCCTCCGGCTGCCGCCCAAGGTACGCACCTCTGGACCCAGTCGCAGATGGATGAATTTGAAAAGGGCACTCCGGCAGGAGTTTCCATCGTCAGCGATGGCCACCTGCGCGAGGGACCCGGCCTAACCGAGCAACTCACCACGCCATCGACCTTCGTCTGGGCGGTTGCCACCGATAAAGCAGGCAACATCTTCGTTGGAACCGGTTCGCCGGGAACTGTTCTGCGCCTCGGCGCGAAAAAGGGCGACAAGCCCTTCACCGTCTTCGAGACGCGCGATCTCAGCGTCCAGGCGCTTCGCTTTGGCCCCGATGGCGCGCTCTATGCCGCCACACTGCCCAGCGGCAAGGTCTACAAGCTCAACCCCGGCGTCGCGACGAAGGTCGACGAATCCACCGCTCCGGTCATCTTTGACGCCGCGAAGGTGGGCGACCCCGCGGGCGAATCCAAGCCCGCCGTGGCCGCGCCGTGTGCTCAGTCCCGTTACGTCTGGGATCTGGCCTTCGATTCTGCCGGTCGGCTCTACATCGCTACTGGGAATCCCGGAGCCGTCTACCGCGTCGATCCTGCCAAGCCCGCCGCGGCGCCGGAGCTTTTCTTTAAGAGCGACGAGGCGCATATCCGCACTCTCGCGTGGGACGCCAAAGGCAACCTGATCGCCGGCTCCGACGGCTCGGGTCTCGTCTATCGCATCGATCCGCACGGCAAGGGCTACGTGCTCTTCGAAGCCCCGCGCCGCGAGATCACCTCCATCGCCATCGGCGCGAATGGCACGATCTATGCCACCTGCGTCGGCGACAAGAGCCGCAACCCGCTGCCTCCATTGCCGGTGCAGGGGGTCGCTACCGTGACGATCACGGTCGTTCAGCCGCAATCGCTTCAGGCGGCGAACGCCAGCGGTTCGGTCCCCGAGGGCACCGAGATCTACGCCCTAACCGAGGGCCAAGCGCCTCGCAAGCTCTGGTCCGGCAAAGACGAGATCGTCTACGCTCTGGCCGCACGCCCCGACGGGCTCATCGCGCTCAGCGGCAATCGAGGCCGCATCTTCCGTATCCAGGACGATGGCAGCTACGCCGACATTGCCCACCTCCAGGCGCAGCAGGGGCTCAGTTTGACCGCCGTTCAGGATGCGGAAGGCATGGGTGGCCTGATCGTCGGAACGGGGAACACCGGCAAGATCTATCTCCTTGGCGCGTCTGAAACCCACGAATACGCGAGCGACGTTCTCGATGCCGGGGCCTTCGCCCGCTTTGGCCGCGTCGAAGTCGAGCCGGGCTCATCCGGCTACGAGATCCTCACACGCACCGGCAACGTGGAGCAGCCGGTGCGGGGCTGGAGCGACTGGCAGTCCCTACAGGACGGCGCCGTCGCCTCACCTGCCGGGCGCTTTCTTCAGTGGAAGGCTGTCTTGCACGCGGGCGCCACGCTGGGCAGCGTGGGCGTCAACTATCTGCCGGTCAACTCCGCACCCGTGGTCGATGAGCTTGTCGTCGTTCCCGGCGCACGCCTCAATCCGCAGAACCTCATCAATCCCGCGGCGCAAACCGTCAGCATCACATTTCCCTCATCGAGCCAAGGCCCGACTATCTCCTTTGAACCCGGCGCCAACCAGCCGCTCCAAGCCACTAAAGATCGCTCCTCGGTAACGGTCCGCTGGGTCGCGCACGACAGCGATGGCGACAAGCTCGTTTATTCTCTCTACCTGCGCGGCGACGGCGAGACCCAGTGGCTGCCGCTCAAGAAGAAGGTCGACGAAGAGGCGTACAGCTTTGACGCCACGTTGATTCCCGACGGCGGCTACCGAATCAAGGTCGTCGCCTCCGACTCGCCTTCCCACACACCCGGCGACGCCCTCACCGGCGAGAAGATCAGCGATCGCTTTGTCATCGATACAACCCCGCCGGCGATCACGAACCTGAAAGCGATGGGGGAGCAGATCAACTGCGCCGGCCTGAATTGCCCCAAGCCGTTTCTCGTCGCCTTCGATGCCGAGGATTCCGCCTCGCCCATCGCCCGCGCCGAGTATTCGCTCGATGCCGGCCCATGGCAGGTTGTCGATCCGGGCAGGAAACTCTTCGACTCCAAACGCGAGCACTACGAGTTTCGCATCGATATCGACCTGGAGGCGGGCAAGGTGGGCGAGCATCTGATCACCGTCCGTGCCTACGACCGTTACGACAATGTGGGCGTGGCCAAGACGCTCATTCCAGCACAGGAACAGTAGGCGACATGCGATTCGAGCTGTATGTGGCGGCGCGGTACCTGAAAGCCAAGCGGCGGCAGGCGGTCGTGGGTGTGGTCACCGCCATCTCCGTCGCCGGAGTCACCGCCGGCGTGGCCGCGCTCATCATCGCCCTCGCCATCACCAACGGCATGCGCCGCGACCTCGAGGACAAGCTCCTCGGCTCCAGCGCGCACGTTCAACTGATGCAGATGGAGGACCGCGGCATTCCCAACTGGCGCCCGCTCCTCGGCCGCCTTCGCCGGGTTCCTCACGTCGTCGCGGCCTCTCCCGGCCTCTACGAGCAGGTTCTCGTCGCCCGCGGCCCGCGCGATGGCGGCGCACTCATCGAAGGCATCCAGCCCGACAATGAGCGCACCGTCAGCGATCTGCTCTCCACGGCCACGCCCAGCGCCATTCAGGCCCTCGAGCCGCAGCCAGAATCAGTCCCTGCGCAGGCCGGCGATCTTCCCCCTATCGTCCTCGGCAGCGACCTAGCTCAGACCCTCGGCGCTTCCACCGGCGACTCCGTCATGGTCATCAGCCCGCAGGGCGAGATGACGCCTCTCGGAATCATCCCCAAATACGTTCGCTTCCGCCTTGCCGGGACCTTCCATTCCGGCTTCTATCAATACGATGCGCAGATGGGCTTTCTCCGCCTCGCCGACGCGCAGCGCCTATTCGATGAGCCCGACCTGCTTTCGGTCATCAGCTTCAAGGTCGACGATCTGAATCGCGCCCCCGAAATCGCCCACGCCATCGAACAGGCAGCCGGGCCCGGCTACATGACCACCAACTGGACCGACCAGAACCGCGAGCTCTTTCGCGCCCTAAAGCTCGAGCAAGTGGTCACCTTCATCGTGATCGCGCTCATTGTCATCGTGGCTGCGCTCAACATCCTCATCGCGCTCACCATGATGGTGATGGAAAAGACCCGCGACATCGCCGTCATGATGAGCTTCGGCGTTGCGCCGGAACAGGTGCGGCGCATCTTCCTGCTTCAAGGCTTCCTGATCAGCGTCGCCGGCACCGTTTTGGGTCTCGCGCTCGGCTACCTTGCCTCCTGGGCCGGCGGCCACTATCACTTCATCCATCTCTCCGCCGAGGTCTACTCCATCGACACGCTGCCGTTCGCGCCGCGTCTGCTCGACGGCGTCATCGTCTCGGCTGTCTCGATCGGAATCTCGCTGCTGGCCACGCTCTACCCGTCGTCTTCCGCCGCGCGGGTGCTTCCTGCCGAAGCGCTACGGTACGAATAAGTCGTTTGTAATCAGTCGACGGTTGATTTTGTGCCACATCTTGTGCCACATTTGAACTATGCCGAGTGTGAACCTCCGTGAATTGCGAAATACCCGCCAGTTGAAGGCCTGGTTGAGGGCCGGCGTGCATGTTGAAGTGCGGGAGCGCGGCGAGGTGATCGGCGACTTGGTGCCGAGAACGCCGGCGAAGCCCGCCGTTGAATGGCCCGATTTTGAGGCGCGCGCGAAAGAGATCTTCGGTGATCGCGTCCTCACAGCCGTGGATGATCTGATACGGGATCGAGAAGAGAGCCGGTATTGACCGTCTATACCGATACGAGTTTTCTAACGGCCGTCTACCTGCGGGACGCGCATTCGCGCGAGGCATATAGCCGGATGGCGTTGCGTCCGAATCTGCCGATCTCCCCGTTCGGCCGCGCCGAATTTGCGAATGCGATCTATCGACAGGTGTTCCTCCGGCGTATTTCGGAGATCGATGCCAGGCGCGCATGGGAGAACTTCGAGTTCGACTGCCGCTCCGGTCCCTTGCAGATGGCGGCGTTTCCAGAAACTGCCTGGAATGTAACCCTCGATCTTGCCCGTCGTTTCGTTCCGACCCTCGGCGTTCGCACCCTCGACTCGCTCCACGTTGCCTGCGCGCTTGAGTTCAGAGCCGACCGATTTTGGACGTTCGACGAGCGTCAGGCAAAGCTGGCCGAAGCGGTCGGGCTCGACGTAAATCCGTAAGCGGATTGGATGCGTCGCGGCCGCCTCACTGCGGCGTAATAATCCCGCCCACCGCGTGCCGCCGCGGCAACACGATCCCGCGATGATCCACCTCTGCAGGTGCCGCGTCCTTCTGCCCCTCAGGCAACTCCGTTCGCTCGACAAGCGCGCCGCCGCACGCCGGGCACCAGTCCGCTTTCGTCTCCTCGGCGAGCACCGCATGGCATTGGCTGCAAATCCGTTCCATATCCAAGAGCATATCGGAACGAGCGGCGCGGCAAATTGCTTACGCGGCGGGCAGAAGCTGCCGTGCAATCCCTTCCGCCCAGGCGCGGATCGCATCCCAGTCGCGAATATCCTTGGGCGGCAGGTCTTTGGCCGGAAATGCAGGCAGATACCGCGCGAGACTGAAGGGAAACGGCATCCGGTTCACGTCGAATTTTCCGCCGAAGACCTCGAGAGCTGACGGTTTGAACCAAGGACCTTTCGCCAGGCGCCTCTCAGTCTGCCCGCGCGCGACCTCAAACTCCTCCGGCTTTCCTTCAATCGGGCCGAGTACAAAAAACCACGTTTTTGTCGCAGTCAAAGCGATCCGATTGTGGGCAAGAAAGCGGTGCAGTTCTCCCGGAAGCCCACCCATATACAGCGGAGCACCAAGAACGACTGCGGTTCGGTCTCCGATGGCCTTCAAATCGCGCATGCGCGCCACTTCCACCTGCAAACCCGCCTCGCGCATTCTGCTGCCGATCGCCTCGGCAACCTCACCGGTCGATCCGCTGCGCGTCGCGTAAGCAATTAACACCGGAGCGGCCATCGAACACTCCTCCATTGACCGCATTGTGCGCCTGACCGATGAAACAGCTTGTGCCTGGAATCACACGCCGAATTTCGCACTGGTACGGCGTAGCGCAGGCCGGCAATAGGGCGTTCCCTGCGGCCCGGTACACTGATTCTATGCACCCTCCCGTGCGCCTGGTTGCAATCGATATGGACGGGACCCTTCTGCCGGCGCTGGCGCATGCAATCCCCGAGCGGAACGCGCGGGCGCTCCGTGCCGCGCAGCAAGCGGGGATCACGGTGGCCATCGCCACCGGGCGGAGGCCGGCCTACACCGTGCCCCTGCTCGAAGGCCTCGGCCTGCGAGCGGACACACCCATTCTCGCGTCCAATGGTGCAGTGACCTGCACTCTGAGCGGCGACACCATCGATCGCTGTCACATGGAGGCTCGTGTGGCCCGCGGCCTCTGCGGCCTCTTCCGTCCGTTCGGGTCCGTCGTGTTCACTTTCAACCGCCCCGGTCGTGGCGAGTTGGTCGTCGAAGATCTCGACCTCGCGCATCGCAGCATCGCGCTGTGGGTCGAGGCGAATCGCGACGCCATCGAGGTCGTCAAGCCGCTCGAGAAGGCGCTGGTGGATGGCGACGATCCCATCCAAGGCATGGTCGCGGGCGGCGTGGAGCGAATGAAGGCGGCCGAGGATGCGCTAAAAGCGAGTGAGTGGCGAACGCAGTGCGAGTGTGTCCGCACCGAGTATCCAGCGCGCGATCTCTCGATCCTGGATCTTCTGCCTCCAGGCATTTCCAAGGGATGGGCGCTCGAGCGGCTTGCCGCGCGGCTTGGCGTCGATCGCAAGGAGACGATGGCTATCGGCGACAACTGGAACGACGCCGATATGCTGGAGTGGGCAGGGCAGGGAATCGTCATGGCGAACGCCGCTGCGGAGCTTCGCGCCCTCGCAAAAACCCGCGGCTGGAAGCAGGCGCCGTCGAACGATGACGATGGCGTAGCGGTTGTGCTGGAGCAGGTTCTCGAACGGGCGGCTTCGGCGGCATCGTGAACGAAACGCCGCATGAGGCCGGCGATCCAGAATGCAGGTCAGGATTCACAATTCGGCGATCACCCTGGCTGCTCTGGCGGCGCTAGCTGTATTGCCGCCCGCGGCTCGCGCTGGTGAGCGCGTCACGCTCTCGAACGGCTTCGTCGAGCTGTGCGATCATCATGCGCAGGTCGAAGGGCGCGTCCGGCTCTATCTGAGCACCGGCGAAGACAACTACATCGAGCTCGCTCCTACCGAGATCGCGGCGATCGAGCAGGTCCCCGACCCGCCGGCGCCAGCCGAATCTCTTCCGGCCCCAGGGTCCGCGCATCTAGCGCAGGCGAAGCTCACGCCGGCCGATCTGCGCGAGATGCTCAGCAGCGCCGGTTCCGAGCACAACATCGACGTCGATCTGCTGGCCAGCGTCGTCAAAGCGGAAAGCGACTTCGACTCACGCGCCGTGAGCCGCGCGGGCGCCAAGGGCCTGATGCAGCTCATGCCGGGAACCGCTGCCGACCTGGGCGTTCACGACAGTTTCGAGCCCGAGCAGAATGTGCGCGGCGGCTCTACCTACCTCGACGCGCTGCTCACGCGCTATCACGACAACCTGGCCCTTGCGCTGGCCGCCTACAACGCCGGCCCCGATACGGTGGACAAGTACCACGGCATTCCGCCCTATCACGAAACCCGCGCCTACGTGGCCCGCGTCATTCACGAGTTCAACCGCCGCGTGCTGGCACGCGAGGCGAACGCTCAAAAGATTCCCACCTCCGCGACTCAACAGCCGGCGTCGTCCCACTGACGGGTGATTCACTCCTGCGTGAGAACATAGTTTTATAGGGTTGCGGAGAAACGGAGAAGGCTTGAAGCGGCGCGAATGGATCGTAGGCTTGATAGTGCTGGCCGCGCTGGCCGGCCTCTTTGCATATGAACAACACCTTCACCCCTTCGACTGGAGGGTGTTTCTCGAGGAGTTCCGCAAGGCCAACTGGGGCAAGGTCTGTCTCGGCGCCGGATTGATCTACCTGGCCTTCGTTCTTCGCGCTGCGCGCTGGGCATGGCTGCTTCGCCCCAGCAAGCGCGTGCCTCTATTCTCGTTGCTCGGCACGCAGGTCATGGGCTTCACGGCCATTGCTCTCATCGGCCGCATCGCCGATCTCGTTCGGCCCTATCTGGTGGCCAAGAAGACCGGCCTGCCCGTTGGTTCCCAGATCGCGGTCTACATCGTCGAGCGGCTCTTCGATGCCGGTTCCATGGCCATCCTTCTTTGCTCGGCGATCCTGCTCTCGCCGCCGGGCACTCTGCCGCATCAGGAGATCTTCAACCGGTTCGGTAAGGGCGGGCTGGTGGCTACGGCGGCTGGCGCTTTGTTTCTTTTCGCTGTGCGGCTGTCCGGAAGCGCCATCGCTTCGTTCTGCGAGAAGATCCTTGCTCCGCTATCCCAGAAGCTGGCGCACGCGTTCGGCCAGAAGATTCGCACCTTCCACGCTGGGCTCGACACGCTACATTCGCCTAAAGATTTCGCGGTCACGCTCACGCTCTCGCTCGTCATGTGGACCATGATCACAATGGCCTACGTCGAGGGCGCCGGAGCGTTCATGCCCCAAGGGCAGGAAAACTCGATGGCTATGGCCAAGTGCCTGGCTCTGATGGCGGGCGGCGGCGTCGCCAGCATCGTGCAGTTGCCGGTCATCGGCTGGTTCACACAGATCGCCGCGCTCGAAGTGATGCTGAGGCCGCTCTTCGGCATGTCCTCGGAAACGGCCATGGCCTGCGCCACAACATTGCTCGCCATTACTTTTCTGAGTGTTGCTCCTGTGGGCCTCGTTTGGGCGCAGTTCGAGCACATCAATCTGCGCAGGGTGACGCTCGAAAGCGAGCATGCCGGCGAGGATTTGGAAGACGAGGAGACTGCCGATCCGGCAGCCGCGCCGCAATAGATCGAGTGATCCGTCTCTAAATGCGCGGCCCGCGCAGCGGCGAAATGGTGTCATCTCCCGCCTTCGAGTACTGGATTGTCTCCGGGCCGACGGCGCCGCCGGTCATGATCATGCTCATCGCCTGCTCCATGGTCAGATCGGTTTCGATGACGCGGTCCATGGGGAGGATCTGCAGAAATGCCGACGTGGGGTTGATCGCGTTCGGCACCAGCACCGCAGCCAGCGGACGCCCGGTTTCCGCGTCGGTCATGGTGCGCGTCAGGAATCCGATGCTTTTCTGGCCGGCGATGGGAAAGTCAATCAGCACCACGCGCTGGCTCGCATCCTTTTTCGACCTCATCGAGTCCAGCAGTTGCCGCACGGACGTATAGACCTTGGCCACGAACGGCAACCGCTCCAGGATCGACTCGAAGAGGCTGAAGGCCTGGCGTCCGATCACCAGAGAGGTCACACGCCCGACCACATAGAGCAGCAGCAGCGTGAGCAGAACCGCGAGCACCGGCTGCAGCCACGGATATCTCAACCAAGCCTCGGGAGACACCTGCGCGAGCAGACGCACGGCCGGCAGACCCGCCTTTGCCAGCTCGCCCAGCAGGAAGCTGAAGATCAGGTAGGTTCCGAAAAGCGGTCCCACGGTGATGATGCCGGCCAGAATGCTCCGCTGCACACTGCGCAGCGGTCGGCTCAGATGTGCTTTCACGGGCCTCTCCTCGCTTCGAGCATACGCCGGCGGGGCGTGCGCGAAATGGGGCTGCCGGAGAAAGCAGTTCCCAACGGGCGCAAAATGAGCTATATATGGGAAATCCCTCATGCGAGGGCGGAAGGACGGCCATGAACGAACCTGCGCATATCGAGCCCATCGATCGCGATCCGCTCGCCCCGCGATCTGCCGCTCCGCACGTGCGCGCAATGGGTTTGCCATTGCCCAGGGGATCGAGCCGTCGTGCATCGGATGCCGGTGACAGCCCTGCCCGGAACGTGCCGCCGGCGACACCTGGCCGCGCTCTGCCCGGCGTTGTGCCTGGCCGCGCTGTGTCCGGCGCCGCGCCGGCCGAGGAATCCTCCGCCCTTCATCGCGCGATCAATGTTGCCCGGACTTTGATTCCGGTGGTCCAGCGCCTGCTGCCCCTCATCGATGGCAACGTCGGCACCGTGATCAGCAACTTCATCGCCCCGCGTCCCCATCCGCCGGCTCCGCCGCCGCAACCCAAGGTCGATCTCACCCCCCTCGAAGACAGCTTGAACGAGATTCAAGCGCAGCACCGCAACCTGCGCGATCAGCTTGCGGAGCAGAACACCTCATTGAAGCGCGTTGAAGATCAGTTGGAGATGGTGCGCGAAGCCACCGATCGCAACACCCTTGAGCAGCAGGAATTACTCGAGGATCTGAAATCCTTCAGCACCAAGATCAAAGTGGCGGCCATCATCGCCTTGAGCCTGGTGGGGATCGGCATCGTGCTCAACGTGATCCTCTTTCTCCACATCCAGCGCGTGCTGCCCTAAAGCCGCTGCCTAGAGCAGATTCAGAGTTCTTGTCCTACAGCGGACAGCGTGCAGGGTGGCTCTTTCTTCCACCCCAGCGACGAAGACCTGTCGCTGGGGACCCCGGTTTGAGGAAAGAACCACTCGGCGACATCCATTCCCTTCACGGCAACTCTGAATCTGCTGTAGCCGGAGCTTGGACTTGCCGCGCATGGTGCGCCTGCGTCCGGCGCGCGGCTGTGCCGATCAGCCCGGCGGCAGGCCGAGACGGCCTTCAGCTGGGCTCGTTCCTCTCGAAAGTCGGGGGAGATGCCTAGAAATCCGAGACGGTGTCTTCGATGGCCAGCCGCACATTGCCGTCGGACTTCGCCAGTCTTCGCACGGCTTCCGGCTTGTCGACGCCTGCTTTCAGCATCACCAGCGCTACGGGCACGCTGCGTCCCGCGCTCTTGATGGTTTCTACCGCGGTCGCCCGGTCGATGCGGCAGGCGCTCATCAGGATGCGAATGCCGCGCTCCACCAGCTTTGAGTTCTGCATATGCACGTTCACCATCAGGTTCTCGTACACATAGCCAAGCCGCGTCATGGCGCCCGTGGTGATCATGTTCAGGATCATCTTTTGAGCTGTGCCGGCCTTCATACGCGTCGATCCCGAGACCACCTCGGGCCCAACCTCGGTCACGATACTGATGTCGGCGGCCGCCGACAAGGGCGTTCCCTGATTGCAGGTCACGGCCGCGGTGTGCGCTCCGCGGGCGCGCGCGTAGGCCACCGCGGCGACAACGTAAGGCGTACGCCCCGATGCCGACACGCCGATCACAACATCCTTGCGCGTGGGGCGCCGCCGCGCGATGTCGCGCTGGCCCAGCTCTTCCGAGTCTTCGTTGACCTCGATCGCCGAGGCCAGCGCCTTCGGTCCGCCCGCCATGATGTACTGCACTTGCCCCGGCGCAGTGGAATACGTCGAAGGGCACTCCGCAGCGTCGAGCGCGGCAATCCGCCCGCTCGATCCGGCCCCGACATAAATCAAGCGTCCGCCATCGCGTAGACATCGGGCAACCAGGTCGATTACATCGGCAATCTCCTGGATGGCTTTCTTCACCGCTCCGGAGACCTTCACGTCCTCGTGGTTGATGATGCGCGCAATCTCCAGTGCGGACTTTGTGTCAAGTCCTTGGGAGGCATCGTTTTGGCTCTCCGTCGTCAGTTGCTGAAGCAGGGTGGCCTGGTCGTGATCCGTATCTGTTGCTCGGGCGCCAGCCATCTCCTGCAGCGTTGTGCTTGGTAGCATCGCGTCTGTCCCCATCATTGATTGTATCGATAAAGGCGCGCAAGCCCAGACAAATTTGTTCGTCCCAGAGCGTTCGTAACCGGGCCGCTGAGTACTACAGAGACTCACGCACGGCGTCGTGAAAGGCCGGACGGACGGTGCGAATCAGCTGGCTGTTTCGACCCGGCCAGGTGCGATTCGTAAGCAGCACGACGGCGATCTCGGCCTCCAGATCGATCCACAGCGAACAGCCGCTGTAGGCGAGATGCCCGATCGAATGGGCAGAGAAGCACCTTCCAGCCGATGAGTTCTCCGAAGGCGTATCCCACCCCAGCGCGCGCGAACTTCCCGCTGGCGCTTGCCGCTGGGTAAACTGTTTCACCGTCGACGAGTCAAGCAGTTCCGGCGCGCTCGCCGATCTCTGGTTCACCGCCGCGCACAGAATCGCATTCGCATATCGCAGCAGGTCCGGAACGTTCGAGAACAATCCTGCATGTCCCGCGACGCCGCCGAGCACGCAAGCGTTTTCATCCTGCACTTCACCCTGGATGCGCCGGCGGCGGAATGTTTTGTCCTCTTCGGTGGGGGGAATCGATTCTCGCCGCTCCGCAGAGGGACAGAACGCGGTCGCCGCCATCCCCAGCGGCTCGTATACCTCGCGCTGCGGCCAGAGATCCAACCCCTCGCCCATCCGCGCCTCCAGCGCCTTGCCGAGCAGAATGAACCCCGGGTCAGAATACTCGGCTCGCGTTCCCGGCTCGGATTCCAGCGGCAGCCTCAGGCACGCCTCCAGCAGCGCCATCGGCGTCGCCGCACTGCGGAAGAACTCCACATACGCCGGCAGCCCGGAGTTGTGCGCCAGCAGATGACGGACCGTTACGCGCCGCGCCGCATCCTCGGGCGCACGCCCCTCCACAAACCCCGGCAGCAGCTCACCCAGCGGCGCATCCAGCTCAATCTGCCCTCGCTGCACGAGCAGCGTAGCCGCTGCCGTTGTGGCGGCGACCTTCGTCAGGCTGGCTACGTCATAGACCGTCTCCGCGGCCACGGCAGGCGACTCTTCGTCGTAGGTGAAGCGCCCTAGGGCATCTGCGAGCGCCACCTCGCCACCGGCCAGCACGCCGAAGGCGCAGCCCGGAAAGGCCTGCGCGCGGATCGCCACTTCCAGCACGCGACCGTAGAGTCTTCCGGCAGCCGCGAGTTTGAATATCTTTGGGGCAGAAGCTGCGTCTAATCGATCAGGTATGGGAGGATTGCATGTTTCCCCTGCGCAAGATGCTTCCGGCAGCAGCTTTCATCGGCCTTTTGGCCCTAAGCGCGTCTCTTTGCGCAGCCCAGGACGCGGCGCAGCCGCAGGAGCCGGCCCAGCCCGCTTCCGCTCCCGCGGCTCAGCCGTCGAATCCTCCAGCAGCAGATACTCCTTCCGCTGGCCCGGCCGCGCAGACCGATGCATCGGCGCAGCCGTCCGCTGAGCCCGCAGCGCCTGAGAAGAAGACCTACACCGTTCCCGCCGGCACCAAGGTCCTTCTGCAGTTGCGCAGCGCCATTAACAGCAGGAGCGCCAAGCCGGGCGACGGCGTTTATCTGTCATCCACCTTTCCCGTCGTAATCGGCAACCGCGTGCTGATTCCCGCTGGCGTCTATGTCCAAGGCATTGTGGATCGCGTGCAGCGCGCCGGCCAGATCAGGGGTAAGGCCCAACTCGACATGCACTTTACCTCGATGATCTTTCCGAACGGCTCGGTCGTCGAGATTCCTGGTGTCGTCAATAGCGTGCCCGGCTCAAAAGACCAGACGGTAAAGAACAATGGGGAAGGGACCGTCGAGCAGGATCCTCACAAAGGCAGGAACGCCGGCACAGTGGCGGAGGTTACGCTTCCCACCGGCGCCACGATCGGCACCATCGGCGGGATCGCCGGCGGGCACCCGATCGCGGGCGGCTTGGGAGGAGTGGGCGCCGGCCTTGCCGCTATGGCCATTGCGACACTATTCACCCGTGGCGCCGACGTAAATCTGGAGCCTGGCACCCAGGTAGAGATGGTTCTGCAGCGTCCACTGCTCCTGGAAGAGGCGAACCTGTCGGGCGTCACGCCCCCCGGAACCGTGCCACCGATGGTCCCCTCAGCTCAGCAGCCTCGACCGATCACCCAGCGCAAGCCGCGCATCATGTGCCCGCCGGGCGGCCTCGGCTGCAGCTAGTCCTGTATTCTGATTACTCATGCACACTGGCCCAAACACTCACCCCAAATCCGAATCGATCGCGAGTTCTGAGCATGCGCCAGGCGAACAGCCTGCGCAGCCGTCCACCACGCCGCTAGACAAGCCCGTCCTGGCCGGCAGCACCACCAGCGCCGGGAAGAAGAGATCTGCAGCCTATCTTTGGCTGCGCGATCTGCTAATCTCCGCTACTGCCTCCGTGTTCATCATTCTCTTCCTCTATCAGCCGGTCCGCGTGGAAGGCACCAGCATGTTGCCGCGCCTGGAGGACCGCGACCGTCTCTTCATCAACAAGTTCGTCTACCACTTCACCGGCATCGAGCGCGGCGACGTGGTTGTCTTTCACTATCCACGCGACCCCGAAAAGAGCTATATCAAGCGCGTGATCGCCTTGCCCGGCGACCGCATCCGCATCGACCGCGGTCGCGTGTGGCTCAACGGCGCGCAACTTCGCGAAACCTACGTCCCAGAGGCCTATCGCGGCTCGAGCTCGCTGCCCGAAATCACCGTTCCTCCGGAAACCTATTTCGTCATGGGCGATCACCGTTCCATCTCCTCCGACAGCCGCGACTTCGGCCCCGTCGACCGCTCGCTCATCTACGGCAAGGCGGTATTCGTCTACTGGCCGGCTCACGATGTGGGCGTGGTGCGCTGAAGCGTGGAAAACCGGGCAGAATCCGTCAGTAGAACCTGCTAAAATCGATTGAATCCACTCCTCGGAGAGGCGATGCAGGCGATCCTCGCGCTCGAAGACGGGCGCATCTTCCGCGGGCACGGCCATGGGCACACGGGCGAATGCCGGGGAGAAGTCGTTTTCAATACTTCCCTTACCGGTTACCAGGAAATAGCCACCGATCCTTCCTACGCCGGCCAGATAGTCGTCCTCACCAATCCCCAAATCGGCAACTACGGCACCAATCGCGCCGACAACGAGTCGACCCGGCCCTATATCGAGGGGCTGATCGTTCGCGAGTTCTCCGCCATCAGCTCCAACTGGCGTTCCGAGCAGGTGACCGACGAATACATGGAGCGCTACTCAGTCCCCGTCCTGGCCGAGATCGACACCCGCGCCTTGGTCCGCCACTTGCGCGACCGCGGCGTGATGCGCGGCGTGATCTCGACGGCGGAGTCGAACCCCGGCGTGCTCATTCAGCGCGCCCGCGAGATTCGCAGGATGGAGGGCACAGACCTGGCGCGCGTCGTTTCCACTAAGGCCAGCTACGAGTTCGACGCAGCCGATCCGCGCAGTCAGATGGGCGACCCGTATCTTCCCGCCGCTCCACTCGTCGAAGACCTTGAAGCGCGGAAGCGCCTTCATGTAGTGGCTTATGATTTCGGCATCAAGCAAAACATATTGCGTATGTTAACGCGCGAGGGCTGCCGGGTAACCGTTGTCCCTGCCGAAACCACCGCTAGCGACGTGCTCGCCCTGAAGCCCGACGGCGTGTTCCTGTCGAACGGCCCCGGCGACCCCGAGCCGGTCACCTATGCCGTCAACGCGATTCGCCAGATGATGGGCCGTATACCGATCTTCGGAATCTGTCTCGGGCATCAGCTCACGGGTCTCGCCCTCGGCGGACGCACCTACAAGCTCAAGTTCGGCCATCACGGCGGCAACCATCCCGTGCGCAACAACGCGACCGGCAGGGTCGAGATCACCGCGCACAACCACAACTTCGCCGTCGATCCCGACTCCATCAACGCCAACGAAGTCGAGTTGACGCACGTCGACCTGAACGACCAGACACTCGAAGGCCTGCGCCACAAAACGCTGCCGCTCTTCAGCGTGCAATACCACCCCGAAGCCGCCCCCGGACCGCACGACTCGCACTATTTGTTCCGCGACTTCCGCAAAATGATGGAGGAGTGGAAGGGATGAAGCCCGCGACGCACAAGATTTTCGAATTTTCAAAACAGCGGGGCTTTTGGCTCCGCTGTTTTTTGGGTGCGGCAATCCGCTTCACCCCGACAATCCGGAGTTTTGAAGGGGCACGGCTATAGCCGTGCCGAGTGAAGGGTACGGGCTTTAGCCCGTACATTGAACCTGCCACAAAAGCGGGGCTTTAGCCCCTGAGGGAATGGAATGCGTCCCAGGCGAGAGATAATTCGGACCAGTGAATACGCCTACTTCGTCTCTACGCAGACAGCGGGCCGCAAGCCATTCTTCCGCCATGACCGCTGGGTGCGCTTGATGCTTGATGCGCTGAGACATTATGACGGCACCGGGTACAAGCTGCACGCCTACGTCATCATGCCCGACCACCTACATCTGCTCATCACTCCGATTGAGTCAGTCGAGAAGTCGGTCCAGCTCATTAAGGGCGGCTTCTCGTTCCGCGCCAGGAAGGAGTTCGAATGGAGGGAAGAGATTTGGCAGCCAGGATTCACCGATCACCGAATTCGAGATGAAGAGGATTGGAAGAAGCACCTGGAGTATATTCGGACGAATCCCGTCGAGGCCAGATTGGTTTCTGATTCGGCCCTCTATGAGTTTTCGGGATTTCCAGACGTTGAATTCTCTCAGGGGCTAAAGCCCACCGAGTCTCTAGCCGGAAATGTACGGGCTGAAGCCCGTACCCTTCAACCCCGGAGCACATCAAAGCTAGGAACCAGTCAAAACAATGCCACGCAGAAATGACATTCAGAAAATCCTCGTGATCGGCTCCGGCCCCATCATCATCGGGCAGTCGGCGGAGTTCGACTACTCCGGCACGCAGGCCTGCAAGGCCCTCAAGCAGGAAGGCTACGAAGTCGTGCTCGTCAACTCGAACCCGGCCACCATCATGACCGATCCCGAGCTGGCCGACCGCACCTACATCGAACCGCTCACCCACGAGTACGTCGAAGAGATTATCCGCATTGAAGCCGAGATGCTCGCCGGCGCCAGCCCCGCGGGCAAACCTTCGGGAAAGTTTGCGCTGCTGCCGACGGTGGGCGGACAGACCGCACTCAACCTAGCCGTCGATCTCGCTGACTCCGGCGTCCTCGACCGCTACGGCGTCGAGCTCATCGGCGCAAAGCTCGAAGCCATCAAGAAGGCCGAGGACCGCCTGCTCTTCAAGGATGCGATGGTTCGCATCGGCCTTGAGGTTCCGCGCTCCGCGCTGGTCAACAATTTGCGCGACGGCCTCGACTTCTCCGCGAAGCACGGCTTCCCGATCCTCATCCGCCCCAGCTTCACCCTCGGCGGCACCGGCGGCGGCATCGCCTACAACCGCGAAGAGCTGATGGAGATTCTAGCCCGCGGCCTCGATCTCTCGCCCGTCCACGAGTGTCTCGTGGAAGAGAGCGTGCTTGGCTGGAAGGAATTCGAGCTCGAGGTGATGCGCGACCTGGCGGACAACGTCATCATCATCTGTTCGATTGAGAATTTCGATCCCATGGGCGTGCACACCGGCGACTCCATCACCGTCGCGCCCGCGCAAACCCTCACCGACCGCGAGTACCAGAAGATGCGCGACGCGGCCATCGCCTGCATCCGCGAGATCGGCGTGGAGACCGGCGGCTCCAACGTGCAGTTCGCCATCAACCCTCTCGATGGCCGCATGACGATCATCGAGATGAATCCCCGCGTCTCGCGCTCATCGGCGCTCGCATCCAAGGCGACAGGTTTTCCCATCGCCAAAATCGCCGCCAAGCTGGCCGTCGGCTACACGCTCGACGAAATTCCCAACGACATCACGCGCAAGACGCCGGCCTGCTTCGAGCCGACGATCGACTACGTTGTCGTCAAGATTCCCAAGTGGCAGTTCGAGAAATTCCCGGGCGCCGACGAGACCCTTGGACCGCAGATGAAGTCTGTCGGCGAAGTGATGGCCATCGGCCGCACCTTCAAGGAATCGCTGATGAAGGCGTGGCGCTCGCTCGAAACCGGCAAGAAGACCGGCGCCGAGATCCTGGAGCCGCGCCGCCTGACACAGATGCTCGTCACGCCGCGTCCTGAGCGCCTCGGCTACATCCGCTACGCCTTCGAGCGCGGCATGAGTGTGCGCGATGTCGCGCGCCTTACGAAGATCGATCCGTGGTTTCTCCACCAGTTGCGCGAGATCACGCTGGCGCAAAGCGCCATCGCCGGAACGACTCTGCAACAGATTGACGCGGACCAAATGCGCAACCTCAAGCGCCTCGGGCTCAGCGACGAGCGCATCGCCACCGAGTGGAAGCTCGAAGGCCACGACGGCATCCGTCAGGTGAGGGAACTGCGAGAAGGGCAGGGAATCCGCCCTGTCTTCAAGCTCGTCGACACCTGCGCCGCCGAATTCGAGTCGATGACGCCCTACCTCTACTCCACCTACGAGGAAGAGGACGAGGCGCCGCCGACCTCGAAGCCTAAGATCATCATCCTCGGCTCCGGCCCCAACCGCATCGGCCAGGGCATCGAATTCGACTACTGCTGCTGCCACGCGGCCTTCGCCCTCAAGGACGACGGCTACGAAGCCATCATGGTCAACTGCAACCCCGAGACGGTTTCCACCGACTACGACACCAGCGACCGCCTCTACTTCGAGCCGCTGGTTCTCGAAGACGTGCTCGCCATCTACAATCACGAGGCGCAATCGGGCGCCCAGGTCGGCATGATCGTCCAGTTCGGCGGCCAGACGCCGCTGAATCTCTCGCAGCGCCTCCGCGCGGCCGGCGTGCCCATCATCGGCACCTCGCCCGACTCCATCGACCTCGCCGAAGACCGCAAGCTCTTCGGCAAGCTGCTTGAGGATTTGCAGATTCCGCAGCCGCGCGGCGGCACCGCCACAAGCGTGGAGCAGGCGCTCGCCGTCGCCGAGCAAATCGGCTATCCCGTCCTCGTCCGCCCCAGCTTCGTCCTCGGCGGACGCGCCATGGTCATCGCCTACGACGCCGACGCAGTCTCGCGCTACATGCGCGAGGCCGTCGAGTATTCGCAGGAGCGCCCTGTCCTCATCGACCACTTCCTCGAAAACGCCATCGAGATCGACGTCGACGCGCTCTGCGACTCCGAGGATGTGCTCATCGCCGGGATCATGCAGCACATCGAGGAGGCGGGCATTCACTCCGGCGACTCCTCCTGCGTGCTGCCCGCCGTGGGCATCAGCGACTCGACGCTCGAGACCCTCCGCGCCTACACCCGGAAGCTGGCCCTCGAGCTCAAGGTTGTCGGCCTCGTCAATCTCCAGTTCGCCATTCAGCACGACGACCAAGGCAACGATCACGTCTACGTGATCGAGGTCAACCCCCGCGCCTCGCGCACTGTGCCTTACGTTTCGAAGGCCACCGGCATTCCCCTAGCTAAGATCGCCGCGCGCCTGATGACCGGCCGCAAGCTCCGCGAACTGCTGCCTGACGAACTCGCTTCCGGAAAGGATCTCGGCACCGGTTCGCACTACTACGTGAAATCGCCCGTATTCCCGTGGTCGAAGTTCGCCGGCGTCGACACCGTTCTCGGCCCCGAGATGAAGTCCACCGGCGAAGTGATGGGCGTCGCCTCCAGCTATGGCGAAGCTTTCGCCAAGGCACAGCTCTCCGCCGGCCAGATGCTGCCCACCGGGGGCACGGTGTTCTTCACCGTCAACGACCACGACAAGCAGGCCGTCGTTCCCCTGGCGCGCCGCTACGTCGATCTGGGATTCAAGATTGTTGCGACGGAAGGCACTGCGAACGTCCTGGAATCCGCAGGGATGATCGTCGAGCGTGTCTTCAAAGTCAACGAAGGCCGTCCCAACGCCGTGGATCTCATCAAGGAAGGCCGCATTCAACTCATCGTCAACACGCCGCGCGGCCAGGACGCCATCTTTGATGAAAAGGCCATTCGCCGCGCCGCCGTTCTCAAGCGCATTCCCACGATCACCACGCTCGCCGCCGCTCAGGCCGCCGCCGAGGGAATCGCCGCCATGCAGCGCCATCGCGTGACGGTGTTCGCCCTGCAGGCGTTTCACGCCGCCAACGGGCGCAAATGATGGCTGCATTTGAGCCCGAGATGGCCACCTCGCAAGCGACCGAAGGATAGTGAATTTGGTTTTTCTCGAAATTGTCACATAGATATGTGTTGACGGTCACATGGTCGTGTGATAAACAGGAGCAGGCAGCGGGATAGCGGAGCTCTTCTCCGGCTCCCTCCGCCCGCCTGCAGCGGACGCTACCTAAGGTCGTTGGCAGGCAACTTGACAGATTTCCCCGAACCTCCTCCTCTCATCCGGACTCGGGCGTGCAGGGCTCTTGTCTCCGGCGTGAGTTCCATCCTCGATGCGGCCCCGAGTTGCATATGCCGCGACGAAAGGTCTTCCCCAAACTCCCTGCGAAGTCACCATTTCAAAGAACCCGAGCGGAGGTCAACGCATCCGCCTGACTGTTTCCTGCGCTGTTGCCGGAGCTGAAGTTCGTTCCGCGTGAGCTCCAGCATCGGCGGCAGTGTCTGGTCTGTGTTTGGAGCGGCGGACCCAGGTCCGAAAGCCGCTCGACAACCCAGGAAGCTGTTCTCAACAAGCCGGTTATCCGTGCTGGCGGGTTGCCAAACTTCACGCTCGATTCACCGAGAAAGAAACGAGGAATTCAGAATGATGCACATGTTCGCGCGAAACGTAAGGGCGGCACGGCTGCTCGCCTGCCTTTTGGCTTCTGGCTTCGCGGCTACCCTGGCCCAGGGGCAGATCCGCGAGAGAGTCGAAATCTCTTATCCATTCACCATCTCCTCACAACAGTTCCAGCCGGGGACATACGTCGTCTCGATTAACGATCGCTCGCTGGTGATGGAATCGAGTACGGGCGAAAAGGCTAGCCAGACGGGTATCAGCCGCCTCGCCGGACCAAACACCTTTCTGCAGGGAGGCGCGCTGGTTTTCGACAGCACTGATGGAGGGCACGTTCTCTCCGAAGTGTGGATTCCCGGCGAGGACGGAATTCTCATGTACAGTATCCCCAAAGGCCACACGCGCTCCGTCGTGTTGGTCTCGGAGTTGACCGCGCGCAACCACCCCTCAGGTAAGACCGCCTACGACCTGACTTGCGCCCAATGCCACGGCGATAAAGGCAAGGGGAATGTCAAAGCCGATCAGTACTTCGGAGTTACGATCCCCCGACTGAACTCGGCCCCGGTGCAATCCAAGTCAGACGCCGAACTGAGCGAGATCATCGCCTCGGGGACAAAGACCATGCCTCCCGTTGAAGTGGAGGAGTCCGGTTTCCGGCATCGCCTTCCACCCCAGGACGTGGATGCGGTCGTGGCGTATCTGCGCACGCTGAAGCAGTAGTTCATGGTGAGGTTGACCTGCGCTCAACGTGCTTGCGCGCGAGCGCCCAACTGAAACGAAGTGCCGATAGCAAACCGGCAGCGTTTCGTGATTCGGCCGTTTTCGCCGGAAGGACTTCCCGGGCTCCGATTCCCGGGATCCGGGCGGCCCTTTCGTAGGCTCACCAACCTGAGTTTGTCGTGGCGCTACAGACGTTTCGGAAATAGTGTGTCGGCATTCGCCGTACTCAAGTCGTCGCGCCG
>JBEKUS010000067.1:0-21645 GCA_049514795.1 Occallatibacter sp.
AGAAACTGTCATTTTCGTCTCCGTTCTGGGCCTCCGCTCTTCAAGTACCGTTCATATCGAGCGTCGGCAATGCGTATCAAAGTTGAATAAAACCTGTCCTTTGAGATTCCGGTCTTGTTTCCGCCCGTCAGCAGGATGGCTTTGCGCTTTGGGTCGAACGCAAATGCGATCCGCCAAACTCCGCCCTCGGCATCCACACGGAGCTCTTTCATGTTTGGATAGCCTGACCCTTTGAGAGTGTCCACGGATGGCCGCCCGAGGGTAGGTCCGAATGTTCGCAACTTGCCCAGAGAGCTGAGAACTGCATCCTGAACGATCTCGGACCAGGCTCCAAACTCGCTGAGAAACTCATCGTGAAAATGAATCTCCCATGAGCCGCCATTATTATGCTCTGAAAAGCCTAATGCCTTCAAGTGCATGTTTCGCTCCTACGCCGGCCCCGGCAGGCTCAGCACGCACAGCACCGCCTGCAGCAGCACAATCGCACCGCCGGCGGCAAGCGCCAGCCGTCCATGCGGCCCTTCGTAGGCGTCCGCAAACACCCCGCCAATGAACGTCAGCAGGAACGGCAGCGCCCACAGCCACGGGCTGCCCGGCGCGCCCGTCATCACCAGCGCCATCAATGGCACAGTGCAAAGCAGCGGCGCCGTGTTGCCGAAGTAGCGGGACTTGCGTACCGCCACGTAGAGCACCAGGGAAGCGCAGGCGGCAACCGCTTCGCCGCCGTTCGCAAACGTCGAGAAGAACCGTCGCGCCGGGTCCGCCGAAACCCCCACGAACCCCGCTGACGAACGGAAAACATAGCTGAACGCGTCCGGCGAAAACCCGTAGCACGCAAACACCACCACCAGCGCGCCGGCCACGGCTGCCAGCACCACCGGCAGCGTCTGGCTCCGGTACCCCTCGGCGATCCACAGCATGGCCGCCAGCCCCAGCAGCGCGGCAACGGGCAAAGCCACGATATGCGCCGTCGCGGCAACCCCCAGAATCACCGTGAGCAAAACGATCCGCGGACGCCATTTGCGCCGCGGCCCCTGCATGGCGTGGGCCACCCCGATGCACGTGTACACGCCGCCATACACCCCCAGCGCGGCCCACACCTCGGCGCTCGGCGCGACGCAGGCCTTCAGCACGGACGGCGAAAAGCAGTAGAGCGCGAGCGCCGTATAGCCGCCAAAGTTCCCGTAGAGCCTCCGCGTCACCCACCAGATGCACCCGCCCAGTAGGAAGCCGGCAAACAGAAACGGCAGGCGCAGCAGCAACAGAATGTGGGTCATCTGGTGCCGCAGTTCCCACACGCTCGGCTCGCTGCCGGTTTGTACCACCCGGTCTTCGGGCTTGCGAAACAGGTCCAGTCCACGCTCGGCCAGCAGGTTCAGCGTCAGCGGCAACCCGGCGAGCCGGTACGCCAAAATGCCATCGTGAATGTTGCCGCAGGAGGTGTAATAACCGGCCAGCGGCGACGGCCTCTCCCAGGTCTCGCGCCCACATCGCGCATACTGATAATCGGTGTCGCTCAGCGTCTGGCGGCTGGTCAGCCAGAACGCCTGGAGGAGGAAAAGCGCCAGCATCCCCGCCGCGATCCGCTGCGGCAGATTGAAGCGAAATCGGCGAAGTATTCCAAACCGGTGGGCCATCTCGATCGAAGCGACCTTACCAGTTTAAACGGTGCGTCACGGAATCCCCGGTCTCTTACAACCGTGCAACCGGTTCGGTGCTATTCTCATCTGCAAAGGCGTGCGTATGAGCAGTTTCTTCACCGTCGGCCATTCCAACCACGCCATCGATATATGGCTCGGCCTCCTGCGCAAACACGAGGTCGAAGTTGTAGTCGATACACGCAGCTCACCCTATTCGAAGTACGTCCCACAGTTCGATAGGGAGCTCATGCAGCGCTCGCTGGATCAGGCGGGAATCCGCTACCTTTTTCTGGGCGCCGAATTGGGTGGGCGCCCGGCCGACCCGGCCTACTACGACGCCAAAGGACACGTCGTTTATGGCCGCCTGCGCGACGACGCCGGCTTCCAGGCGGCCATTGCGCGTCTTGAGACCGTCATGGAGCGCTTCCGCGTCGCCTTGGTCTGCGGCGAGGAAAACCCCACCCATTGCCATCGCCGTCTGCTGGTCGGCCGCGTCCTCGCCGAGCACGGCAACACAATGCTTCATATTCGCGGCGACGGTCAGGTCGAGTCCGACGCGCAGGTTGCCGCGGACTCCGGGAAGCCGCTGGTCGACGCTCAAGCAGAACTCTTTGCCGAGATCGAAGAGGACAAATGGAGATCTACAGCATCGGTTTTACCCAAAAGAGCGCCAGCCAGTTCTTCGGCGCACTGAAGGCGTCCGGCATCGAACGCCTGCTCGACGTGCGCCTGAACAACACTTCCCAGCTCGCGGGCTTTGCCAAGCAGTCCGACTTGCCTTACTTCCTTCGTGAGATATGCGCAGCCGGCTACGAGCACGAGCCGCTCCTCGCTCCCACGCAGGAAATCCTCGACGCTTTCAAGAAACGCAACGGCGACTGGAATGTCTATGTCGAGGCCTATCTCGATCTCATCCGATCGCGGAGGGTCGAGTCGGTTCTCTCCCAGGACGGCTTCCGTAAGAAGACCGTCCTCTTATGCAGCGAAGCGACGCCGGAACACTGCCATCGCCGCCTGGCGCTCGAATATTTGCAGCAACACTGGAACGATGTAGTCATTACCCATCTCTAGATCTGAGTTCCGGAAAGGAGACCGCTCCATGAGCGTCGACCGGATTCTCTGTCTTGCAAACTCCTACAAGCACGATCACCGCTGCGTCGCGGGAATCAGCCTCATCACAAAACAATGGGTCCGGCTCGTCGGTACAAGGGTTGCCGGGTGCCTGACCGTTCAGCAAACCTGCTATCCGGATGGAAGTGAAACCGCGATTCTCGACGTGTTCGAAGCGGAACTTGGCGAGAAGTGCGGCACGAATTGCCACCCGGAGGATGTCCTTATCGCGGAACTGCCATGGCGGCCGGTTCGCCGCTTCGACCAGCCGCGAGATAAAAGCTTCCTCGATAGCTTCATCAGCAAGCGGCCGGTTCTGCTTGAGGGGTTCGGCGACCGCGTCTACATCCGGAAATTCGCTGAGACCCCGACCAGCCACTCACTCGAACTCATCCGGCCCGACGATCTATGGTGGTGGATTCGCGAAGAAAACGGCAGGCGGCGCAATCGCGCTCTTTTCCGCCTGGGCCATGTCAGCCGCGCTCGCTACGACCTGGCCGTAACGGATCCCCAGTGGCTCGATCGGCTTCGGCCACTGCCAGCCGGGATCTATCCCCATTCCGGCTTCTTTGGTGGCAAGCCGCCAGCCACGCTGCTCACGGTCAGCCTCAGCGAGCCGTTCGAGAACTTCCACTACAAACTTGTCGCCGGAGTCGTCAACCTGCCCGCATGAGCGGGCATTGCCTGAGTAACGCCCACTCTGCAACAAGAAAGCCGCCCCCCGAAAGGCGGCTTCCTCGTCGACTAGTCTATGTAGTCTATATACCCGTTAATTAAATATCGCTCCGACGGTATCGTTGAAGGTCAACGTAACCGTGCAGGTATTCGGCCCGGCCGCGGTCACGGTCGTCGTCGGCGTGCAGTTGTACGACCATCCACCGAATGCACCGGCTCCGGCCGGCGCCGTCAGGGTCACCGTGGTGCCCACGGGATAGGTCGCCACGCAAACCGATCCACCATAGCCGGCCGCGTTCGATCCGGGGCCGCAATGGAGCACATCGGGCGTGCCGGTGGCCGAAGGCGCAGTCACCAGCCAATTCGTCGTGTTCAGGCCCTCGTTGTAGACCGTCAGCGTCGCCAGCAGCGCCGATGCCTCAGAACCCGGATAGCACGAGCCCGCCGTGGTCGGCGTCGGCAGCACCAGCGGGCAATTGAAGGTCGCCGTGGCGGTCTCAATCGATCCGGTGGTCGTATCCGTCGCCTCCGCAATGATCGTGGCCGATCCGTTTCCGTAGGCCGTCACGATTCCTGCGTTCGCTCCTCCGCTCGGCGTGCCTGTTCCGTTGGTGTTGACGGGAAACACGCTGGGAGCCGACGTCAGCCACGTCACCGAGTTCGTCAGGTCCCTGACCGTCGGCGCCGTGGAGTACGTCCCGATCGCCAGAAATTGTCCCGCATCCAGCAGATTGCCCACAGTGATCGAGCTCGGAATGACGGACAGAGAGAGCAACGGCTCCGGCGCCGCCGTCAGCGTCACCGTCACCATCCCGTAATTCGAAACCTGGGAGCCGTCGGGGTTGGTCACTTCTGCCGTGATGGTGCTGGCGCCCTGGCTCACTCCGGTGGCCACGCCGTTCCCCGTCGTCAGCCCCGAGGTCACCGTCGCCACCGATGGAATACTCGAAACCCACTTGACCTGCGTCGAGTTGGTCACGTCCTCCTCGAGGCCCGTTGTCCCTGAAGTTGCCAGGGCAATGAACTGCCCGGTCTGTCCCGAGGCTGAGACCGACTGGGTGGATGGAATAAGCGTCACGGCGGTGTATTTCTCCGAGTTTCCACCCAGCACCGTAAAGACCGCCATTCCGGTCACGGTGCTCCCTCCGCCGGGATTCGTGTACAGGGCGGTGATCGTCGTTGTTCCCTGGCTTACCGCTCTCGCAAGGCCGGTGTTAGCGCCGACTGTGCCAATCTGCACGCTGGCGGAACTCCAGGCAACTTGGCTCGTCAGATCGATCGTGGCTCCCGTTGTAACCGTTCCAATGGCGAGGAATTGGCTGGTTTGAGTCGGCAACGCCACAGACTGCGAACCCGGCAGGATGGTCAGACCCGTCACGCCGCTCACCGAGCCGATGCCCGAACTCCCGCCTGTAACCGTAAGCGTCGCTGTGGCGGAAGTCAGTCCCGTGAACCCACTGATGCTCGCCGTGATTGTCGTCGTGCCCGCGGCCACGCCGGTCGCAAGTCCGGAAGAGTCGATGGTGGCGACAGACGGCACACTCGATGTCCACGTCACGGAACTCGTGAGGTCCTGCGAAGTCGATGGATGGGTCCCGTGGCCGTAGACTCCGGTCGCGGTAAACTGCGCGGTCTTGCCAATCGCAACAGATTGCGACGTTGGAGACACGGAGATCGATACCACTAGCGGATTGCTGCAACCGGCAAGCAGCAATGCCATGCCGATAGGCAGAAGAAGGCGCGGCGAAAAGAATCGTTCATGCATGGTTGACCTCCGGAGTCTGCGCCCGGCCGCGACACTCGTCGACGCTCTTCGGGCAGACTCTCGCTGGCCGTTACGCCTTCGACTATAGGTCATCCGTTCTTTGCCCCGCCCTTGCACGAAAGTGTTACATTTCGCGCCCTAGCATCAAGTCAGTCAATAAGCTGTTTCGCACCGTTCCCGGTAGTCGAATCCTCGGCGCCAGAACAGGAAATCCGGCTTCCGTCGCTCCGCACCGTTCGGGGGAATGCCGTACACTTCTCGTCAGAATGGCCAACGCCCGCGACAATAGTCCCGAACGCCTGGTGAGCGCCGCGCGCGCCGACGAAGAGTCGAGTTTCGAGCTCAAGCTCCGGCCCCGTTGGCTGCGCGAATTCATCGGCCAATCCAAGGCAAAAGAACAACTTGCCATCGCCCTCGAAGCCGCCCGCTCGCGCGGCGAGGCGCTCGACCACGTGCTCCTCTTCGGCCCTCCGGGTCTGGGCAAGACCACCCTGGCCACCATCATCGCCAACGAACTCGAAGTCGGCTTTCAGCAGACCTCGGGCCCGGCGCTGCAGATTCAGGGCGATCTGACCGCCATCCTCACCAACCTGCGCGAGCGCCAGGTGCTGTTCCTCGACGAGATTCACCGCCTGCAGCCCGTGCTCGAAGAAAAGCTCTACACCGCGCTCGAGGACTACAAACTCGACATCATCATCGGCCAGGGGCCCGCGGCGCGCACCCACGTCATGGAGATCAGGCCATTCACCTTCATCGGCGCCACCACGCGGCCCGGCCTCATCAGCTCGCCGCTCCGCTCGCGCTTCGGCATTCTGCTGCGCCTCGATTTCTACACCGAGGAGGAGCTGCGGGTTATCGTTGAACGCTCCGCCGAGGTCCTGCAGATCCCCATCGACCGCGACGGCGCATCCGAGATCGCGCTGCGCTCCCGCGGCACGCCGCGCATCGCCAACCGCCTGCTCCGCCGCGTCCGCGACTACGCCCAGGTGCGCGGCTCCGGCTCCATCGACCGCCCCACCGCCAACGCGGCCCTCACCATGCTCGAGGTCGACGCCCACGGCTTCGACGAAATCGATCGCCGCCTGCTGCTCACCATCATGCAGAAGTACGACGGCGGGCCCGTCGGCCTCGGCACGCTGGCCGCGACTCTCGCCGAAGAAGAAGACGCGCTCGAAGAAGTCTACGAGCCGTTCCTGATCCAGATCGGTTTTCTCGACCGCACGCCCCGCGGCCGCGTGGCTACGCGCCTCGCCTACGAGCACTTTGGCCTGGCCGTGCCCAGCCGCCAGGCGGGACTTTTTTGAGAAGCAGCGGAGTTAGCGGCGTTAGCGGAGCTAGCATTTAACCGGCTCCCTAACTCCGCTAGCCCCGCTAACACCGCTAACACCGCTAACACCGCTGAAGGAGATTCATCATGGCCCTCACCGAATCCACAATGCTCCCGCTCGGCGCCGTCGCTCCCGACTTCTCGCTCACCGACGTCGTCACCGGCAAGACCGTCCACCGCGACGACTTCCGTGGGAAGAAAGGGCTCGCGGTTCTGTTCATCTGCGCCCATTGCCCCTACGTCAAGCACATCGAGAAGTCCCTCGGCCAGCTCGGCGCTGACTACTCCGGCAAGCCCATCGCCATCGTCGCCATCAGCTCGAACGACGTCGTCACGCACCCGGCCGACAGTCCCGCCGGCCTCAAGCGGCAGGCCAAGGACAACGGTTTCGTCTTTCCTTATCTTTACGACGAGTCGCAGGCCGTGGCCCATGCCTACAAGGCCGCCTGCACGCCCGATCCCTATCTCTTCGACGCCGATTTCAAGCTCGTCTATCGCGGCCAGTACGATTCGAGCCGCCCCGGCAACGGCGTCCCCGTCACCGGAAAAGACCTCCGCGCCGCGATCGACGCAGTCCTCGCCGGCACGCCCGTCCCGGTGGAGCAAAAGCCGTCCATCGGCTGCAACATCAAGTGGAAAGCGTAAGACAGCGGAGTCAGCGGAGTTCGGGGGGCGACGAGACGCTGACTTCCCTAGCCCCGCTGCTTCTCCCTACAGCGCCGGCGCCAGGTTGGCAAACAATTCCCGGATCTCGAGCAGCACTTCGTCGGGCCGCGAAGCCGCCAGCGGATACCTAAGTACGCCCTGCGGCGTGAATTGCGCCCCGCGCTTCGCGTTCCGCGAGACAATCTGCATCAGCCGCGCCGGATCGACCGCCGCATTTTCCGTGAAACGGATCTGCAGTTCGCCGCGCTTGCGGTCCACCTGCGCCACGCCCATGCGCTCGCACTCCAGCCTCAGCATCGCGGCTTCGAGTAGATAGACTGTCGCGTCGGGCGGCGCGCCGTAGCGGTCCTCCATCTCCGCGCGCAGCTCGTTCACCGCGGCCTCTGCGGTTGTGGCCGCAATCTTCTTGTAGAGCCGCAGGCGCTGGTTCTCCTCCGGCACGTAGCTCTCGTCGATGCGCAACGCGATGCCCAGGTTGAGCTGCGTGGCCGGCCGCTCTTCGCTGCGCTCGCCCTTCAGCTCCTTCACCGCCGCCTCCAGCATCGAGGTGTACAGTTCGAACCCCACCGCCTCGATGTGCCCGCTCTGCTCGCCGCCCAGCATGTTGCCCGCGCCGCGCAGCTCCAAGTCGAGCGCCGCAATCTTGAATCCCGCGCCCAGGTCGCTGAACTCTTTGAGCGCCGCCAGCCGCCGCCGCGCGATCTCCGTCAGCTCGTTCTCCGGCGGGATCAGCAGGTACGCATACGCGCGCCGGTTCGACCGGCCCACGCGCCCGCGCAATTGGTAAAGCTCGCTCAGCCCGTGGCGCTCGGCGCGATTGACCACGATCGTGTTTGCCAGCGGAATGTCGAGCCCGTTCTCGATGATCGTGGTCGCCACCAGCACGTCGAACTCGTGCCGCATGAAGGCCAGCATCACCTTCTCCAGATCGCCCTCCGTCATCTGCCCGTGCGCCACGGCCACGCGCGCCGTCGGCGTCAGCTCCTGGATCCGCGCGGCAATCTCGTAGATCGACTCCACGCGGTTGTGTACGAAATACACCTGCCCGCCGCGCTCCAGCTCCACCTCGATCGCCGAGCGGATCAGCTTGTCGTCGAACCGCGCCACTACCGTCTGAATCGCCATGCGGTCCTTGGGCGGCGTCTCGATGATGCTCATGTCGCGCAGTCCCACCAGCGACATGTGCAGCGTCCGCGGAATCGGCGTCGCGCTCATCGCCAGCACGTCGATCTCCTTGCGCAACTGCTTCAGCCGCTCCTTGTGCCGCACCCCGAACCGCTGCTCCTCGTCGACCACCAGCAGGCCGAGGTCCTGGAAGTTGATGTCCTTCGACAGCAGCCGGTGCGTGCCGATCAGGATGTCCACCTTTCCCGTCGCCACGCGATCCAGGATGTCCTTCTGCTCCTTCGCCGTGCGAAAGCGCGAAATCATTTCGATGTAGATGGGGAACTGCGCGAACCGCTGCTTGAACGTCTCGAAGTGTTGGAAAGCGAGCACTGTCGTCGGGGTCAGCACGGCCACTTGTTTGCCGTCCTGCACCGCCTTGAACGCGGCGCGCATCGCCACCTCGGTCTTGCCGTAGCCCACGTCGCCGCACAGCAGCCGGTCCATCGGCATCGGCGACTCCATGTCGTCTTTGACGGCTTGGATCGCCGTCGCCTGGTCGTCGGTCTCGCTGTAGTCGAAGGCGTCTTCGAACTCGCGCTGGAATTCGTTGTCGCGCGAAAACGCGTTGCCCTCCACCGTGTGGCGCTCGGCATAGAGCTTCAGCAGTTCGGCGGCCATATCCTGCATCGCCTTGCGCACGCGGGCCTTCGTCTTGGTCCACTGCTGCGAGCCCAGCTTGTTCAGCACCGGCGCCGGTCCCGCATCGGTCGAGCGGTATTTCTGAATCAGGTCCAGCCGCGTCAGCGGCACGTAGAGCTTGGCGCCCTCGGCGAACTCCAGAATCATGAACTCCACCGAGAGCCCGTCCTGCGCGATCTCCTTCAGCCCCTGGTACTGCGCGATACCGTGCTCCACGTGCACCACGTAGTCGCCCATCCCCAGATCGCGAAAGTCCGAGACGAACGCCGCAGTCTTCGACTTCTTCGGCACCGGCCGCGCCATCACGTCGGCTTCGTCCGACAGGTCGTTCGCGCCGAACACGATCAGATTTGCATCGGCGAAGACGACGCCCGACGCCACAGGCGAACGCACGATCACCGGCACGCGCAGGTCGCCGGCCATGTAGCTCGCTTCATCCACCATCGTGTCGCCGGCGCGCGGCGCGCGGCTGCCCAGCCGGTAGGGAACTTCGTATTCGCGCAGCACCGTCGCCAGCCGCTCCACGTCGCCCTGGTGCGGCGCGGCCAGTACGATCCGCGTCTCTGCCGCCATCAAGCTCTTCAATTGCTCGGTCAGCGCGGGGATCGATCCGTGGAACCGCAGCGTGGGCCGCGTCGGCAACTCGATCTCGCCCAGTGTCGCATCGTCCTCCAGCACGTCCACCGCGCCCAGTTGATCCAAATCGAGCCCCGTGTGCGCGCCCAGCGACGCCGCGAGCACCTCCGGCCGCAGATAGATGTCCTCCGGCCGGATGAGCGAGCCGATCCCCGAGCGTTCATGACGTTGCTCCACCTTGTTCCACCAGCGGTCGATCTGGTTGCGCACCATCGCCGGCTCGTCGATGAACAGCGCGCACCGCGGCACGAGCGTCAGCAGCGATTGCTCCGCGCCCGCCACCGGCGTAAAGAACTCCCAGCCCGGAAACACGCTCAGCCCGCCCGCCGCCGCGGTCTCGGCCGCCAGCTCCTCGTCCTCGACTTCCACGCGTTCACGGCTCAGCCGTCCGTTCACCGCCGCCAGCAGATGCTCCGTTACCGGCGCCTCCGTCAGTGGCTGCAGTTGCGTCTCATCCAGTCCGCTCTGCGAGCGCTGCGTCTCGGGGTCGAACTTGCGGATCGTCTCGATCTCGTCGCCGAAAAACTCGATGCGCACCGGCCGGTCGGCGTCCGGTGAGTACACATCCAGGATTCCGCCGCGCCGTGTGAACTGGCCCGGCATCTCGACGAGATCCATCTGCGTGTAGCCCACGCTGGCCAGATGCGTGGTCAGCGTCTCGATGTCGACTTCCTCTCCGCGCTTCAGCGTCACCGCCAGCCCGGCGTAAAACTCGAGATCAAACAGCTTCAGCGCCGCCGATTCCACCGGAGCGATCAGAATGTCGACGGCTCCGGTCGAAAGCTTCCACAACGCCGCCGCGCGCTGCTCCTGCACGTCGGGGTGCGGCGACAGATTCTCGAAGGGAAGGACATCGTGGGCGGGGAAGCGCACCACGCGCGCCGGATCGACCGCTCCTGTCAGCTCGCAACCGGCCTTTACCAGCGGTTCCAGCGCCTCGGCCGCCTTGTTGTCGGCCACGATCGCGATCGCCGGCTGCTTGGCGGCCCGCGCCATCAGCGGCAGGGTTAGCGCCCGCGCCGTCGCCGTTAGCCCAGACACACGCCGCCGCCCCGCACCCAGGCTTAGGTGCCTGCGAACGCGCTCAAATCCCGGGGCCTGCTCCAGCTCCGCGAATATCTCGCGGACGAACGGGAGGATCATCTGAGTACAGTTTATCAGCGGAGGCAGCCGCTCAGACCGTTCCCGAGACGAGCTCAGATTGCATCATATGTGGCATTCGGGTGCCGCGATATCTTCGCCCGACGCGAGCTTCGCGAGCCACTCATCTGCCTCCTCGGCGGTAAGGTGCAGACCGGTTGCCCGGTAGTCGTTCCAGGCGGCAAGCGCGTCCTGCCGGAGTTGTTCGCGGATTGCTCTCGGTTCCATGGCTTCGTGCATGACCTGATGGTTTACCCCGATTCCCGGCTGCGCCAGATGAGGGCTCTCAGTTCTGCGCCTTTATCCTTCACCCTGCGCTCACTCGCCGCCGACTTCCTTCGCAAACGCATACCAGAAGTCCAGCGACTTCCAATACGATTCGACCGGCAGGCGCTCGTCCCGCCCATGCGCGCGCACATCGTCCCGCTCCAATGCGATCGCCGAGTAGCCGTAACTCGGGATGTCGGCCTGTGCAAAGTGGATGGAGTCGCTGGCGCCTGTCTCCATGACCGGCGTAACCGCGATCCCCGGCCAGATGGTCTGTGTGATGCGGGTGAGCGGGCCCCAGACCTCCTCGATCGGCGCGGGCGGAACGATGGCCTTCCTCTCGGGCGCTGTAGCGGCCACGTCGCCCAGGCTCGACGCGTACATGACTCGCAATTGGGGGTCGGCAAAGACGGAGATCAATGTCTGTCTCGTCTCTTCGGGCGAGTGGCCGGGAAGGATGCGGCAATTCACATTGGCCTGCGCTGTCTGCGGCAAAGCGTTGTTGGCGTGGCCGGCGTTGAGCCGCGTGGCCACGCAGGTCGTGCGCAGCCTCGCGTTGAATTCGGGTTCGGCGCTTAAGCGGGCGGCCGCGGCCATGTCCGGCGGTGTTGCCAGGATTCCCCGGATGTCGGCTGCCGTCGCGCCCGTCTCGTTTGCCGCGAGGTTCGTGAAGTAGGTTCGCGTCACTTCGTTCAGCTCGAAGGGGAACGAGTAGGCGGCCAGACGGTCGAGCGCCGCCGTCAGTTCGTAGATCGCGTTGTCGGGCCGCGGCAGGGAACTATGTCCGCCGCGATTGGTGGCCGTGACCTGGAAGTCGGCGTAGAGCTTCTCCGTGGCCTCGACCGTGGCGATCACGGCTCGCCCATTCTCCAGCTCCACGCCTCCCATATCGAGATTGATCACGTAGGCGGCGTCCACCAGCTCGCGATGCTCGCGCAGCAGCCAACTGGCGCCGTTGAACCTGCCGCCTTCCTCGTCGGCGGTCAGCGCCAGAATCAGGTCGCGCTGCGGCTTGTACCCCTCGCGATGCAGGCGCAGAAAGATCGCTACCAGAGCGGCGTCGGATTCCTTCATATCCTGCGTGCCGCGCCCGTAATAGTACCCGTCCTTCTCGACAAATTGAAACGGATCGGTGGACCAGTCGGAACCGAGCGCCTGGACCACGTCCATGTGACAGAGAAAAAGGATCGGTTTCTGTGCCGGCGTTCCGGTGGCGCGGATGCGCACGACTAAGTCCTGTTTGCGCGCGTCCGGTCCCAGAAGGTGAACGTCGTCAGGAGAGAATCCCGCCGCCAGGAATCGGCGCTGCATCGCCTCGGTCGCCGTGGTCACGTTTCCCTGGGGAGTATCCGTGGTATTGATTTCGACGATCTCTTTGAAGATCGCCCTCGCCAGCGCGCGATCCTCCGCCGATGTTTGCTGCAGCGGGCTCTGCGCGTTGGCCGTTGCGCCAAAGCAGGCGACAGCATAGGCGGTCGCGAGAATGACTGCGAATCGGTGCATTCGAACCTCGCATCCTTCGAAAAGGGAATTAACCGGAACCTCAGTCGATCCGCGGCGTTCCGCGGCGCAACACGAATCCCGCGACGCCAAACACCGCGATCAGTACCAGCGCGATCGCGAAGTAGTACGCCATGGGGTGCGTCCACCCCGGCGAATAAGTCAGGTCCTGGCCCACCCAAAGCAACAGGATCGTGGCAATCACTGCAAACTGCCCGGCGATGACCAGAAACGTGTGTCCCAGGTCGCGCCGCTTATCCAGCGCCTCCACCTGGTCCGGGGTCAGATTGCGCTCTTCCGGGGGAAGGTTGGAATTTGCCATCGAACTCTCCTCGCCGGCCAAACTCGTGACCTCCGCGTCCGGCGTTCCTCTATTCGATTCAATCACACGGCGCAGGGGCGCGGCCAGGTGCCGGTTCGTTGTGGTTCCCATCCATCCGCCGGCCGCCGACGGATGGACGGGAGCACATTACTGCGGCGGATAACCGACCGATTGCCCGTACAGCGGCACACGGTCCGCGCCGAGGTTCAGCGTGGCGGCGACTGCCGCCGTCTCCTGAGGTCCGTGCATCGCATACAGCCAGGCATTGAGTCCCTCGGAGGCTGCAAACAGGTATACATTTTGGCCGATGAATCCGGTGTCAACCTGCTCGAACGAGTTATTGGCCGGACCCACGTAGACGATGGTGACGGCCGCGTGTTCGGCGGGAGGGGCGCCGATCTTCGAGCGCATGTCGCCGGCTGCGACTGGGCGCAACTGGTTCTGCACGGCGTCGTAGACGTAGATCCCATCCGCCAGCACGACGTAGAGCTCGATCTCCTGCCGGTTCATGGCCGAGGGCGCGGTCCGCCCGGGCTGGGGCTTCCCGCCCGGCATGTGCGATTCCATACTGCTCCGGTTGACGCCGAACGCCGCCCACAGCAGGTTCGAGAGCGTTTGCAGCGGCAGTGGCTTGTCTTGGAACGCGCGCGTCGTCTTGCGCGCGCTCAGCGCCTGCATCAGCGGCATTCCGCCGGTGGTTTGCGGCTTTGGCAGTTGGATCGGCTTCGGTTCGGCGGCCTGGACGGTTGTTGCGTTGGTCAGCCGGCCGGCCGCCAGCGATCCGCTCCACACCAGGGCAATCGATGCCAGAGCGAGGGCCGTCCATCGAACGGCAATACGAGCGGTAAAATGCATGATCGCACCTCGAGAAAAACGGCTGGGCACGCCGGCCTCCGGATGTGTGCCAGTGAAGGGGAAGTGAATCGTTGCGCCGGTGCGGTACCAAAGCCGGGCGTCATTGTCCGGGCCGCGCAACCTTGCCGGGCCAAGCGCCCTCACCGCTACTCGCTCACGAACCCGCCGCGTCCGCTACTCTGTCAGAAACGCCAGCGACTGCAGAGTCGTGATCTCGAACGGCTTGCGGCAGCGGATATTCGCGCACTGCAGCTTGTCGTCGCGCCGCACCATATACGATTGCGCCTTGGCAAACCGCGCCCGGTCGCGCTCGCCGGCGCCGCGCGGTAGTTGCGCCCGCTTGCGCCGCACCACCCAGGTCACCTTGTACTCCGCGGCCTGCCCGCACTTGGGGCAGATCAGGTTGTGCGTCCGCTGTTCCGTCGTTTCAATGAAGAAGTCCCGTTCTTCCATCCCCGCTCCCCTGTGTTCGGCCCCGGCGCGGCCCCTCTGCAAGCAGGCTCGCCCGCCCCGGAGGTCTCCACGCCGCCACTTTCGCGTCGCCGGAATCTACTCCATACTCATCCTAGCCATGGCGAAACGCAAGCCAGCCCGTTTCTCGGCCGCCAAGGCCGTCAAGGCCAACGCCCGCGAGCGCGTCGGCCAGCCCAAGCCCTCCCGTGTGCTGCCCGAGAAGCCGCGCACCGGCCGCCAGGCCAAACACAAGCCGAAGCTCGACGACCTGCTCCGCGAAGCCGAATAGTCGACGCCGCCCTTCACCTCGACGCCCATTTATTGCTTGCCTTCGACACCGAATTGCTGATAGCTGTTAGCTGTGAGCTAGGAGCTGTTTCTATGGCCAAAGCAGTCGGCATCGGCGGCATCTTCCTCAAGGCCCGCGACCCGCAGGCGCTTGCCCGCTGGTATTCCGAGCGCCTCGGAATCCCTGTGCAGGATGGCGGCTCGCTCGCCTTCGACGGCCCTGACTCTGCGGGTATGACGGTCTTCGCCCACTTCCCGCTCGACACGCGGTACTTTGGGGAAAGCCCTCAGCAGGCGATGGTCAACTTTCGCGTCGACGACCTCGATGCGCTTCTCTCGCAGCTCACCGAAGCTGGCGTGCGCGTCGATCCGAAGCGCGAAGACTATCCCTACGGCCGCTTCGCCTGGATATGGGATCCCGAAGGCAACCGCGTAGAACTCTGGCAGCCGCCTCCGCCCGCATCAGATCGATAGGTTCTTTGCCGCTTTCCGGGAACCGCCCCGACCGGCGCACGTGCGCCTGCAACTCGGGCAGGCGCGGAACCCACTCGCGCACGCGGCCGTTCCGGCGCTAGGGGAGCAGGGAAGACTGGTGCTGCAAGCTGTATGGCCCCGGCAGCGAAGGCCCGGCCGGCTCCTTGTTCGGACTGGCCGTTACTGCGGTCCGCTTGGAGTAGATGCGGAACTGCACCACAAGGTCCAGCATCACCGGGACCGGCTTACCGTCCTTTATTGCCGGCTCGAACGCAGCTTTGCGGATCGAATCCACGGCGCTCTCGTCCAGCCCGAAGCCGATCGGCCGGGCCACCGCGATTTCGCCCGGCTTGCCGTCCGGCCCGATCACCACGTGGTAGAGACACATCCCCGCCACGCCGTGGTCCTGTGCGAACTCGTTCGACGGCGGCTCGAACTGCGTCGTCAGGCGGGCTCTCTGGTCCACCATGCTCTGCCGCAGCACGGCTGGATCTTTGGGGCGGTAATCCGTCTTGGCCGCCGCGGCCTGGTAGTAGAGCTTCCAGAAATCGGGCATCGCCGCCATCATGCGTTCGTCGAATCCCTGCGCGAACACATTGTCCAGGGCCTCGCGCAACACCTTGTTGGCATGGGCCGGCGAAGTCGTAGTGGTCACGCTCTTGGCATCCGCCGGTTGCTCGGCCACTGGAGCGGCGGCGATCTCCGCCTGCACCTCGCTCTCGCTGTTTGCCCCCGTGGGCGCGGTCGCCTGGGCCGCCGGAGCCGCAATCGGCGCCCCGGTCCTTGCCGCCACGTGTGCCCCCTTGCCCTTCCCTTTATCCTTCTTCTCCTTTGGCTTCACCACGATCTCGCGGTCGATCGTGATCCGGACCACCTTCTTTTTCGGCGTGATGTTCACGCGATCCACGGCCTTGGTCGGGTCCTCGTAAGGCAGCTCACCAAGAAAGTGCAGTCCGTATCGATCCCCCTCCAGCTCCAGCTTGTGCTTGGAGAGACGCACTTTGTTGATCTGCACGCCGCTCAACGTGTAGGAACCCTGCGGGGAGTGTCCGGCCAGCGCCCCATGCTCGTTGAAGCTCAGGGCGTTTTCCAGGTAGCCGCCGCGCAGGAAAAGTTGCTTGCCCACGAGCATGCCCTTTAGTTCCTCTTCGGTGATCTCGCTGGCCGATTCGTTCAGATGCGTGCCGCTTGGCGCGGCCGAAGGCTGCTGTTCGGGTGCCGGTGTCGCCTGGCTCTCCGCCGGAGCAGCGGAGGGCGCGGGCTGGCTCTCCGAGGCAGCAGACGAAGGCGTGGCTTGATTCTCGGATGCGCCGGCGGCAGCCGCCGGCGCGGGAGCAGGCTGGGCCGTTTGATCGCCGGCAGGCTGTTGCGCGGCCGCCGAGCTCTCCTGGGCGGGCCCTTGCGCCGCCTGCGCTGCCGAACTCCGCGGAGCGAGGAAGGCCAGCACTAGAATCGCCGCCAGCGCCGCGACGGCGGCCTGCGTGCCGGGTTGAATACGAAACGCGGGGAAAGACAGAGGGCCGGAGCTAGGTATAGGTCTAGTCATAGGGGAGCCTTTGAACGCCACTTTAACAAGATTCCGCTTCTGCGGCGCGAAGACAATCCCCCGGTAGCGTTACTTGCGTGTTATGCCCCGGGGGTCATCTCTCGTTTCCCCTTTTTGGGATGCTCGAGCTGCCACAGGATGCGCCGGAACACGCCCAAAACGCGCCTCGCGTCGCGCCGCGTCAGGGCCAGCCGACGCAGCAGCAGATGCAAATCGTGCCGGTTCGCCCCGCGCATCGCCGCGGGCGAGTAGTTTGCCGCCGCCATCGCCTCTTCCACCACCCCGGCCAGCAACTCCAGGTCGCGCATCGAGGCCGGGCCTCCGGTGTCGCCAGTTTCATCGCTCTCGGGGTGCGCCGCCTTCGCCGGGCTCTTGTTCTTCCGGATAGGGTGGGGACCTTCACTTCCTGCGGCTGCTGCTGCGTCCGCCCGCGCCGCGATTTCATAAAAGCAAACCGCGGCCGCCTGGCCCAAATTCATCGAGGGCTGCCGGGAATCGGTAGGAATCTCGACAAGCAGATGGCAGTGCGCGAGATCGTCTCGCGTCAGCCCGTGCTTTTCCGAACCGAACACCAGCGCCACGCGCCCGCCGCGCTCGATCTCCCGCGCCACTCGCGGCGCCAACTCCGGCAGCGGAACCACCGGTTGCTCTGCCTTGCGCCGTCCGAGCGATCCGGTCCCCACCACCAGCGTGCAATCGGCCGCGGCCTCGGCCAGGCTCTCCGTCTCCCGCGCATTCTTGAGGATCTCCGGCGCTCCCACGGCCGACTTCGCCTCGCGCCAGTGTGCTTCATACGGCGCAACCACCGCCAACCGCCGCAAACCGAAGTTCGCCATTGCACGCGCCACCGCTCCGATATTGAGAGGATTGCGCGGGGCGACCAATACCACTTCGAACCGTTCGCGTTGTGCCTCGTTCAGCAAGAAGCCATTCTAGCCCGACTGCAGCAGGTCAGCCGCGCTGCCCGCGCTTTACACCCCAACCCTCCCGGCGTATGCTCATCTCCGCATCCGGCCCCGTAATTGAATTCGATTCCTCGTTTCGAATGGCGTAGCGCAGCGCACCGCCTTGGGTTGCGCTTCCTGAAGGAGCCCATCATGTCGCGCACCTGGTTCCGCTTCGCGTCCGCCGCTGCACTCCTCGCATCGGTCGTCTTCGCCGCCTCCGCCTTCGCGCAGGAGGAAGTCCCACCGCCCCAGGGCAAGGGACGTGTCGTCGTCTTCGTTTCCGGCCTGGGCGGTCCCGGTCACGACAAAGGGCTTGTCGACGACATCGCCGCGCTCGGCTACGACGTGGTGGTCTACGACGGCCGCAAATTCGGAGAAGGCATGGGCGAGGCGCTGCGGGACGATATCCAGCAGGCGCAGCAGATGCCGCACGCGCTCCCCGGGAAAGTGGCTCTCGTCGGCGTCTCCTTCGGCGGCGGCTTCGCTTTGGCTCACGGCGTCCGCTGGGCCGATCTGGTCGCTGTCGAGATCGTCTGGTATCCGGCCACTCGCTTCGCTCTCAAGATCCCAGACTTCGTCGGCCGCATCCGGGTCCCCGTGCTGATGTTCGCCGGCGAGTCCGATAGGTTCCAGAATTGCTGCCTCATCGGCACGGCGCGCTCTCTGGCTGCCGATGCTGCCGTCGTCAAGGCCCCCTTCGAACTTGTCACCTATCCCGGCGCCGATCACGATTTCATCCGGGGCGGCAGAAACTACAATCCCGCCGCGTACCAGGACGCGTTCGCTCGTACCGCGGCCCGCCTCAAAGCGGCCTTCGCCGATTGATGGTTGTGGCAAGAGGGCCACGCCACCATGCGCGCCGCTGCCCCTAGATTGAAGGGATTCCACGGCCCCACCAGCACCACTTCGATGTGATCGAGTTGAAACGCGGCGTGCAAAGAACGATTGTAGTGCTAGTATGCACGTGGTGTGGGCGCCGAACGGGTTGAGGTCGGGCGGGCGGCGTCGCCGTGCTAGAGCCTTGAAGGAAAAGGAGAAAACTTATGCCGGATTTCAAATGGAAACCGATAGAACCGCTATCGGCGGCCGACCGAAAGATCGACTTAGCAGCGATCCGCCCACTTTCCGATGCGTGGCGGGTTTCAAAGCAACGCCTTCAAGAATTGAGCGCAAATCAGCTTGAGGAATTCAACCGAAGGTTGGTTAGGCGGCTCAGCATTGAAACCGGCATCCTCGAGCGCCTGTACGACCTTGATCGCGGCACGACCGAAGCGTTGATCGCCCATGGATTAAGGGAAGACTTAGTTTCGCGCGTAAGTACGAGTATAGAGCCCGCCGCATTGGTAGATATTCTTCGCGATCAGGAATCCGCAGTTCAGCTGGTCCTCGATAACGTTGCCGGAAATCGAGGGCTGGGCAAAGGCCTTCTCCACGAGCTCCATTGCATATTAACGCGGCACCAGAGTACGACCGCTGCGGTCGACCAATTCGGGCGGCGGGTTGAGATTCCGCTGATTCGGGGAAAGTTCAAGGAGCTACCGAACAATCCGCGCAGGCCAGATGGAAGCATTCACGAATACTGCCCGCCGATCCACGTCGACTCCGAAATTGATAATCTACTTTCGCATTATGAGTCATACAAAGGCGACGATCCCATTCTTGTGGCCGCGTGGCTTCATCATCGTTTTACTCAGATTCATCCCTACCAGGATGGAAATGGAAGAATCGCTAGGGCAATCGTTACATTGGTCTTGCTGCGCCACGAGCTCTTGCCGCTCGTGATTGATCGCGATCTTCGGGGAGAGTATTTGGACTCTCTTGAGAAAGCTGACGCGGGGGACCTGTCGTCGCTGGTTGATCTCTTTTCGCGCCCAGAGAAGAATGCAATTTTGCAAGCTCTGAGTCTCGATGTCGACGCCGAAGTGTCGCATCAAGAATCTGTTGTCTCGGCTGTCATATCAAGCCTCGCCGATAGGTTCAATCGGAGGAAGGCAGCCCACGACGCGCAGTTATTGGCTGTCAACGATGTCGCTCTCCTCCTGAGAGAGCAGGCTAAGAAGACAGTTGCCCAGCGTCTGTCCGAGCTCAAAACGGCACTTCAGGCAATCGGGGTCCCCCAGGCGCCCAAGGCAGCGAATGGGGGTTCAGATGTGAATACTGCCCACTGGTATAAATATCAGGTCGGGCAAACCGCACAAAACGCCGGAAAATTTGCCAATTTCCTGCAGAATCATTACTTCACGAGAGGATCTATTTCTGTAAATGAGGACAGGCTTGTCTTTGTGGTCTCATTTCATCACGTCGGCCATGAGCTCACTGGAGTGATGGAAGCGACAGCCTTTGCTCAGCTGGAGTCTCTCGACGAATCCGAGGAGAAAGACAACTTCGTCGAAAATTTCCGTCCATGTTCGGTTGAACCTTTCGTTTTTACTTACGAGACAAATTCCGAAGGCGTCAAAGATTCGTTTTCTAGATGGCTTGATGACGCTCTAGCAGTCGCGTTCAAGGAGTTCGGGGAGCGCCTTTGATTCTTTGGAGACCAAATCCGCCAGGCAAGAAGCTGACAGGATTCGATAAAATGTCCTAGCCTCTAGAAAATGTTCCTCTCGAACCCAGCCACGACGGCTCTGAACGAACTGAGCCAGGCGCCCATCGTGCGCTTCTCCGTCCTTGCCTTCAGCTCCATCTTCTTTTTGGTCGATCCCTTCGCCGCCATTCCTTCGTTCCTCGCCATCACCCATCGCGCCGACGGGCCGCGCCGCAAGCGCATGGCGCGCAAGGGCGCCCTCACCTGCTTCATCGTGCTCACCTGCTTCGCTGTTGCCGGCCAGCTCATCTTCCGCATGTTCGGCATCACCCTGCCCGCTTTCGAAATCGCCGGCGGCCTGATCCTGCTCCTCATCGGCCTCGACATGCTCGAAGCCCGCCGCTCGCCTACGCAGGAGACTCTCGGCGACACCGAAGAGGCCGCCGCCAAGGAAGACGCCGGCATCGTCCCCCTCGGCATTCCCATGCTTGCCGGCCCCGGCGCCATCTCGTCGGTCATGGTGCTGGTCGGCCAGGCGCCTGTGTTCTGGGGATGGCAGATGGCCGCCATTCTCGGCTCGATCGCCTTCACCGCCGCCGTCACGTATTTTGTTCTCGGTGCAGCCGCCCGGGTCCGCCAGCTCCTCGGGGAAACTGGCATCCGTATCGTCGTCCGCATCATGGGCCTCCTGCTGGTCGCCCTCGCAATGCAGTATTTCGTCAATGGAATCACAGACTTGGGTCTAATCCCCAAGCATTGATTCGAGAGACCCGCGACTTCGGGATTGGGCCGGACCCGATCGCAAAAGGCCGTCTCCCCATTTCATTGCTCCCTTGCTCCCTCGTTCCCCGTCTTCCCCGTTTCCCACAGAATCCGCCGCTTTCCACAGCCCGTTCGCCCTTGATCCCAACCGTCCGGAATTGCTATGCTTTCCCGTGTTGGGGCCATAGGTTCATTGTGCCTCTGCAAAGGTTTGCATCACGGCGAGCCCTGTGGTACTCTAATCAAGTTGAGATGAGCAGTGGAGCCTCCCGGTGGCCGTGTGGCCTGCCCCGTCTGAGGGAAGTGGGAAGCGGGTTCTTAGGGTCTTACGAGTTGCGCGGTTTTCCGCATCGTTGAAACCCCTGTAGGGAATCCCACAGAGAACAAGCCATTGCATGACCCGGGAGTTTATCTCCCGCGAGCCCTATCGGCTCGGGCATTTCCTGCTGGCCGCTCTTTGATCTTTTGCGCTGCGCGAGTTCTTGTTACCAGTCTGGTTCGGGCCGGTTCTTTCCTTGACCCGAAGCACCGGATTTGATAACTTTGAAAGGTTCGCGCCAAAACGCCGAATCCCGTTGTGCAAGCACGGAAAATCAGCGTAGTGCATCGAGTTCGAGGACAATCCGGGCGCGAGTCCGGCCTCGATCCAAAGGGTCCCGCTCAGGCGGATCGCCCTCAAGGATCTTTGACAATTGGTTGAACGTGCCAGTCGTGAGATGCGATCGGGTTTGGCTCGATCGGTCTCACAAGGTAAGGTGCCCAGCGCAGCGATTGCGCAGGGCACGGTCGACCCAATCCGACCTCCGTCGGAGTGGGGAGACATCAGGCTTCAAACGAGAGTTTGATCCTGGCTCAGAATCAACGCTGGCGGCGTGCCTAACACATGCAAGTCGCACGAGAAAGTGGTAGCAATACCATGAGTAAAGTGGCGCACGGGTG
>JBEKUS010000068.1:0-21384 GCA_049514795.1 Occallatibacter sp.
GCGAAACGCGGGATCGACATCAGCAACGCGATGCCGCCGGGAGGCCAGGGTCTTGACCGCTCGAATCCCGAGGTCGTCCGTCTGCTGAATGAGCAGAAGCAGATGATCCTGTCGATGGGGCAGATGCTTGGTGAGGAGGTTCTTCGCGTGGTGCGCGAGGCCAAGCGGCCCCAA
The DNA here is from genome assembly GCA_049514795.1 of Occallatibacter sp. Lineage (GTDB taxonomy): Bacteria > Acidobacteriota > Terriglobia > Terriglobales > Acidobacteriaceae > Telmatobacter. Next base: position 175 of record JBEKUS010000068.1, read on the forward strand.
TCGGAAGGCCGCCTGTATTCAAACAAGACAACAATTACCTGCCCGGGGCGCGACCGGACCAACCAGGGAAGAGGCGGGTACGAAGGAACATATAAGGATGGAGCGCCGGTTCAGATCGGGCTTGGCCTTCTGATGATCGACGACATCGCGATTGGAGCCGTCAATGGAGAAGTCTACGACGAGATTGCGGTGCGGTTGAAGAAGGAGTCTCCATACGCCAAGACGATAATGGCCACGCTGACCAACGGTGTGACGAACTCCGGCTACATTCCCGACGATGCCTCGTACGGGCACTACACCTTCGAGGTTTTGTCGTCACGGCTGAAGCCCGGATGTGCGGAAACAGGAATCGTGGACGGCATCATTGGCCTGATGCCGAGGGTGGAATACTGAGTGGGAAAGCCGGCTCGTACGAACTGCAAGGGTGGGGCGCTGCATGAACATCATGAAGAAAGGCGGGAAACGGATGTCGTGCAGTGCCGCACTGGGGCGGACCTGGCAAGCGGTGTTCAGCGATGCAGGACTCAATATGATGCGGAACGATGCGGAGAAAGGATCATGAGTGAGCGTCCGCTGATGGTTGGGTTGGGTGAACTCCTGTGGGACCTTCTGCCGGCAGGGAGGGTGCTGGGCGGTGCGCCCGCGAATTTCGCATACATGACGAAGGTGCTGGGTGACGAGGGAATCGTGGCCAGCCGCCTGGGTAACGACGAGTTGGGGCGCGAGGCCCGCCGAGTGATGCAGGGACTCGGCCTGAACACATCCTACGTGGAGAACGACGACAGGCGCGAAACCGGCACTGCGAGAGTCGTGCTGGATTCGGGCGGCCAGCCGAAATTCACCATCAAGGAGCCGGTTGCCTGGGACTTTCTTGAGTGGACGCCGGCTTGGGAAGAGTTGTCGGGGCGGACCGACGTCGTCTGCTTCGGTTCGCTCGCCCAGCGTTCGGCGGGTTCCGCCAACACAATCGAGCGGTTCTTACGGAATCTGCCCGGGACCGCGTTGCGTATTTGCGATGCGAACCTGCGTGAGCCGTTCTACGGCATGGATGTTCTGAACAGATCCTTCCGTCACGCGAATATCCTCAAGGTGAATAGCGACGAATTGCTGCGGATATCGGCCTTGATGAAGATGGGTGTTAGCGAAGAAGAGGCCATTGCACGGAGGTTGATGAGCGAGTTCGACCTCAGACTGGTGTGCGTCACCCGCGGAGCGAGAGGCAGCCTGCTGGTCTCTCGAAACGGTACGGTGAATCACGCCGGCCTCGATGTGAAGGTCGCCGACGCGGTTGGCGCAGGAGACGCATTCACAGCGTGCTTGGCGCACTACTACATCCGCGGCGAAAGGCTGGAGGAGATTAGCCAGCGCGCAAACCGGTTCGCCTCATGGGTCGCGACGCAGGTTGGGGCGACACCGCTGATCCCGAGCGCTCAACTGCAATCCATATTGGTGGGAAGCGCGCTGACCTGAGCACGCCGGCGCGGAGCAGCCGGTACGGGCTGGTCCCTCCTGATCCCTTCTCTTGAAGTTCCGATGCTGGAGCGGAGGCTTTCGGCGGGCTCCGCCATTGGATCGCCCGGTACCGGCCGCAGACTCATGGTTTAGGATGGTCCACGGAAGTGCGGGAAGCACGAAGGGCCTGAAGGAATCGTGTGTCGCGAGGTACAAATGCGCATCGGAATCAGTGCGTTTGCGTGGACGGCGCGATTCGAACGGTCGCACCTCGATCTTCTGCCTACGATCAAGAAGATGGGTCTGAGCGGCGTCGAGGTACCGATGTTCGATCCGGCCGCGCTGCCGATTGACAGCATCCGGGAAGCGTTCAAAGCGAACGGACTGGAATGCACCGTGTGCGCCATCTTGCCCAAGCCGTTCAACCCCATCAGTCAGGACCTGGCAATCCGCCGGAAGGCCGTCGAACACCTGATGCGCTGCATCGAGGCCGCCGCGGCGATGGGATCGAAGATCCTGGGCGGTCCGCTCTTTTCGCCTATCGGCTACCTGCCGAAGCACCGCCCGACAAGCGAGGAGCGGTCCTGGGCGGTCGAGACATTTCAGGCGCTCGCCGGCGTGCTCGATGCGAACGACATGATCCTCTCGATCGAGCCGGTGAACCGGTCGGAGACATTCTTCCTGCGAACAGCGGCCGAAGCGAAGCGACTGTGCGAATCGATCGACAACCCTCGCATTGGAGTCACCATCGATACCTTCCACGCCAATATCGAGGAGCCGAGCATCCCCGCGGCGATCCTATCCCTGGGCCATCGTCTCAAGCACGTCCACGCCAGCGAGAACGACCGGGGACCTCTCGGCCGCGGTCATGTTCCGTTCGCCGAGATCGTGGCGGCGCTCAAAAAGATCGGCTACGAGGGGTATGTGATGATTGAAGGCTTCGGCTACAGCCCAAAAGAGAAGGACGCTCCCGGAAAGCTCTGGGCCGACATGAGCGTTTCGCCCGAGGACCTGACGTTGGAAAGTGCGCAATACCTGCGCGGGCTTCTGGCGGAAACAGCATAGTCCGATTCCGCGAAAGAAGGGAATCCTCGCCCCTCAGTTCAATGCAACTGGCCGGGCGCGCTTGCTGTGACGCCGTATTCGGTGGCGTCGGAACGCTCGAGCACCTGGCGCGCCGGATTTGCGGCCCAGTTGTACAGCAGGCCCAGGAACAGCAGTGCAGCGAACGACGTGGCCAGCACAAAGCCGGCTTGCAGCCCATGGAACAGATCGCTGACGGCTCCCATCGCCAGCGGCCCGATCGCCGCTCCCGCGCAGGTGAAGAACAGCAGCACGCCCGAGATCGCTCCGTGCTCCGCCTTGGGGAAGCAACTGATCCCCTTCGAGTTCATTGTCGGATAGAGAACCGACATGAAGAGCCCGGAAAGCGCCAGCAGGTACACCGTCGCATTGGACCCGCCGAACATCGAACCAACGAAGCAGGTCAGGACCGCGCCACTGAACACAAGGAGAACAGTGGTCCAGTTCCAGCGGGCGATGACCCATGCGCCGAGGAACCGCCCCGCGGCGCGGAGAACGAAGAAGATGGAGACGACATAAGCCGCCATGAATGCCGACGCCGGCTTGTGCTCGCCGAGATAGGTCGGAAGCCACACATACACTGCGCACTCGACGGCGACGTAAAGGAAGCATGCGAGAGAGAATCCGAGCGCATAGGGGCTCTTCAGGATGCGGAAGGTGCGGCGAAGGTCGACCGGCTCGGCGGACTTCTTCATGGTCCGTGGATATCGCAGGGCCGACGCCGTGATGACGAGCAGGACGCACAGCGTGCCGGCGATGACGTAGAGCCACTTCCACGACAAGCCGCGCAGCAGCAGGCGCGCGACAATAGCCGGACCGATGATCGCGCCCACGCCGAAGAATCCCTCGACCATGTTCATTGTGGAGGTGTGTTCGTTGGTGGAATGAGTGATGTCGCCGATCAACGACAGCGCCCCGGTTTTGAAGATGCCGATCGATGCACCGGAAACGACCAGGAGGATGACGAATGCGAAGTAGGAGTTGGCGGCCGCGAATAGATAGGAGTTGAGCGCGAACAGGATCAGCCCCAAGACGATGGTCTTCTTTCGGCCCAGCAGATCGGCCAGAAAGCCGAGGGCGATGGCGGCAAACGCAATCGCCGACATATTGGCGTAGTGGAACGCGCCCGCGGCCGTCAGGCTCAGATGGTAGGTCTTGATGACCTCCGGAATGATGATGCCGACCGAGTCGGTGGTCATGGCGAACATCATGAACATCAGGTAGGTCAGCGATTTGATCAGGAGCCTGTTTTCGGCCGGTGCGGTTGACATCGTTCCTTCTTCTCCCTGGCGGAGGGCATGTCCTCTATTGGATGGAGATCGTGGTTGTCGGGCCCGACTGCCCCGTTGTCTGTTCGATCGTTGCGCGGGGCCCAGCGAAATCTACGGCCAACCTGATTCGCTGATCGCCAGCTCTCCATGTGATTGCGAGAAGGTTCCGGGCGCTCGATTCCACCGTGCATTCGCCGCTGAATGCGGGATGCGAGTTTCGCAGGCGGATCAATTCGATGAGACGCCGGACCAACGGGCTCTTCAGGCTCGTTTCGATTTCCGTCTTCGTGTAGTAGTGGCGATTGATGTCGCGCCCCACGCCAGTGCGCTCCAGCAGTTCCATATCGTTCGTGCCTCCCAATAGACCCACGTAGTAGACCTGCGGGATACCCGGAACGAAGAACTGAACCGCGCGCGCGATAAGGTACTCGGTCTCGCTTCTGCCCAGCGCGTCGAGATACGTGCAATTTACCTGGTAAAGGTCGAGGTTGTTGGCGGCAGCGCCGGTGGCTCGCTTGCTCTCCCCGTTGCTCCGCCGGTGAATGGTCTCGACGAGGTCGCTGATGTTCGATGGAGCCAGCAGGCCCGGGTTTCCCTGGGCATCGGCGCCGACGTCGATCACGCCGATTCCGTCGTGGGTGTCGAGCACGGTGATCGCGTTCTTGGGGCGAATCTTCATCCAGCTATAGAGCGGCTGCGCATCCGCCTTGTAGAGCGCGTGAAGCACAAGCGGGGGAAGCGCGAAATCGTAAACCCAGTCCACCTGTTCCGCGATCTCAACCTGTTGTCTGTGGTAGCTGTGAATTTCGACGAGCACTTCGATTTCCAGCGACTTCGCACGGGCCGTCAGTTCCTCGATGAACGCGAAGGTCTCGGGAATCATGAAGCAACTCGTTCCCGCCTTCTTGATCGCGTAGCCCACTGCGTCCAGGCGGATGGCTCGAATGCCGGCTTCGTGGAAGCGCTGCAGGATCGCCTCAAGGTACTTGCGGCCTTCAGGACCGGCGACGTCGATATCGATCTGCTGCGGCGTGAATGTCGTCCACAGCAACCGCTTCTCGCCGTTCGCCAGCGTGCTGTAGGCAAAGGGAAGTCCGGGGCGCGGCCGGTAGATTCGGAGAAGATCGCCTTCCGTTGCTCCCCGGGGAAATACACGGTCGTAGGTCAGGAACATTCCGGCATACGGCGACGCCGCGCCACGCTGCGAGAAATCCTGGAACTGCGGCGACAGGACGGAGACATGGTTGACGATCAGGTCCGCCATCAGGTCGATCGATGCGCCGCACTGCCGCAGATCTTGCCACGTGCCGAGCCGTGGATCGACCAGCGTGTGATCGATCGGATCGAATCCGGCGTCGGAGCCATCGATGGGATGGAAGAACGGCAAAAGATGCACTCCGCCGAAGACGCCCGCCAGTGGGCCGTTCAGCAGGGCGGCAAAGTCGGCGATGCCGCCTCCGCCAAAACGGTCAATATAGGCAATCAACTGAACTTGATTCTTCATTGATCCGCCCTGCTCCTCTCCGGATGCGCGAGAACTGCCACCTGGCTACTTGCAGACGAAGTTCGCGGCATCTTCCGGGTCGCCGGACTTCCCGCCGCAACCACCCCCGCGCTGTCGACGACGGTTCCCGTGAGGCTGACCTTCGTCAGATCGCCGCAAGTCTTCGCCTCCGCGTGAATGCCGAAAGAACCATGCAGAATCGACAAGCCAGTTGCGGCGATGAATGCGACATTCCGGTTCATTCTCGCATCCTTTCCTGTGTTGGAGTCCGTATCCGATCCAGCATTTGCCGCGGAACGGGCGCTGCTGGCGGGCCAAGAGATTCGATGCTGGTGTATCCGGCGGAACGCGTTGTCAGGACGGGCGCGCTGGCGAGAAAAGTGTATCGAAATTGTCTAACCTGAGCTAGACGTTCGGAGAGAAACCTGTATAGACGACTCTTCCCTATGGCGCGGTGGACTGTCCGATCTTTTGTGCCAGCGTGAGCGTTGGTGGATCGCCGCTTTAAGGACCCAGTCTTTCTTGCCAAACGGAGTGTTGGCCTTCGACGGGTTCAGGTTGCAGTGAGTACGCGGCCAGCCTTGTATTCACTGGCGAATTCGCATGGCGTCCTATCCTTGAGATCCCTTTGAGGACGATTCCCATTGTGTTCCTGCCGCCAGCCTCCGTTGCGCGGTTTTGCGCCGCCAGCGTTTCGAACCGGTGCACGTAGAGGCATTCATCGCGGAATGTGCCATTAAACGACTCGATGAACGCGTTGCCGGTTTGGTTGCCTGGACGCGAGAAGTCGATCTTCGCGCCATTCTGATAGGCCCACAAATCCATGGCCTGACCGGAGAATTCGCTGCCGTTATCGCAGAACAGCAGTTTCGGCGTTCTGCCCTCATGCTTCAGTCTGTTCAGTGGCCAGAATCGGCTCGAGGCGGTCCGGAACAGCCGCTCCGGGGAGGCGAGATGCGGCCGTGGATGTCGCTGTTTCAGAACCGCATTTCTGTGTACCCGCAGGTCACAAAGTCACCCGTTTTCTCCACCTGCAGGCCGTCATTTCCGCCTCTCTCAAAATGCAACGATTTTTGCACTCGGTTCCGCTTTCGTTTTCGCATGCCTCCAGGTCATATGCTTTCATGCCCTCGACGCCGCGAACGCTCCGGCCGACCGGCAAACTCGCTGACTTGCCGCCTTTGCGTCCCGATCCCTCAGTGCGAACTACTCCGTCCTGCGCCGGAAGCCAGGCGCCGGCACTTGGAAGCTGGTGTTGCGTCCCTCAGTCCCCGCTTTACACCCGCAGCTCCCGCCGCGCCGTCTCGGCCACGCGGCCCAAATCCGACGTGGTCAGAACCCGGATCCGGTGCCCCTCCATCGTCTCCACGCCGAAGCGGTAAAGCTCCAGCCGCTCCGGCTCCTCGTCGGTGGCCCCCACGCGCGCCGCCGGCTCGATCACCGCGGTCAGTTCCAGTTGGGCTTTCTCCACCCGCTCCACGCCTTCATGCAGCGCGGCGGCGGAAAACGCCAGCACCTTGGCCATCTCCAGTCCCGGATCGAAGCTTACCGCTTGGAACATGCGGACCAGCCCGTTCGGCCGGTAGCCCATGTCGATGCGCAGCGGATCGCCCGGCCGCGTGTACTCCGAGGCCGCAATCCTCTTCCGCAACAGATCCCACACCCCGGCCTGCTCGAACTCCGAGCGCATGCGCGCATGGATGGCCGCGCGCCCGCTCAAGCGGGGCACGCGCTCCCGCGGCGACGGCTCGACGTAGAGCTTCATCAGCTCTTCCATGCCCGCCGGCAGGCTCTCCGCCAGGTAAGCCTTGGGCTCGGTCATCTGCACGTTCAACGAGAGCGACTCCTCGAGAATCCGCATCAGCCGTCCGCCGGGCTCCTCGAGGTCCGTTCCCTCTTGGAGCCGCCGGCGCAGCTCGCCCTCCATCCCTTCGAGCAGCGCCGTGTCCGCATCGGGATCCAGGCAGTGCACCCGGCGCCAGTCGCGCGTGAAGCGCACCTCCGCCCGCCGGCTGCCCTCCTCGCGCAGGATCACGCCGATATGCACATACTCGTTCCGCACCGCGTCCGGCACATACCGGAGCAGTTGAAACTCGCATGCCCGCCGCTCGTGCTCGCCGCTCATCGTCGCGTTTTCACCTATCAGCTCTTAGCCCTCAGCCCTCAGCCCTCAGCCCTCAGCCCTTGCCCATAGCCCTCAGCCCATAACCCTCAGCCCTTAGCCCTCAGCCCTCAGCCCTTCGCTCCGTGCGTTCCGCTCGAAGCAACCCGACAAACCCCATCGGCTTTGCCCCAAGACCCGCCACCGCCTGCTGCTGCACGATCGAGCCAAGAGCTGAAAACGAATGGTCAGAACCTATCCCTTCAATTCACCCTCATCGTACCCCATCGCGTCTCGATCCGATCCACATTCTCCCCCGCCCTTTCCTTCTCTCCCCATTTCGGAAACGGCCTCCGGTCCGACTTCCCAAACGCCTCAATCAACTCCCGGATCCGGCCGCGCCGCGCGAGCAGCTTCTCGGCCAGCGCCTCCATTTCGCTCGGGTCGCCGCCGTACCAGTCCGGGGGGATCTCGTTCGCCGCGGCCCAGACCGTGTCCGCGGGGAGGACTTCCAGGCGCGAAAGCCAGGGCTCAAAAGAGTCCCATCCTGTGACCTGGAGGTATACGTCGTTGCGATAGTAGACGCCGTGCAGCGGAGCATCCTCGAACCTCCACTCGCCGGCCTGGAAGCAGTAGCCGAAGTCGATGAAGACGGCCTTGTAGCGGCGCTCGCGCTGGCGGCGCACGAAGACCGCCTGGCGGCCGTTGGCGTTGGCCGTCCACTTGTCGAGCGCCATAATGCCGGCGAACTCGCCCAGGTTCTTCAACTCGGCCATCTGTTCCTCGGGCAGAAAGTCCAACACCTGGCCGGGCATCGTGCCCCCGGCAAAACGCGATCCGAACTCGAGCCCCGGCTGGCAGCGCACGCGCGTCCTTCCCAGGTCGATCTCGAGTTCCGGCGTGTTGCTGACGAGCCAGCCCGAAACGTCGATCAGCTCGCACCGCGGCACCGACAGCCCCACCGCCGCGGCCAGCCGCGAGGCCAGAAACTCGTTGGCCAGCACGCGCACGTGCTGCGGGTTGTTCTGGAACTTGACCACGTAGACGTGGCCGTCCGCGCCCAGCATCAGATGCCCCTGCGCGCCGCCCCTCATGCGCCGGATGTGCTGCACCGCCTGAACCGCCACGGAGTCTCCCGGGTCTTGTCCGCAATTCTAATGCAGCGCTCGGCCTTCAGCCGTCAGCTTTCAGCGATTCGCTTTTCGCTACTGGCTATTGGCTACTGGCTACTCCCTGTTCCCGGCCAACCGCCCATCGCGACCAGCGAACCCGAAAGACATCCCAGAAGCCGACTTTTCGAGACTGATCTGAGAGGCGCAAGGCAGGTCGCTCCCTATGCGCGGATTACCCGCTCAAAGCTAAGGATTAAACTTAGTTCGACATTCATTCATTGTTCTTTCAGTGGGGGTGACCATTTGAAGCCCTTTCTCAGCTCAACGTTCCTGGATTTGGTCGAAGAACGAGAGGCCGTTCTCAAAGCACTTCGAAAGAAGCGGCTACTGACGCACGCGATGGAGGACTTCCTCGCCGTACCTAATCCTCCACTCGAAACAGCATTGGCACACCTCCGTGATTCAGACGTGATGCTCTTGGTCATCGGCTTCAAAGCCGGGACCTTGCTTCCCGATGGTTCCGGCTCTACATACACGTCCGCAGAGTACGACGAGCTTCTGAGGCTCGGGAAAGAGCCGCTCGTATTTATCAAGCAAAAGAAGGGGCGCGGCGCGCGTCATCCATCGTGGCGAAATCAAGAAACCGATCCCGTCAGGATAAAGGCTCTCGATGACTTCAAAGCGAAGGCAACAGCTGGAATCACTCCTGCCTACTTCACGACGGCAGAAGGCCTAGCCCTTGAGGTCGTTCTCGCTCTAGGCAATTGGGAAGAGCGGGGCAGGCCCGGAGCAAGGAGTACGTTTTCATCCGCAGCTGACTATTTTGCGGGCAAGAATCCCGCAGGCCATTTTCAGATTCTTGATTTTGGCACCACACTCCTCGGGCGCGACGAACAGATTAGCGCTCTGAATGAGTTTGTTGCAGACGGGACAAAGCGTGTTTGCATCATGAGCGGCAGAGGGGGTATCGGTAAGAGCAAGATCTTACATGATTGGACGAACGCGAATCCCGCCGAAGTCATTTTCCTGAAGGACGAGCCCCACTGGCATGACGACTCAGAGAAGGAGATCCCACTCAGTTGTAGAACCATTGTTGTTGATGATGCGCATCGGCAAGAGACCTTTGGCAAAGTTCTACAGATACTACAAGAGACAGCGATTCGCAGAAGCCTCAAGTTGATCGTTTCCACAAGGCCGGGAAGCGAGACTCTTCTTGCGAACCAGATCCTTCGGAAATTCGATTTCAGTCAGGTTACGCGACTTCCTGAATTAAAGGAACTCAATCAGGATCAGAGCCGCGCGCTTGCTGTGCAGGTGCTCGGAGACGAGTTCCGCAACTTTGCCAGCCACCTCGCCCAAATAGGCAGCAACAGCCCGTTTGTGATCGTCGCAGGTGGCCGCCTTATCGCCACGCGCAAAGTCAACCCGTCGACGCTCACGACGTTGGAGGACTTCCGCTCCATTGTTTTCAATAGTCTTCTTGATGAAAGAGACCTACGAGGACCGAAGTTCGTAATTGACCCGCCGCGCATTGTGCTGGATCTTATTGCGGCCCTTGGCCCCGTTGACGTCGAAAAACGGGAGTTCCAGCAGTCGGCGCAAACGCTCCTCGGCAAGCCCGTCGACGAGGTTCTCCAAACAATCGATGCCCTTGCAGCCAACGGTATCATTACGCCAAGGCCAAAACCGGTGCGCGTTATTCCGGACGTGCTGTCGGATTATATTTTTGAGGAGCGCTGCATTAGTTCTGGCGGGCAGACTACCCATTACGCGGATCGGGTCTACGAACATTTCGGTGCCCACTCGCTGAAAGAGCTAATGCGCAATCTCGCCGAGCTCGACTGGCGCCGAGGTCAGGCAGCAGAGACCGGCCTGAACCTATTGAGTGGGATCTGGAACGATATTCACCAGCGGTTTCGAGCGGGAGACGAATACGTGCGGCATGCGATTCTCACCGATCTTGCTGGAGCGGCGATCTATCAGCCGGATAACGTGATCGCCCTCATCCGGGCAGCGATTGACGACCCGGTCCAAGTGGATCCCTCGGGAGAAGGGAGCCGCTTTAGGTCAGGGCAGGAATATGTTTTATCCGCATTGCCCAATCTTCTCGAAGCGACCGCCTATCACCCAGAACGGCTGAGGGAATCCGTCACAACCTTGTGGGAATTGGCCAAGCGCGGCGACGGGCGAGACACCATGGACGGCGGCGCAGAATCTGTTCTGAAACGGCTCGCGTCCTGGCACAGATTCGGCAACCCTGCCCTGAATTTCGCCATGCTCGTACAGGCGGCCCGTCTCGCGGGTCGCGATGATGCGTTCACAAGCGACTTCACCCCGTTCACGTTGATCAATCGGATTTTGGAGAGAGACGGCGAATACGGCGAATGGCGGGATGAAGATTCGTATTCATTCGGCGGCTTTGGGCTCAACTACGCCGCCGTGGGTCCTGTTCGCGAAAGTGCGCTCGACTATCTGGAGTTCGCTCTTGCTGGTGACGGCGCCGCCGCGCTGCACGCTATTCCAATCATGGAGAATCTGCTGCACAACTTTCTCACTCGTATGGGCCGCGAAAGAACTGCGGAGGAAATTGAATGGCAGAATCGGGAACGTGAGCGATGCCTCAGGGCGCTTGTTGGTAGGTACGGCCAACCCGCTACCACGCTTTTGAAGGCAAGAATTTACGATGCGCTTCGATCGGCAACCGCGATTAATTGTCCAGAGGCGATACGGCAGGCGGCAACTGTGGCGCTTGCTGAAATTACGGTGGACGAAGCCGTTGCCGTAGTGGATGCTATTTGCACTGCCGAGCACGACCTCCCGATACTCACCACGGAATTCGACGAGGTCGGGTGGGAACGGCCTATAACCGAACTCATGACGAAGGGGCGATCCAGCTTGGAGCGCCTCCTTGCGGACGCCAGGACCCAGGCGCACTTCACAATCGACCAAACTTGCGCGTGTCTCGAAGTGCGAGTGAAGACGAACGGCTTTCATCGCTTCATGTTGGCGTTCTCTGATCGGCCTGACTATTTAGCCGAGATGGTGGAACAACTGATTGCCCATCCCCAGTCCGGGGAATTGATAAACCATCTGGCGTCGGTCTTGACTTCGATTCACAGTGCCGACCCGGCGGCCTTTCGGCGGCGGGCATTATCAGCGCTGGAATCGGGGGCGATCCACGTCATTCGCGCTGCGGCAAGCAATTTGCGCGTCTTTGAGAGCGCAACGGAACACGATATAGCAGTCATTCAGGCCTACGGAGGGTATCCCGACCCCGTCGCCAAACGTGGGGCAATCTTCGCCATAACCTATATGGGCAAATTCGTCGAGTTGCGTGAAAACCTCAAAGACGCTGTGCTTTCGATTCACGCGGATGGAGACAAGTCGGTGGCCGCTGATCTCGCAGACGCATTTGGCCCATACGGAGTTCCATTGACGATGTTGACGAGGGAGGAAGCTACTGCTGTCGCCTCTGAATTCCTCCTCGTGAGGGATTGGGAACATGATCAAGGGGCGATTCCACGATTCCTTAGCCGATTGGCAATCTTGTTCCCCGACGAGGTCTATGGCCTGTTGTCCCGCAGGATCGACTTGAATGTAGACGCGAGGAGGAACAACTTGCCATCTTTCCGGACGTTTGGCCTTGTCCACGAGCGAATCTCTTTTGGTGGCGTTCCTGCTGAGAAAAGGCTGCAACTCGCTCAGGATTGTATCGGCCGACTCTTACAGTCGGATTCAGGCGACGAACTTGCTACGCTATTTTGGGATCTTGCGGGCTACGAAGAGCCCGTGCTTCAGCTCATCGTGAATTCCGCCGTAGGCGCAGATGATCCTGGTGTTCAAATCATTGCGACATTGATTGACAAAGCGGTGCCTCGTCTTGCCTTTACGCATACGAGCTTTGTTCGTAACCTCCTGCGCCAATTTACTGGCACACAGAGAGAGGGGTTAGTTGAAGCGTTTGCCCATCAAGCAAGACATTTCAGCGGCGGTGTATTCGCCGGTGATACTGCAGCTTATATGGCTCAACGCGAGAAGGAATTAGCAGGCCTAATCTCGGCATTTCCAGACGACCCAGGTCTAAACGATCTTGCGAGGGCGCTCCGCAGGTAAACGTGATTGGCGCGATAAGTAATGAGAAACGCCCATCTCGCCATTCACCCCGAACGCCCGCCCGACCCGCAAGCTCATCTCGCCAATCCCGCCGACTCCGCAAGCTAGCAGCTAGGAGCTAGCAGCTAGAAGCTCGCCTTCCCGCCCGTCAAGCCCCGCGTCTCACATCGGTCCCGCCCGGTAGTCCGCTAAGTCGTTGTTTTTCTGATCCCTGACCCCTGATCTCTAACCCCTGTCTTCTTTGCAGATCATTTCCCCCTTCTGGCGCACAATCATTCCATGATCGACGGGCACGCCACCACCGCTCCTCCTCCGTCCGCTGTTCTCTGCTCTCTGTCCCCTGTTTCCTACTCCCTGCCCTTCCATTCCCTACGTCCCTGCCCTTCACCCCCCACCCCCCTATGCACTCAAAAAACGGGTTGTGAAACTGTGAAACTGCGCACGCCGCGAACCTCAACCGAATCAAACCGATACAGGCGCCGCGCCCTGATCTCACAGAAACACAGAAGCTGTGAAACTGCGGGCGGTCCGGAACCCGTTCCATTTCAATCGCCTGCAGACACCTGCTCCACAGTTTCACAGTTTCGTTTTCGATCGTTTTTGTGTTCTTCGAGTTTTGCGCTTCGCTCGCCGCGAATCGAGCTGATAGCTGACCACTGAGAGTTGAAGGCTGACTTACTGACTCGTTGCTGTCTTTCTATTCCCTGTCTTTTTCCATTCGCTTTGCCGCTTCCTCGCCGTCGAGGACGCGGAAGACGCCCTCGGCCAGGGCCTGGAGCTCGTCCTCGCCGGGAAAGACTGCGACCGGCGCGATCCACTCGACGGTGGGGCGCAACTGCTTGAGCAGGCGATCGGAATGGGCCATTCCGCCGGTCACGAGAACCGCGTCGACCTTGCCTAAGAGGACGGCGGCCATCGCGCCCGCCTCTTTGCCGATCTGGTAGACCATGGCCTCGAAGACGGCCGCGGCGTGGGCGTCACCGGAATCGATGCGCCGCTCCACTTCGATGAGGTCGCGCGTGCCGAGGTAGGCGAACAATCCGCCGTCGCCGAAGACGTGGCGGTCGACCTCCTCGGGCGTCATCGTGCCGCTGCAACACAACTTGACCAGCCCGCGCACCGGGAGCGAGCCGGTGCGGTCAGGGCCGAACGGACCTTCGCCGATGGAGTTGCTGTCGATGGTGCGCCCAGCGCGGTGCGCGGAGACGGTAATTCCGCTGCCCATGTGGATCACGATCAGCCGCAGATCCCCGTAGCGCCTGCCCATGCCGCGCGCATAGCGCCGCGCCACGGCCTTGGTGTTCAGCGCGTGGCCCACCGAGACGCGCGGAACCAGCGGCGAGCCGGAGAGGCGCGCGCAGGTCTGCCATTCATCCACGGTGACAGGGTCCACGATGTAGGCGTCGACACCAGCCGCGCGCGCGAAGCGCAGGGCCATCACCGCGCCCAGGTTCGAGGCGTGCTCGCCGAGCCGCGCCCGACGCAGCTCCTCGACCATCACGTCGTCGACCAGGTAGGCGCCGCACTCCATGGGCGGCAGCAGGCCGCCGCGCCCCGCCACGGCGGCCCATGGCTCGCCGCCCTTCCCGCTCTCGCCGTAGCCGGCCTCCTCAAGCGCCGCCTCCACCATACCGGCGCGGTACTCCAGACGGTCGAGCATCGGCCGCCCGCGGAAGCGGTTGACCTCCTCGTCGCCGTGGCGGATGTTGCGGGATATCTCCTCGCCGGTGCGGGTGAAGACGCCGATCTTCGTCGAGGTTGTTCCGGGATTGATGACCAGGACCCGGCTGCGCTGTTCGACCATGCCTCACCTCAGCCGGAGAACAGTGTATCCCGCGGGAAAAGAGGGAGGCTACGGCGGCGAGGGGTCCCGATGCCGGATCTCAGAGGCAAGATCCCCCTAGACCGCATCCGAACATGACCGCGACCGCGCTCGGGCCAGACATTGGCGCACCCGCTGCCTCCAAGGTTCCGGATCCCAGGGATCGGGGCTGGCTAAAGCGCGGATTGCGCGAAACCGGGGGGCGGATGTCCGAAAGCCGGATATTCTGCCTGTTCGACGAGCCGGCTGGACGTTACCAGCGGACGACGGATTGTACGAAGGTAACCATGGCGCGAAGGCGTGGCCGAGAGCGATGGCGGAAGCGGCACAGGAGTAAGCCGTCCTGCGCGCTTCCTGCCCCGCCGTAAAGGAATCCGGCACCTTCGAAGTAAGTCATTTAGATTCAGCAGTTAGTTTGTGCCGATTCCGTCTGGCTTGGTGCGGTCCCCTGGGGGCCGGCGGGGCCAGCCAGAATCTGGGTACAAATTCGCGAGAAAGTGCCGATAGTAATGTAATCGGTTGGGTACCGATGGGCAAGGGCATCCCATGAAGCGGCCATTGCTGAGTGCAAGAAACAACAGTACTTAGATAGAAGGGCGGGAGACGGTTCACCTGCTGAGGGCAGCGCCTATCGGCGAGATTATGCAAGATCAACGGGAAAGCGAACTGGCCGCAAGAGCAACTGTAATCGCGACGACGGCACTCGGAGCCGCAGCCGGCTTCCTGCTCGGCTGCGTGTTCGCAATCCCGCTGGCCGAGGCCCACCTGCGACAGTACCTGGAGCGCGTGGCGCTTCAGAACGATGCTTCGGTGAGGGAAGCGCGAGACCTTCTGGGCAAGTTGCAGCATTCGGCGAATCCGCCTTGTTCCGAGGCGGAGCTGAACTACTTCAGAGAACTCGTGTTTCGCTCGGATTCGCTGAGAGATGCAGGGCGGATTCACGAGGGGAGCATCGAGTGCTCGGCGACGGCCGGCCGGCCGGCGCAGTCGATCGGACAGTTGAAAGCAGGGACCCAGGAGCCGGACGGAACGGTGGCCTACAGCAACCTGGTTGCGATCCGGGACCAGGGGCCGCAGAGGGCGGGAATCCAGCAGGGCGACATGTTCGTGGTCTTCGGCTCGAATCTGCCGGTGGTGGAGGGGCCGCTGCCGATTCATCTGGCGGTCGACTCCGGCGAATCGAGTCCATCGGACCCGGGCGGAATGGAACCTGCCGACAGCTTGACGCGCCAAGGAGACACGCTCGCCGCGCGGCATTGCTCGGCGATTCCCTCGAGCTGCGTCACGGCGTCGGTCAGCGTGGACGAAGCGCGGCGAGGGGAATCGGCGGCGGTGGCCGGCACGACGGTCACGGGGGGCATTTTAGGAGCTTGCCTTGGAATCTTGTTCTGCAGGTTGCGCCGCCGCAGCCTGTCGCTGGATCAACAACTGAGGCGCGCGGTCGCACGGGGTGAGCTGCAGGTTGTTTATCAACCCATCGTCAATCTGGACGACGGAAAGATCACCGGCGCCGAGGCGCTGGCGCGCTGGACCAAGCCCGACGGCGAATCGGTGAGTCCGGACGTGTTCATCAAGGTGGCCGAGGAAAACGGTTTCGTCGGGATGATTACGAAACTGGTCTTCCATCGCGCCATAGCGGAGTTCCGGGAGGTGTTCCATAAGATGCCGGAGTTTCGCCTGAACATCAATATTGCGGCGGCGGACCTGGCCGATCCGGAGTTCCTGCCCATGATCGACGCCGCGGTGGCGGAGGCGAAGGTGCGGACGAGCAACCTGGTGCTGGAGGTGACCGAGAGCACCACGGCGAGCCGGGAAGTGGCCATGGAGTCGATCCGCTCGTTGCGCGAGAGGGGCTACAGCATCTACATCGACGACTTCGGAACCGGATACTCGAACCTTTCCTATCTGCTGTACCTTTCCGTGGACACGATCAAGATCGACAAGGCGTTCACGCGGGCGATCGGGACCGAAGCAGTGACTGTCGCTCTGCTGCCGCAAATCATCGCGATGGCGCGCTCGTTGAATCTGGGAGTGGTGGTCGAAGGCATCGAGTCCGAACGGCAGGCGGATTACTTCTCCACGGACAACCTCCGGATCTACGGGCAGGGCTGGCTCTACGGACGCCCAGTGCCCGCCGCCGAGTTCTTCCAGCTTCTGGGCCTCACCGGCGATCAACCGTCCGCCATCGCCGATACCATCGACGCGATCCCGGCGAGCCAATGGCGCCGCCTGGGCCGCGGGGTCGAGAATGTGGTTGTTCAGTAGGATTACACCGCACCCGGTTCTTAGGACCCCTGACACAGGCTGCCGCTTTCATCCCAGCAAATCCTGAAGAAGACGGTGGCGCCTGATTCGGTTAGAGCCGCGATGCGGGCGCTCGACGTTGACGATTGTCTGCCTCCGGCGCGGCCAGAAACGGCGTGTCTGCCGCTCTTTGAGCCACGCGCGAACCCTGTTACGATGAACTTTGCGTTTGCCCGCGCTGTGGGCGAGCGTGAAAAGGCTCAAAGGAAAGAGGTTCAACGGTGGCAGACACCAAGAAGATCGAGGACAAGCTGGAACGGAAGAAGCTGAAGCGCGCGGCGCGCAAGAAGGCGGCTCCCAAGGCTAAGCGCACCACTCCGCGCGGCTCGCTGAAGAAGAAAGTGAAGAAGATGGCCCGCGGCCAGACGAAGCGGTAAAGACAGCTACTAGCTCTTAGCCCTTAGCTTTCAGCCGTCAGCTTGCGGCTTCATCGTGCTCAGACTGGCACCGACGAGGATGCGCGACAGGCTGGAAGCTGAGGGCTGACGGCTGAAGGCTGCCTTTGAGGAGACCTGCGCTGCCCAGCCAACTGTTCGCCCGCAAGTCGATCGACAAGCTCATCAGCGAATCGGAAGACCCTGAACACTCGCTGAAGAAGAGCCTTGGACCGTGGTCGCTGACCGCGCTGGGAATCGGCGCGGTGATCGGCTCGGGGATTTTCACGGTGATCGGCACGGCGATGGCCGGGCAGCGGTTCGACACCCCGTCGATCGAGAACACTCCTCTCTTGCATTACCTCATTCTGCACACGGCCCTGGCGGGGCGTCCCGGCGCGGGCCCGGCGCTGGCGCTTTCGCTGGTGCTGGTGGCCATCGTGTGCGGTTTCACCGGGCTGTGCTACGCCGAGATCTCGTCGATGATCCCGATCGCGGGCTCGGCGTACACGTACACCTACGCGACACTGGGCGAGCTGACAGCGTGGATTATCGGCTGGGATCTGATCCTCGAGTACGCATTCTCGAACATGAGCGTAAGCGTGGGTTTCTCCGCGCACATCGTCGATCTGATGGACTGGCTCGGCATCCATCTGCCACTGCGATGGATCTCGCCCGCGTATCTGCCGACGGGATTACAGGACCTGGCGGGCAACAACCTCTACGATCCCGGTTGGCACTTCGGGTTCAACATTCCGGCGTTTCTCATCGTGATGCTTCTCACGATGATCCTGGTGCGCGGCATCCGCGAGTCGGCGCGCACGAACAATGTTCTGGTGCTGGTGAAGATGGCGGCGATCCTGGTGTTCATCTTCGCCGCAGCCAGCTTCGTGAAGCCGCACAACTGGCACCCGTTTATGCCCAACGGATGGTCGGGGGTGCTGGCCGGCGGTTCGATCATCTTTTTCACCTACATTGGGTTCGATTCGGTGTCGACGGCCGCCGAGGAGTGCCGCAATCCGCAGCGCGACCTGCCGTTCGGGATTCTGGCCACGCTGGTGGCGTGCACGCTGCTCTACGGCGGCGTGGCCATCGTGCTAAGCGGCATTGTGCCGTGGCAGAGCGTAATGGGCGACGCGGCGCCCGTAGTGAACGCCCTGAAGCGGATCACGGTGCTGCACGGCCACGGCACACTGCACTGGGTGCGGCTGATGGTGCTGATAGGCGCGCTGATGGGAATGATCTCGTCGATCCTGGTCTTCCAGCTCGGGCAGGCGCGCGTCTGGTTCTCCATGTCCAGAGACGGCCTGCTGCCCAGAGTCTTCTCCAACGTCCATCCGGTCTTCCGCACGCCCGCCTTTTCCACATGGGTCGCCGGATTCGTCGTCGCCATCCCCTCCGGCCTCTTCGACATCGGCACGCTGGCTGACCTCTCCAACATCGGAACGCTCTTCGCCTTCGCCCTGGTGTCAATCGGCGTCATCGTCCTGCGTTATCGCGAGCCCGAGCGCCGCCGCGGATTTCTCGTTCCCGGCGGGCCCATCATTCCCGCGCTCAGCGTCATCTTCTGCTTCCTGCTCATGGCCGGTCTGCCCATCATTACCTGGTGCCGCTTCTTCATCTGGCTCTTCATCGGCCTCATCATTTACTTCCTCTACAGCCGCCACCGCTCGGAGTTCGCCCCGCAGCGATAGCAGTGCGGCGCCGGTGATCATCCGACGACCTACAGGGCACAGATTTCGCGCGCGAAGCGGGAGCGAGAATCGTCGCACCTTGCGTTCGCGGCGGAGTTTTCCCGGGCGGCGGATCTGCCTGGCCGCGGAACCGGCGCCCGCGGCAGGTTGAGAGCGATCTCCGGGGAGACAGGCCGGCCGCTCGATCCGCTCGCGACGTGAAATGCCCGCCTGCTGCCGCCGCTAAACTGAAGAAGTGAGCGAAATCCGGGACTTCATCCGCCGGCTGCCCAAGGCCGAGCTTCATTTGCACCTCGAAGGCACCATTGCGCCGGCGACGCTGGTCGAGTTGAGCGCGCGCAACGACGCAATCCCCCTGACGCTCCACGAGGCCGAGAGTTTCTACCGCTTCGACAACTTCACCGGCTTCATGCAGGGCTACAAGGCGGTCACTCGCCGTCTGCGGGAGCCGAGGGACTACGAGCTGGCGGCCTGGCACATGATGCAGAGGCTGGCCGAGCAGGGAGTCTTCCACGCCGAGGTCTTCATCTCGGTCGGCGTCATCTATATGTGGCGCAATTTCGATCCGCACTGCTTCGAGCCGATCTTCGATGCGCTGGAGCGCGCCCGCGAGCGCGCCGCGAGGGAGCTGGGCCTCTCGGTCTATTGGATCTTCGACGCCGTCCGCCACTTCAGGGTCGGAGAGGCCGACCGCGTCTTTCGCAAGGCGGCGGAGATGCGCGAGTGGTTCCCCTCGATCGTGGGCGTCGGGCTGGGCGGGGACGAGCGCATCAGGGGGTCCGAGGCGTTTCGCGAGGCCTTTGCCCAGGCGCGAGACGCCGGCCTGCGGCTGACCGACCACGCCGGCGAGACGACCGGGCCGGAGGCCATCTGGGAAGCGCTCTCGATCGGGGCCGAGCGCGTCGGGCACGCGGTGTCGGCCATCCAGGATGAGGCGCTGCTCGAGGAGCTGAAGAGACGGAACATCGGGATCGAGCTAAATCCCAGCTCGAACGTCCGCACCGGCGTCTGCCCGTCGTTTGCCGACCACCCGCTGCGCCGCTACTTCGATCGCGGCCTGCTGGTCACGCTCAACTCGGACGATCCGGCCTTCTTCGGCTCCGATCTGGCCAACGAATTCTTGCTGGCGCACACCGAGCAGGGCTTCACCAGCGAGGAGCTGCGGCGGCTCGCCGCCAACTCCATTCAGGCGAGCTTCCTTCCCGACATCGAAAAAGCCCGGTGGCTCGCCCGAATCGATACCATGTTGTGAATATGGGACCGGATTTCCGCACCCTCGTGACCGGCGGGCGGAACAAAAACTGCGCTATCATGGAGGCACCGGAGGGTGTGTCCGATGTCCGCCAATCCCCAAGCCGAACTGCCCGTTGAAGAATCCGCTGCTCCGCAGAAAGCGGGACTGACCGCAATGCGCGTTGTGACCTGGTTTTCGCTGGGGATCGCGGTGGCCGCGCTGGGCATTTACTTAGGCACCGAACTGCGGAACCGCTACCGGTTCAAGAAGCGCACGCCGTACGACTTCTATTCGAACGCCGGCTCGAACCAAGCGAGCGAATTCGGCGTGGGGATCTAACAGTTCTCGGTCTCTTCATTGCCGCGCGATGCCGCCTTCGGGCGGCATCGTTGCGTCTGGGCGTAATCTAGTCCGGTATGTATCCCATCATCCGGCGACGCTCCTGTGCGCCCAGGGAATGGAGTTTCTCGTGCAGCGGTCGAAATTCTTGCCCTTCGTAATCTTCCTGATCCTTACGTTTCCGGCGCCGCGCGTTTTCGCGCAGGAAACCATCGAGATCGATGCCCAGGCGCACGCGACGCCTTTCCCGCATTTCTGGGAAGGGACCTTCGGCTCGGGCCGGGCCATCCTGTCGTTGCGTGAGAGCTACCGCGACGATCTGCGCGCCGTGAAGGCGATCGCGGACTTCCGGTATGTGCGCTTTCACGCCATCCTTCACGACGAGGTCGGGGTTTACAACGAGGACGCGCATGGGAACCCGGTCTACAACTTCGCCTACGTCGATCAGATCTACGACGGGCTGCTCAAGAACGGCGTGCGGCCTTTCGTCGAGATCAGCTTCATGCCGCGGAAGCTCGCCGCCGACCTCGACGCTCTGCATTCGTTCTGGTACAAGCCGAACGTGTCGCCGCCGAGGAACATGGACGACTGGGACGAGCTGATCCGGCGTTTTGCGCAGCATCTCGTAGACCGCTACGGCATCGACGAGGTGTCGCAGTGGTACTTCGAAGTGTGGAACGAGCCCAACATCGACTTCTGGTACGGCGCGCCGCGGCAGAGCACGTATTTCGATCTGTATGCGCACACGGCGCGGACCCTGAAGAGCGTGAGCCCGCGGTTGCGGGTGGGCGGGCCGGCCACGGCGCA
>JBEKUS010000069.1:0-21380 GCA_049514795.1 Occallatibacter sp.
AGCCAACGAACTACCTTGCTGGATCCACTTGTACAACTGGCATAGACCCCACGCCAGCCTCGCCAACAACACTCCCATCAGCCGCGCTGGCCTCGATCGGAACAACCTGTTGACACTACACACCTAGTCCCTGCATTTCCCGTACGCTTCCCGCATCCTCCGCCACGTCGTCTCCCGATCCTCGGGCAGCACCCGCGTCTCGGCGACCGTGGTGATGAAGCTGGTGTCGCCCACCCACCGCGGCATGGCGTGCAGATGCAAATGTCCGGCCACGCCCGCGCCCGCCGCCTGGCCGACGTTCATTCCGAAGTTGAAGCCGTGCGGTGTATACAGCCGGTCGAGCACTCGTTCGGTCCGTTGCGCCAGGTCCATCAGTTCGTGCGCCGTTTCGGGCGGCAGCGTGGCCAGCCGGTCCAGGTGCGCGTAGGGCATCGCCATCACGTGCCCCGATGTATAGGGAAAGGCATTCAGGCTAACGAAGCAGTGTTTCGCGCGAAGCACGAGCCCGCCCGCCGCTTCGGCTTTCTCCCGGTCCATGCCGTTCGCAATGGCATGGTCGATCGCCGCGATCAGGTTGCAGAAAACGCACCCCAGGTCGCCCGGCCAGGCATCCAGAGCCGCCGGAACGCCGGGGCGCTTCTTGCTCTCCGCCGTCGTGACGTAGGCATAGCGCCAGGGAGTCCAAAGATAATCCATGTCGAAGCTCGCCGTTCGATCCAGTATAGAAGGCCCCGGCACTGTTCTCCCGTACTCTTCGTAGCGGACAGTGAAACCCGCTCGGCCGCAACCCGCAACCGATTTGGTTTGAAACGCTCAATTGACGCTGGATTGCAGAGGTTGCTACACTTGTGGGCGTAGCTTCCTGCGCGGATTCCAGCAGTGAGTTGCGGCCGCCCTCCCAGCAGGCCGTTGCCTGCCGGCGTTTCCCAAGGAAACCTGCCGTCTTCCGCCTCCCCCCGAGCATGAGGATGAGGATGGCTCTTCCTTCGGAGTACATGACCGGAGCGTCTCTTAGGCGCGAGGGCAAGTCAAGGGATACGAAGGAGACCGGAGCGCGGATCTGCGGCATGGGAACCACCAGCGGTCGGCGCAACTCGCCGCTGGAGCACGTAGTCCCGGAGCTGGCTGTAATGGCAAACGTCCTCAATCCTGAAACCGAGAGCACAACCCTGAACACCGCATTGGAAACGCCAGTGATCGAACCTGCGGCGGAGATCGTGCAGCCGTCGCCCGAATCCACGTCCAACCCTGAGATTGCCGCTCAACTCGAAGCGACTCCGCTGGACGCCGATGCCTTGACCCAACCTGCCGCCGAGGTAGCCCCTGAGCAACCGGCCCCTTCTGAACCTCCCGTTGCGGTAGTTCCCGAGCCTGAACCGGCCGCCGCTGTCGAACCCGCACCCACCCCCACGGCCGAGACCGCGGCTCCCGAGCTCTCTCCCGCTCCCGAGCCCTCTCCCGCACCCGAGCCTCCTGCAGCGCCTGTCGCGCATGCGCCCGCGCTTGCCGGCGAGCCCGGCGAGGACTTCTCCTCGGCCCTGGCCGCATTCGAGCGCGAGCAGGCCGCCGAAGCGGCTGCCATCGAGGCCTACGGCGACAAGGTCGTCTCCGGCAAGGTCGTCGAGCAGCGTGAAAAGTACTTGGTCGTCGATGTCGGCCTCAAGTCCGAAGGCCTTGTGCCTCTGGAGCAGGTGGTCGATCACACCGGCGCGGTCAAGTTCCAGCCCGGCGACGACATCGATGTCGTCATCGAGCGCGAGGAGCACGAAGGCGGCTACCTGGTCAGCTACGAGCGTGCGCAGCGCCTCCGCGTGTGGGACACGATCGAGAAGGCGGCCAACGACAAGACGCCCATCACCGGCGCCGTCGTCAGCCGCGTCAAGGGCGGCCTCACCGTCGACATCGGCATCAAGGCCTTCCTGCCCGGCTCGCAGCTTGAGATCCGGCCCGTGCGCAATCTCGACTCCTACCTCGGCCAGCAGATCGAAGTCCGCGTCATCAAGCTCAACAAGAAGCGCGGCAACGTCGTGGTCAGCCGCAAAGAGATCCTGGAAGAAGAGCTCAACTCCAAGCGCTCCGCCACCATGGAGCACCTCGCCGAAGACGCGGTCCTCACCGGCACGGTCAAGAACCTTACCGACTACGGCGCGTTCGTCGACCTCGGCGGCATTGACGGCCTGCTCCACATCACCGACATGAGCTGGGGCCGCCTCACGCATCCCCGCGACCTGGTCAACGTCGGCGACGAGATCCAGGTCAAGGTCCTCAAGTTCGACAAGGACAAGCAGCGCGTCTCTCTCGGCTTCAAGCAGTTGACGCCCGACCCGTGGCTCGACGCCTCGGAGCGCTATCCCGTCGGCGCCAAGGTCCACGGCCGCGTCCTCTCCGTTACCGACTACGGCGCGTTCGTCGAACTCGAGCAGGGCATCGAGGGCCTGGTTCACCTCTCCGAGATGACCTGGTCCAAGCGCCTTAAGCATCCCTCCAAGCTCGTCAAGCCGGGCGACGAGGTCGACACCGTCGTCCTCAGCGTCACCCCCGCCGACCGCCGCATCTCCCTGGGCATGAAGCAGCTCATGGAGAATCCCTGGGAGAACCTGTGCGACAAGTACCCCGTCGGATCGCAGGTCGAGGGTCGCGTCCGCAACCTCACCGACTTCGGCGCCTTCGTCGAAATCGAGGATGGCATCGACGGCCTCGTCCACGTCTCCAACCTGAGCTGGACCAAGCGCGTCAAGCATCCGTCTGAAGTCGTCAAGAAGGGCGAAAAGGTCAAGGCCGTCGTTCTCGGCGTCGAGCCCCAGAACCGCCGCCTCTCTCTCGGCATCAAGCAGTTGCAGCCCGATGTCTGGGAGAGCTTCTTCGCCACTCACCGCATCGGCGACGTCGTCCACGGCAAGATTCTCCGCACCGCGCAATTCGGCGCGTTTGTCGAGATCGCCGAGGGCGTCGAGGGCCTGTGCCACATCTCCGAGGCCGGCGACCCTGTCGACGGTCACTCCCCGCTCGAGCAGGGCCTGGAGCACGACTTCAAAATCATCAAAATCAATGTCGAGGAGAAGAAGGTGGGCCTCAGCCTACGTGCCAGCGCCAGCCACGAACCCAGCCGCTCCGCAGGCGAGGGCTCCAAGCAGGACTCGCACAAGCACTCCGTCTCCAGTTCCACCACCACGCTCGGCGACCTCGTCAACTGGCGCAAGAGCGAGCGGCAGAACGATTAGTTCATCCCCGGTTGCCCCATCCTTTTCGTCCGCCGCGCCGGGCGAAAAGGGTGGGATACCATTACGGCGGCCGCCCTCCGGGGTGGCCGTTTTCATTCAGGAGCTCACTCCGCCGTTCACCGTCCACCCTCCACCGCCCACTGTCCGGGAACCTCCGCCCCGCCAACCCCGTATCCTATCCATATGACCCCAACAGCGGAACTGCGCGAGCCGTCTCCCGGCCTTCTGTCGAGCCGTCTCATCGACTTCGCCGGCGGGATCAAGGAGATTGATCCCCAGTTGACGCGCGTCATCGTTCCCTGGATGGTCCGCCATCGCCGCTACGTGCCAGGATTCCTTCGCCTCGCGCGTACGCTCAAGCAGTCGGGCCGCGTACGCGCCCGCCAGCAGGCTGCCGGAGTCCGCGTCCCTCCCTTCCTCATCCTCAGCGTCACCTCCCGATGTAACCTGCGCTGCTCGGGCTGCTACGCCGCCGGCGTTGGCGTTGTTTCCAGCGCGCCCGCGCGGCCCGGCCTCGACCTCAACGAGTGGCGGCGCGTCGTCTCCGAGGCGGTCAGCCTCGGCGTCATGGCCTTCATCGTCGCCGGCGGCGAGCCCTTTCTCCTCCCCGGCATCGTCAACCTCTTCCGCGAGTTCCCCGACCGCCTCTTCCTCGTCTTCACCAATGGCACCGCCATTAAGCCGGAGGACTGCGCCGCGCTCCGCAGGCTCTCGAATGTCGTCGTCATGGTCAGCCTCGAAGGCGACCGCGCGCTCACTGACCGCCGCCGCGGCTCGGGCGTCTTCGACCGCGCTCTGGCCTGCCTCGACCGCCTTCAGGACGCGGGCGTTCTCACCGGTATCGCCGTCACCATCGAGCCCGGCAACGTCGGCTACTGGTCCGATCCCGCGAATATCGACGCCCTCACCGCCCACAGCGGCCCGCTCATCATGTTCATCGAGCAGATTCCCGACGCCGGATGCGACAGCGGCGTTCAATTGACCGCCGAACAGCAGAAGCGTTTTCGGCAGACCGTCCTCGCCTACCGCGAGCGCCAGACCGGCGGCGCATTCATCGTTCACTCACCCGCCGACGAGGAGGCTCTCGGCGGCTGCGTCAGCGCCGGCCGCGGATTCGCCCACGTCGCGCCTACGGGCGACGTGACCGCCTGCCCGGTCTCAGCCCTCGCCACCCACAGCGTCCGCACCTCTCGCCTCCGCGACGCGCTCTCGAGCCCGCTCTTCACCATGATCCGCGAGAACGGCCACCTGCTCGAAACCGAGGGCCATCCCTGCGGCCTCTCCGCCCACGCCGCCGAACTCGAAGCCATGGCCTCCGGCCTCGGCGCCTACCGCTCCGGCGTCCCCGACGCCGCCCCCGCAACGAATTGGCCCGTCGCCATCCGCTGACCCTGAGTCCTTCCTCATCAGGCCTGTAATTCTCCGCTTGACCGTGACCCTGCGTCAGGCCCGACTATAGTCGGAGAACGATGAGCAGCAGCTACCGGATTGGCGAATTCGCGAAATTGGCAGGAGTGACCGTTCGAGCGTTGCACCACTACGATCGCATTGGTTTGCTCAAACCGCAGCGCGGAAGGTCCGGCTTTCGCCTCTACCGTCCAGAAGATATGGAGCGCCTGGAACAAATTGCCGCACTCAAGTTCCTGGGTATCCCGCTTCAGGAGATCAAGCTGCTCCTGAAACACGGACCGCTAACGCTCGTCGACTCCCTGCATGTGCAGCGTGAAGCTTTAGGCGAAAAGCGAAGGCTGATCGATCGCGCCATGGTTGCCATTGAAGCAGCGGAAAAGGTCATTCAATCGGGGCAAACCACCGACGCATCCATTCTTCGAAAGATTATCGAGGGTATCGACATGCAGCCACAAGAGAACTTCATGCGGAAGTATTACACCGATCAAGCCTGGCTCGATAAGGAACGGTTCGCCCGCCAAACACCTGCTGAAGACCGTAAGAAGAATGTGCAGGCGATGCGGCAACTCTTCGCCGAAATCGAAGCGGACATTGATCTGGACCCCGCGAGCGAGTCTGCTCAGGCCCTCACGAAACGGTGGCTTCAGTTGGCCGAATATTCACATGGCGGCAACGAGGCGGTCAGGGCCGGCAATATCCAGGCGTGGAACGATTTCCAGAACTGGCCACGCGACGATCAAGACCGGCTTCTCGTCGCGTTCGAGCTCGATCTCAACGACAGGGCCGCCTCCATGCAGCGCTTCGAATCAGTAACAAAATTTCTAGGGCGGGCAATTGGCCACAAAATACGATCGAATCTTCCGAGTGTTCGAAGCCTGTACGGACTCGATCCGTCTTAACCGGAATCTCCTTCTTCGGCACACATTCGCTTGAATTGCCCTTAACCCCGGAAAGAGGCCCCATGCCCAACCCGCAACGTTCCATCCCCGCCGCCGTCACCCTTTTCTTCGTCGCGCCACTCGTCGCCGAATTCCTCCTCGGCGATTTTCCGGTCACCTGGCTCCCCCTGCTCCTTCTGCTCGCGCCCATGTACGGCGGCGGCGCAATTCTCATTCGCGAGCTCGCCCGCCGTTCCGGTCGCGGCTGGCCCACCATCCTTCTCCTCGGCTGCGCCTACGCGCTCATCGAAGAGGGCTTCGTCGGACAGACTCTCTTCAACCCCGATATCTTCGGGAAGCATATGCACTTGCTCACCCACGCCTGGATTCCCTCTCTCGGCATCGGCACCTGGTGGACCCTCTTCATGCTCAACGTCCATCCCTTCTGGAGCATCGGCGTCTCCATCGCCCTCGTCGACGGCCTCTTCCCCTCCCGCGTCCGCACGCCGTGGCTGGGTAAAGTCGGCGTCTGCGTCGCTGCCGCTCTCTACCTCGCCGGCGCGGCCGTAAACGCCGCCTACTCGCTCCACCACGACCCGTTCCGCGCCTCGAATGCGCAGTTCGCCATCACAGTACTCATCTGCATCCTGCTCGTCATTGCCGCCTTCCTAACTCCCGCGCGCACCCCGCAACAACGACCCGGCGCCGCGCCCTCTCCATGGCTCACTGGCTCGGCCGCATTCCTCCTCGGCGCGGCTATCTTCCTCGCGCCGATTCTATGGAACTGGGGTGCCGTCGTCTTGATCCTCGCCGTCGATCTGGCTTTTCTGGCTTCGCTCTGGGTGCTCTCACGCCGCGACGGATGGACGGCTTTGCACACCCTGAGCGTTGGCGCGGGAGGAGCGCTCGTCTATGGCGTGCATGCATTTATTGGGAACCCGGTCGTTCCCAGCCCCAAGGGTATTGTCCTCTTGAGCCACGTGGTCTTTCTGATCCTCGCACTCGCCCTCATTGCCATCGCCCTTCGCCGTACCCAGCGTCTCATCGCAGCCGGATAGAACCACACAACGGGCCCCTCAGTCACGCATGTGTTCCGTCGCTGGCCAACCAACATCCGCGCTGCTCCATCCGTGCTACGATGTGCCCACGCCGAATATGCTCGGCGGGGCGGTCCGCAAATGAAAACCCCCCTCCTTTCGTTCGCCCTCTTCTGTTCAGCAGCTGCTTTGCCTAGCCAAGTGCCTCTCTCGACCGATGAAGCGCTGAAGCAGCTCTACCACGACTACAACCCCGCAAAGAAAACCGCCCAGTGGGTATGCACGAAAGAGCAACAGTCTGAGGGGATGCATCCCGGTTGGCCATGCTCCGAGGAGGATACGACGGTCTCCGTGTCTGTGATCATCAGGACTCAGGTTACCGAGGGTGACGCCACTCGAGTCTACCTCGCGACAAGCGCCAAGCCTGCTCCGGATTCGGAAGGAGAATATAACTGCCACGTCTGCGCACCAGCCACCGGTGCCGCAGTGTTTGTCTGGCAGGGGCAAAGCTGGAAACTCGAGAGCGCAAACCCCGCGATCGGTTTTTGGGGAGGCTGGGGTGACCCGCCAGACGTTAGCCTTGTTGCGGTTGGCCCCGAAAGGCACGGCCTCCTCCTTTCGTCCACCGACCTTGCGCAGGGGTTCTCGTCATCCTTCAAACAACTCCTTCTTCCCCTTGGCAAGAGCGTCGAAGAGGTCTGGAGCATCGAGGACGAGAACGACGACCTGGGAGCGATCGATCCAGACGACAGACTGAACAAGCGGGTGCCTTACCGCTCATCGGCGGCATTCAGGTTTCTTACAGGTGATGACGGATCAGCTAGTCCGGATCGTCAGGGCGACTACTATGACATCGAGGTGATATCGCGGGGCTACGATCGGGAGGACTTCGGCCATCCCATCAAAGCCCAGAACTGGACCGAGATCTACACCTTCAAGGACGGCAAATACAAGCTCGTGCGCAGAACCGCCTTCACCGAGGTCAAGAAAGCAGAAGAAGTCAAGAGAAAGTAATCTGCATCGCTGCGGACCCTCCCGGGGCTCTATTCCCTATTCCCTGGTCCCTGGTCCCTATTCCCTGTTCCCTGCTTTTAGCACCACCACAATCCCCAGCGCCGTCAGCACGCTCACCAACCCGAACAGAAACACACTCGCGTAGCCGAACCAGCCGATGATCGCGCCCGCAATCGGACCCACCAGGAAGAACGACACGTCGGAGAACGCCGTATAGACCCCCAGCGCGGTTCCGCGATTGAACTCCGGAACCCGCTTCACCGCCTCCACGCCGATCGCCGGAAACACCAGCGAGAATCCCAGCCCTGCGATCGCCGCCCCGGCCATCGCCATCCACGGGCTCGCTGCCTGCCAAAGCAGCACCATCCCCACGCTGTTGCAGGCCAGCGACGCGATCGCTACCTGGAACCCTCCGTACCGGTCGATGGTGTGGATGAACAGCACGCGCACGGCGATGAATCCGATCCCGAAGGCCGTCAGACACAGCGCCGCTCCGCTCCATCCCCGGTGCATATAGAAGAGCGTGACGAACGTCGCCAGGACGCTGTAGCTCACGCCGCCCAGCGCCAGCCCCATGCCGTGCGGGGCCACGCGCCACGCCACATGGGCAAACCGCATATGCTCTCCGGGCTCAACCGGCACGGGATCCTTACGCCAGGCCACTGCAAAGCTCACCGCGCCGATCAGGATCGTCAGCACGCCGATCGCCCCCAGGCCCCACTGCTGGTCCAGGATCACCCCCAGCGGCGCGGCCAGCGCCATCCCGCCGTAGGTGCTGATTCCGTTCATCCCGATCACCCGCGCCGTGTACTCCGGTCCCGCCGCGGTGATCCCCCAAAGCGTCGATCCCGTCGAGCCCAGGCTCTCGCCCACGCCCAGCGCCAACCGGCTCAGGATCAGCACCGCGAAGCTCAGCCAGTGCACCTCGTGCAGGGCGCCCGCGCCCACAAGCAAAGCGCCGCTCGCCGTGCAGCAGGCCATGCCCCACAGCACCGAAACCTTCGCTCCCATGTGGTCCGAGATGCGCCCCGCCCACGGCCGGCTCGCCAGCGTCGCGATGTACTGGACGCTGATCGCCAGCCCCGCCAGCACCGCGCTGTAGCCCATGTGCAGGTGCACGAACGGCGGCAGAACCGCCAGCGGCAGGCCGATTGAAACGT
Organism: Occallatibacter sp.; assembly: GCA_049514795.1. GTDB lineage: Bacteria > Acidobacteriota > Terriglobia > Terriglobales > Acidobacteriaceae > Telmatobacter. The sequence continues at coordinate 8,721 of JBEKUS010000069.1, forward strand.
AGCAAATGAACGTGAAGTAGACGTACCCGGCGATATACGCCGTCCGGCTCCGTACAGCGGATCCTGCGGAAACCGGAACGGTTGCGGTCGAAGAGGAGGACATATCGAGGGACGAAATGATGTGTGGCTGATCCCCTTCAGTATAACGGAAAGCCTTTTCCCCGCGTCCCAAACGGTTTCCCTCCAGCACGTTCGTTCCACTGGACGCGACGATCCCCGCCCGTACCTGCTCCCTCGCCAGCGCAAAGGCCCGCGGGCTCGCACCCTTGCTCCCTCGCTTCCTTGCTCCCTGCTTCTCAGAAATCGATGTGCGCCCGCACCGTCGTCACGTACACCGGCCCGCGGTCCGCGTTGTACCCGGGATGCACAATCTCCGTCCCACCGGCCGTCGCAAACCATCCGCGCCAGAGATGAGCGTTGTAGTACCACTCCAGGATGTTCTCGCGCCCGTAACGCAGGTTGCCATCGCCCAGCAGGAAGCCCTGACCGCCGTATCGGAGGTAGTTTTGATGGTCGCGCTTGATTGCATTCGACACGAACGCCGCACCAATCTTGTCGTTTGCCCTGCGCCAGTCATGGCCGCTGTAATCGCCGCCGAAGAGGATCGTTTGGCCAACCTCGGTGTAGGCGAACGACTCGTGCTGGTCCTCGTTCCATCCGAAGCGCCCGAACAGCCGCAGGCTGTCGGTCACCTCCTGCTCGGTGTTCAGGCCGAATCCGTACTTCACCGCACCGAAGAGCTCCGTTTGGGTGATGTCGGGCGTCGCAATCTTGCCCGCAAGGTACTGATTAACCGACTCCCGGTAGTCGCCCATGTGGGCGTGGTTCACGTAGCTCAGCACGCGCACCGCGCCCTGGCGCTTGGGATCGAGCAGGCTCGCGAAAAGGCCCTTGCGCAACTCGAACTCCCAGTTCTGCCCGTTGGCGCGGCTAAAGGCCCAGTCGAGGTCGATGCCGTTGGCCACCGTCGGCATGGCGGCGATAGAGTAGCGCGCCGACCAGACGCGGTCGTCGTACTCCAGGATTCCGCCCACCGTGTAACCGCGCGTGTCGGCCGCGTAGTCCCATGCCCCGTTGTTGTCGATCGTCCAGTTGGTGAATTGCAGGTGGCTGTCCGAGCCCACCGAGTTGACGTCGAACGTGTCCGGCAGGCTCATCTTGCCAATGCGGATCTCGAAGCGCCGCACCGGGACTTTCGTCGCCAGCACGAACGGCCCGCGCTCCTGCTCCGTCGTCTCATCGGTCAGCCCGACGATCTGGTGAATCTCGCCGCGGGCGAGATACGGCTTCGTACTCAGGGTCGTGTTGCGTACCACGTCGAGATTTGTGATCCCGCCCAGTCCCAGCGCCTGAGAGAGGCCCCGCCCGCCGGCATTTTCGAAATCGACGATCAGGTCGGTGTTGAATCGGGAGTTCGGCTGCAATTGATAGCCGAGATAGAGCGTCGCCACCTCCGAGGCTTTGGTCTCGAAATCGTCGATCAGGCTGTTCGGCCCCTGGTAGGGCGAGCGGAAGTGCCCGTGCATCTGGAAGATGCTGTTGATCTGCCCCGAAATCCAGTAGCGCGTGTTGTCCGGGTGCTGCGCCATCGTCAGAACCGGCGCGGCGGCCGGCGTCTGCGGCTCGGGCGCCGGGGGCAGGGCGCCTCCCGATTGCCCGGCGGCCCGCAGGCCCGCCAGCAGCAAGGCAAGAGCCAGGCCGGCGAGCGCCAAGTAGAACGGATTGGGGCGGCGGGAAGGCATGAAATAATGAAAGTGCTACTATACCCCCACCCGGTTCATACCATACCGGGGGTGGGTATAGTCAAGCGGAGGAAGTCTCCTATGTCTCTTCGCGAACGCGAAAAAGCCAAGCTGATGCTGCGCCTGCGCAGACTGCGCGGACAGTTGGAGGCGGTGGAGCGCTCGCTCACCGCCGACGACGACTGTGGAGATCAACTGATGCTGCTCGCCGCCGTCCGCGGCGGCATCAACAGTATGATGGCCGATGTCCTGGAAACGCACATCCGCTTCCACCTCGTCGACGGCGCCAAGGAGCAAATCGCCCCCGAACTGGCCGAGGACCTCATCGACTTGGTGCGCGCCTATCTGAAGTGAGATCATTTGTCGCCGGGCGATCTGCCGGCTCGCCGCGCCCGCACGCGCCACCGGCAGCGTCTTCTGCTTATCGTATCGGCCCGCTCGCGCTCCAATTGTAAACGCCGGTTGAATGTGCGGGACCTGCGGCAATGCACTGCATCGTCGCCGCGTAGCGCGTTCTCTCGATCACCGTCCGTTGGCGCGCGCTCCACACATCGTCCATCAGTTTACGCCTGATAAAATGAATGCAGCGGCGTAGCGCGACTCGCCGTTTCCGATCTCTCAAACCAGCCTGCAAACCCAAGCGGCAGGACTCGCGCGAAGGAACCCTCCCCTGTGAGCCAGACGATCCGCAATATCGCCATCATTGCCCATGTGGACCATGGAAAGACCACGCTTGTCGACGCGATGCTCAGGCAATCGGGCACCTTCCGCGCCAACGAGCAGGTGGCCGAGCGTGTGATGGACTCTGGTGAGCTCGAACGCGAGCGCGGCATCACCATCCTCGCCAAGAACACGGCCATCAACTTCGGCGGAGGTAAGATCAACATCGTCGACACGCCCGGTCACGCCGACTTCGGCGGCGAAGTGGAGCGCGCGCTGAAGATGGTCGACGGCGTGATGCTGTTGGTGGATGCAGCCGAGGGCCCGCTGCCGCAGACGCGCTACGTGCTCTCAAAGGCCCTCGAAGCCAAGCTGCCGCCTATCGTCGTCATCAACAAGATCGACCGGCCCGATGCGCGCCCGCAGGAAGTTCTGAACGAGATCTACGATCTATTCATCGACCTTGACGCCGACGAGTCGCAACTGGAGTTTCCGGTCCTCTATGCCGTGTCGAAGGACGGCACTGCAACCACGGACCCGGCCAAGCCAGGCGCCGATCTGCAGCCCCTCTTCAAGGCGATCGTCGATACGATTCCCCAGGCCACCGGCGATCCCGACGCCGCGCTGCAGATTCTGGTCGCGAATCTCGATTACTCCGATTACTTCGGCCGCATCGCCATCTGCCGCGTCTTCCAGGGTACGCTTCACGTAGGCGACGAGGTAAACATCTCGCGCCGCGACGGCTCGCTCTACAAAACACGCATCACCAAGCTGTTCACGTTCTCCGGCCTCAAACGTACCGACATCGAAGAAACCACGATGGGCGACATCGTCGCCGTCGCCGGCGTCGAAGGCATCACCATCGGCGAGACCATTACCAGCGTCGAGAACCCGGCGCCGCTGCCGCTCATCGTCATCGACGAGCCAACCATCGCCATTCAGTTCAACGTGAATACCTCGCCCTTCGCCGGGCGCGAAGGCCAATATGTCACCAGCCGCAACCTGCGCGAGCGCCTCGACAAGGAGCTGCTGATCAACGTTTCGATCCGCGTGGAAGAGACCGGCTCGCCCGACGCCTTCAAAGTCCTGGGCCGCGGTGAATTGCAGCTCGCCATCCTTATCGAGATGATGCGTCGCGAAGGCTACGAGCTGATGGCCGGCCGCCCGGAGATTGTCACCAAGGTCGTCGACGGCGTGCGCATGGAGCCTGTCGAGCATCTGACCATCGACGTGCCGGAGCGATTCACCGGCGTGGTGATCGAGAAGCTCGGTCCGCGCAAGGGCGAGATGACCAAGATGCACAATCACGGCTCTGGGCGCGTGCGGCTTGAGTTCCGCGTGCCCAGCCGAGGCCTCATCGGCCTGCGCAGCGAGATGCTGACCGAGACGCGCGGGACCATCGTGATGAACTCGCTCTTCGACGGCTACATCCCCTATCAGGGCGAGATCCCTCAGCGGCCCACCGGCGCGCTGGCCGCCGACCGCCAGGGCCTGACGACGAGTTACGCATTGAATGGTCTGCAGGAGCGCGGGCGGCTTTTCGTCGGGCCGGGTGTCGAGGTCTATGAAGGCATGATCGTCGGCGAGCACTCGCGCGATAAGGACCTCGACGTGAATGTAGTGCGCGAAAAGAAGCTCACCAACATGCGGGCGTCGACCGCCGACGACGCCATTCGCCTCGTTCCCTACACCACGCTCAACCTGGAGCAAGCCATCGAATTCATCGCCGACGATGAGTTCGTCGAGGTCACGCCAAAGTCGCTGCGCCTGCGCAAGAAGATTCTGCAAGCCAAGTTCCGGCCGAAGAGCTGGGAAAAGGCGGAGCAGGCAGCGCCCTGAGCTTCGCCTGCTGTTACGATTGACCGCGCGGAGCCACTATTCCGGCAGCTTCGCGTCCAGCACTTCCTGCGCGCGCTTGGCGCGCCAGTCCGCCAGCCGTTTGTGCAGCGCGGCGTCGTTGAGAGCCAGAATCTCGGCGGCGAAGAGCGCGGCGTTGCCTGCTCCCGGCTTGCCAATTGCAAATGTCGCCACGGGAACGCCCTTCGGCATCTGCACCATCGAGAGCAGCGAGTCCAGCCCATTCAGCGGCGTCGCCGCGATCGGCACGGCCAGCACGGGAATGAGCGTCTTGGCGGCAATCACGCCGGCCAGGTGCGCCGCGCCGCCGGCCCCGGCGATCAGCACGCGCACGCCCGCCGCAGTCGCCTTCTCCACGTACTCGAAGAGCTGATCGGGAGTCCGGTGCGCGCTCAACACCCGCGCCTCATGCGGAATCCCCAGCTCGCGCAGAATCTCTACGGCGGGCAAGAGCACTTCGTAGTCGCTCTTGCTCCCCATCACGATGCCGACCAGCGGTTCTTCGCTCATGGGCTGATTATACGAAAGCTCGGAAAGCTCGACTCTGTGAAATCCGCCGCGGCGCCCGGTGCGCGAAACGCGCTTCTCGTCGTTCTTCGTCGCGCGTTCAGTGCCGGTGCCACGCCTGGACGACGACCTCGACCACGGCAAACAACACACTGACAGCGGCGAGAAAGCCTCTTGCGCGCTGCCAGTTCTGCTCGTGGCGGTCCATGCGCTGCTCCAGCTCCGCCAGCCGGCCGCCGTTGCCGTCGCCCATCAGCCCGGCCATCTGCGACTTGAGCACGCTCAGATCGCTGAGCACCTGGGCTTCGAATTCATTCATCATGCGCATTCACCAAACTCCAGCCGGCAGATCATCGCGAAAGGCGCCCCGCTCAACCGCTCATCGGCAGATTGACGAACAGCGCCGTCGAAAACTCGGAATAGTTAGGCGGCGTGGAGCCGTCGTACATCCGGACGTAGAAGCGGTCGCTTGCCGACACGCGCGAGAACGTCAGGTTCTGCTGCGATCCGCGCGTGACCAGCGCCGGGTCCTCGCCGGGCATGAAGGCAAAGTCGCGCAGCCGGATTTCGAATCCGCCGCCGCTGGGCGGAGCCATACCCGTGTTGACCGTGACCGTACTCCCGCTCAACGCCGTGACCGTTAGGCCGGTGAGATTGGCGAGCACGGTTGGATTGACCGGCGCGGGCAGCCAGGCATTCGCAGGAACGGTGGCGCTTGTCTTGATGGCCAGGTCGTCGGCCCAGTCGTTGGCAAAGGCGATCTCATACTCCACCAGATCGGGGATGCTGGCGCGATACGTCACCCTGACCGTGCGCACCACGACTTCGGCGTTCAGGTTCGTCGAAGGCGCATTGAGAAGCAACGCGTCGCCCGGCCAGACATCCGAGGCGAAGTTCGTCCGGTTGCCCTTGTAGGTTCCGCTCCAGAGAGCGCTCTCGCTGGCCGCCGCCTGCTCCATCACCCGCGCGGCGTAGCGGCAGTCCGCGGAGCTGCGCGCTGCCGGATGAGTGACCGTGCCGATCCATGCAGCCACCGCTGGCGAACCGGCTGCGGCGAGCGCCTGCTGGCTGACGGCGTTCACCGCGCGGCCGACTGCGCGGCCGGTCGTGCGGTAACTCACCGCGATCTGCTCGCCGGCTGCCGGCGTGTAGCCGGTGTAGAACGTCAGCTTGCCGGTACGCTCGAGATAACACTCCGCGGCCTCGGCCGTTGTCCCCACTCTCCGCGCATACGGCCCGCCATTCGGCGGAGTGCTGACAACCCAGCCCGATCCCAGATTCTTCAGGCTTATGGACCGCATGGTCCCAATCAGGTTGATGCTGCTGGCCGGAACCACCATACAAGTCCCCGCCAAGTAGGTCACTCCGCCGTCGTAGAGCGTAACCGGCGTTGCGCCGACGCCATTGACGAACTCTTGCACCTCCATCTGGATCTTGCCCGGAGCGATGAGCCCGTCGCCCCCCGCGGCGATGAGGCCGTTGTCACCGAACGCGTAATAGACGGCTCGCTGGCGCTGACACTCCGGACAATGCACCCGGACGCGAAGTGTGTACTGGTGCGCGCTGTTCAACGCATAGGCGACTCCCGCCGGTGTGCCCTGCACAATCGGCTGCAGCGTCACGGCTCCGGTTCCCTGTTGCGCGATCACCTGGAAGCCCGCGGCGCAGTTGGGCGCGGTTTCGAAATTGGTGAAGAACCCCGCAACGATGCCCGTGCTTCCCGGCGAAAGCGTCACACCGGCCGCCTCGAGCAGCAGCGTGCCGCCCATCTCGACTGGATCGAGCCACGTGAGCAGCGTTTGTCCATCGACACCGGCGCCGCCATTCGCCGCCAGCCCCGCCGGACCCAGCGTGAAGTAGCCGCCTCCGCGAGAAACTCCCCAGAGAGTCTCGTTGATTTGCGACTCGTTGAAGAGCTCGCTGACGATCACGGACTTGCCGCTGGGAGGGAAGTAGGGATCGGCGGCCAGATTGAACTGAGTCGTCACGCCGTCACCCAGGAAATACTCGGTGACATAAGCCACCGGCTCGTTTTCGCCGCAAACAGTTATGTCGTTCGCGAGCGCGCGCTTGACGCCGGACGTGAGAGACAGGCTGGCGAGATTCAGGCTGCCGTCGGTCTCGTTCAACGGATGCACCGTCGTCTGCACAGTCGAGAGGCTGATGGCGCCATTGAGGGCGCGATACGCTGCCCGAGCCATGCTCGCCGCCTGTCCCGCGCTTTTGCTCCAATTCGCGCCCGGCTCCGGAGTGAAGGCTGCTACCTGAGTGTTTAGCGACAGCCCCTGCGTAGACAGCATTGCCGATCCGCTGTGCGCCACAAGGGCCGCGAGCAACGTCCCCGCGTTCATTCCCGCCATCCCGGCGCTGGGAGGCATCAACATCTGGTCGAGCAGAATCTCGTCGCTCACGGCCTGGATCGCCGTGCGGTAACGCGGGCCCCCAAGGCCCAATCCCGCGTATTCCGGCATTGGAGTCGCTGCAATATAGCCCGTGAAATAGGCCGTGCCGTCGTCGCCTGTCACCTTCAGTGTCTGAAAGCGGGAGGGCGCGGCAAGACCGCCATTGGCAGGCAGGCTCAGCCACAACTCGCATACCGAAGGCTCGTTGAGCTTGCGCTCGATCGTGATCGGACGCACGGCATCGAGAGCCGCCGTGTAGTCCAGTCCTTGAATCAAGATCTTCATCGTCACTCTCTAATGCGGCAGCTTGAATTCCTCTTGCCGAGTCACACGACCGCGCTGGCCGCGGGGAGGAAGCTCCGGTAACACACAATGCGCTCGCCATCCAACGGATCGATGACTGGCAGCGCCAGGAACTGTCCCTTGAGCAGCACTCGCGACTGCCCGCCCTGGTTCTTTGTGCCGAGTGGAACTAACGCCTCTTCCGCTCCTGTCATGGTCTGCAACCTCGGGTAGTGGAAGAAGATTCTTTCCCCCTGACTGCCCTGCATGACGAACAGCGCCGACCACTCCTGGTAGAAGCTGCCGCCTTCGCGATCCACGAATCCGATAACTGCCTGCACCTTGGCGCCTACCGCGGGAGCGCCACCGGGCAGCGGCTCGGCGAGAGTCAGGCCTGTCGTTGTCACTTGCGAAACCAGAGCAACGTTGAACGTGATCCGCCGAATGTAGTCCACGTCCGTAAGCGCCTGGCGGACGTAGGCGCCTGCAACCGGCGCACCCACAAATCCGGTCTGCCCCGTGTAGTCCGCATCGACCGCGATGATGGCGCCCACGGCGAACTTCGCCGCGTCCGCTTGCGCCAGCAGAATCGACGTGCTCGTCGAGCCGCTTTGCGGAGTCACAGCAGGGGCCGCCTGTGCACCGTCGGCCGCGAGAGTTGTTTCGCTCGCCGGCGTCAGCAGATTCATGTGCTGCGATCCCGTCGCCAGCGCCATCGTTAGCTTGGTCCAGCTCAGGAACTGGAAACTCACTTGCGCCTGGACGGTCCCACGCACCTGTTCGAGCGTGGAAGCAGGAATCCCGGTGAGCAGTTGCGTCGTCTTGCTCACCGGTTTCCGCATGAAATCCTGAATCCATCCCAGGCTGATCCAGGGGGGGGTGGGGGTATCGAGATTGAATCCGCCTTGTTGCGATGGATCGAAGAGCACGGGCGTTTGCGCGGCGCGATTCACCGGCGCAAAGTACGCCCGCACTCGCCGCGTCACCGGCGCGGGAGCGGAAAACCAAGTCGAGGCCATTTACTCCCCCTGTTCCTGGTAGCTGTAGACCATCACGCTGGCGCTGCGGCTGAGCCGGTCGCGCTGAACGACGGCGGGCGCGAATACCGGCTCGTCCCAAAAGACCTGTGTCAGCATGGTCGCGGGCGGAGTCGCCGCGTAGTTGAGTTTGGGCGTGAAGAAAGGCTGAATCATCGCCATCAGTTCCTCGTCCATCGCGCTCAACGCGCGTCCACGATCCAATCCGCCAAAGCTCTGCGTCCCGCAGGTCTGGTAGACGACCTCACACTGCTCAGCCGCCATTGCGGAGTCGAGATCCACATCCACGGCCATGCCCAGCCAGCGCAGCACAAACACGTCGTTAGGGAATTGGCTGAAGGGCGCTTCCGCTTCTTCAACCAGGATTCCCGGCCGCACTGCGCCGCGCAGCAGAATCGTCCGCTCGGGATTGATCGCCATCAGGCGCGTGCGCAGCGCCATGTAAAACGAGTCTTTTGCATTCTGCATGAATTCACCTGCCGCGGTTACACGCCTTGCTGTTGCGCCTCGCGCAGAAACAGACGGAAGAGATACACCTGGCCGAAGGCTTCATTGGAGGCGACCGACTCGATCAGATAGTCCTGCCCGCCCACGGTGACCGCCAACGTCATGGCGAAGAGCGCTTGCGCGGATGCCAGGTCGAGCGTATTCACCTGCTGCTCCACGCTGGTGGCCGACACCAGCAGCTCCCACTTCGACTCTCCGGCTTCTTTCCAGCTCGGTCGCACCTTCCGCATCACAACAGGGCTCACCGGCACATCGGCAAAGGCGGTCGCCACCAGCCCCACCTCCGACATGTTCGTGTCGGTGTTAGTGCCCGTCACGCGCAGCAGGGCCGTTGCTCCTCCCGCGCTTCTGAGCAGCGCGTCGGCCAGCATCTGCGGCGCTCCTCTCGGGTTGCGCGGCGCTGTGTCGCTCATCGCTCACCCCAGCCTGTTCGCGACGTACGGCTTCAGCCACGCCTGCACCGTCTCGTCGATCAGCGAACTTGAGAAGTACTTCAGTTGCATCGTGTCCACCCGACTCATGCTCGCGTTCAGCGCCGGAGTGGCCTGCGCATTGCGCACGATCTGCGCGCACGCCGATTTCACGTCGTCGCCGATCGTCGCCAGACCGGCCGTGTACGTCACCTGCACCTCGTTATACGGCAAACCCAGAACATTCCACGGCAGCGTCAGTTCGCCGGAGTTCCGGTCGAAATCCACAAGGCTGGGATCGATCGACGCCCATTGCCCCGGCAGCGAAAACGCCCACGCAATTTCGAACATCGGCTCGTGGAGATTCTCTCCGCGCCGGGGCTTCGCATAACGGCCCTCGATGCTCACGATCGGCGTCGCCGCCAGCGCCAGCGGCGCCAGCGGCAGATAGCTCAGCCTCACCGTGTGCGCTTCGGTCACCACGCGCAGGCGCTCCGCGTACTGGATGACATTCAGGCCGGACCGCCTGCAATGACTGTTGATCAGGGCGGTCGCGGCAGCGATCCAATCCGCCGACGTCCCAACCGGCAATCCGTAGTTCGTGTATTCCGCTGGCTCCAGATATGCCATCACGTTTCCTTTCAAAACTCAGGGAACAAGGGACCAAGAACGCAGAGGCCAGACAGCACAAAGCGCCAATTGACCCTGGCCGCTTCGTCCCTGATCAACCGCTGTCTCGCTCCCTTGCTCTCTCGCTCCCTTGTTCCCTGCTTTTGCTTACCGTTCGACCAGCACCTGGGTGTGTGCGAAGCTCGCGCCCTTCACCACCGGGGCGCCGAACTTGACCGCGACGTACTGGTGGCTCAGCGAGTTCGGCAGACCGAGCTGGAACACGCGCGGAGCCGGATCGCCGAGCCAGTGGTACTCGATCAGATCCTCGGTCACGATGTACGCGGGATACGTGCCCGGGTTGCCGCCGGAGCCCGCGGTGTAGCCCAGGCTCCAATCCGGGATCAGCGGCAGATCGCCGGCCTGCGTCGAAAGCGACTTCACCCGGAATCCGCCCGTGATCTGGTCGGTCGCCAGCACCACGTTGTACTCGGACTTCAACTCCTGGTCGATTAGGTCCAGCAGCACCGGGTTGGCGTAGACCGCCGTCGGACGCACGTGGTAGCCGTTGCTGGCCACCAACTGCGCCACCGTGGTCTTGATCGTGTCCACGATCTTCATTGCGGTGGTCACGGTCACCGAGTTGCTGCCCGCCGCGATCTGCGCCGCGCATCCCATGTACTGCACGGTCGCCGGCGTGCTCAGGCTGGTGTCGTTGCCGTTCCACAAGGCCACGTCGTGTGTCACCATCACGCCGCTCACCGTGTCCGCCAGGTCTTTGGCCTGCAGGTAGGCGAACTGTTTTTGCTGGTCGCCCAGCTCGATGTCGAAGAGGTTGTAGTTGAGCTGTGCCACGATGGCCTTCAGCGGCACACTCAACTCGACCCGCGTCGGGCTCACCACCGTGGGCGAGATGCTGCGCGGATTCACAAAGCCGGCCGTGCCTGGATTTGGAATCGCCGTTTCCTCGAAGAACCGCGACGGATGCCCGGTCGCCGGAACCTGCTTGATGCGCTGCCCGAACGGGCTCGAGCGCCGGCAAATGTCGAAGATCTCCGTCTGGTACAGCGGAACTTCCACGGCCCCTGGCCCGATGTAGTCCGCTGCCGCATGAATGTCTGCAAAAGTTGCGTTCATAGGCTTCTCCGCCCCCTCCATGGGGCCGCTTTATGCAGCTAGCCGCTAGCTTCTAGCTCCTAGCTTGTTCGTGCCATCTCTGGCGTTAGTAACTTTCTCCACGGCTTCACCGGCCTGCGAACCAATGGATGCCGCGCATGCTCTCTATCGCTTTCTTCTGGGCTCAACAAGCTAGCAGCTGGAAGCTAAAAGCTGGAAGCTGTTCTTACGCGATCGCACCGGCCCGCAGCAGTTGCGTCTTGACTGCAATGCGCTGTTCCAGGCTCAGCCCGTTGAGCGCCGCATCGAGAGCGCGCACATCCACGGGGCCATCGCCGATGCCGTGCTTGGCCAGCATCTCCGCCGTCGCAGCAGGAATGGTGCGCCGCAGCGGAGTCAGTACGTTCTGCGCCGATGCGGCCTTCAGCTCGGCCAACTCGCGCTCCGCCGCGGCCAGCTTCTCGGCCAGCTCGGCCTCCCGCCGGCTCTGCTCCACGGTCGCCGTGATCCTCTCCACCTCCCCGGAAAGCGCGCCCTGGCGTTCTTCCAGCCAATTGAGTGTCTTCTCCAGCAAGGCGGTCGCGGCCTCCAGCCGCTCCACGATGCCCTTTTCGTCGTTTTCCATGTCCTTCCTTTCCTGTCTCCGTCAATTGCCCCGAACATCCGATTCATCGAACACCAAAAGAGGCCCCGACCCCGAAGCCTCTCTGCCATCCCGCTAAGTCGCTAACTTGATAACTCGCGACCTTGCTAACTCGCTAACTTGCCACGGCATGAATGCCCCAGGTCCCCGATTCTGGAACCTGGGACCGACCGCCGCTGACTCGCTAAGTTGCTGCGTCGCTAACTCCGCTAGCTCCGCTAACCCCGCTAACTCCGCTGTCCTCTAGCCCGCCATGCGAAAGCTCGTTGCCCGGTACGCCGCCTTGTCCCTCAAGAGGATCGCAGCTCCCGTGAAGGTCACCCGCGTCAGCTTCCACACCTCGGCGCGCATATCTTCCACGCGCGCATCGGCCAGCTCATAACTCATGCCCAACGACTCCGACGCACGCGCCGCGATCGCCTCGGCCACCTCGGGAAAGTCGCGCGCGTAGAGATGCCCGCGCACCACCAGACGCGACCCGATCACGTCGGCCTCCGTCAGCAGGCCGATCTTGCGCCGCGCGTCGTGGCCGTCCCATCCCGGCCGGTAGTCCACGGCCATGCCCAGCAGCGAGGGCAGCGCCTTCTCCGCCGCCTCGCGCGTCAACATCACGCGGTGCCCGCGCGCTCCGGCTGGCGCCCGGTCGCTGGCCGCGTTCACCACCGTCAGTACTCCCTCGAACGGCGCCCGGTTGGGATGCTTGTCCACCGCCGGAATCTCCATCGCCATCGCTTCCATTCGCATGTCCGCTCGCTCCGCTCCGCGTAGGGACGTAGGGACTAGGTGTGATGTTTCAATAGGTTGTCCATCTGATCGGGACCTGTAAGGCTGAGTTTGAGAAGACTTGGCAGAACAGGAGACCAGATGGACTATCACAAGAATGCCCGA
>JBEKUS010000070.1:0-21059 GCA_049514795.1 Occallatibacter sp.
CGATAGCACGATCACCACACCGGATGCCGAGCCCACACCACCGGCCAAGCCCTCCCCCAGCCGATACATGAATGCGCAGCCGTACGTCCAACCGGCCGCGCAACCGCAGCCGCAACCCGCGGCGCAGCCCTCCCCATCGGATTCTTCGCTGAATTCCGCGGCCAGCCCTGTCGACGGCACCGACGACGGCATCGTGCAGGTGGCGCCCGACACGTCCGCCCAACCGTCACTGAACGAGCGACCGGCCGCGCCTGACCCGGACAGCGACATCGTGCACCCGGCTCCGCTGCCTCCCGGAACGGTTGGCGTGGGCGCGGTCATCCGCGTCCGCCTGCTCGACCGCCTTTCCACGGCCGAGAACCAGAGCGGCGACAGCTTTCGCACGCGCGTTGCCTCCGACGTGATTCAGGACGGCCAGGTGCTCATCCCCGCCGGCGCTGAGATCGACGGCAAAGTGCTCTCCGTTTCGAGCGGTCACCTCGGCGGCCACGGCTCCATGCGCCTGCGCCCGGATACGGTCATTCTCGAGGACGGCTCGCGCTACCATCTCTACGCCCAGACCAGCGGCGCTCCGGGGTCCAATGCCCGGGTCGGCAACGAGGGCGCCATTACGCCCGGTTCGCGCCTGAAGAAGGATGGCATCGAATACGGCGGCGCGGCGGGCGCGGGCATCGTAACGGGCGCCATTCTCGGCGGGCCCGGCGGCGCGCTGGCGGGCGGGATCATCGGCGCCAGCGTCATCACCGTGCACCTGCTCGTCAGCCATCCGCAGGCCACGCTCGACAACGGAACGGTTCTCCTGTTCACGCTCAACGAGCCGCTGCGCCTTGCTCCGGCCACCGCCCAGGCGAATCCTCCCGTGCTGCCCGGCGGGGCTGCTCCGGCCGACTCGACGGCCAACTAGCAGATCCTGATCCCAGTTTGGGCGCAGCCCGGTCCTAATCTTCGGGTTATGGTGCAATTTCAGGATCGCCGCTGATCTAACCGGAGATGCGATTCGCACTCCTGAAATTCCGATAATGACCTCTGGAAAACCGATCGGCGCAGTCGTAGACTGCTCCTGAAATGAAGCGAGCACTGATCACGGCGTTCTTCGCGATGATGTACGTTTCGTGTAGCATCCCCATCCTCCCTGCTCAGGAGTCCGACACCAGCGGGCCTCGGTTGCACCCCCGTCCGCAAGCCCCTAATGAGCAACTTCTTCCGCCGAGCAGCGTAGCTCCGTTTGTGGTTCCAAACCCCAAGAAGTACCCGCAGAAGTATGCGTCCGTGTATATGCCTATCTCACTCGCAGCCGGGAGGGTCCGAACGCCGGAATTTCCTGTGATGAAGCACTCGCAGTGGTACGACATTATGCTTCAGGTCGAAAAGCCTCTGCCGTTTCGCCGAATGGAGTGCATGGTGGGAGCTACCTCGGGCGGCCTCGATAAGAAGGATTGCGAAAAAGATGATCCGATAGTTCGCGCGGACTGGACGGTATGGGAGGATGGACGGATCGTGGAGTGGGGCTCCATGCGCGATTGTTGTGGTTCCATATTCACGAAGGAGAACATTTACAAGCAGATTGGCAGTTTCCCCTTAGAAGCCGGCAAGAAATATGTCGTGCAGGTGCACTTCACGAAGGATGGTTCGCCGCTCAATGCCGCAAACCCGCACCTGATCGTAATCCCGCACCAGGACATGTGGTAAAGGCCCACGGGACATGTTCTCAGCTATCGGGAACTGCACCACGACCAATCTTCAGCCCGGTGCTTCTGCGCATGTACACTGGTGGATTAGCTGCCTGGGGAAACCTAGCGGTGGGGAATTCCGTTGCCGGCGAGGCAATCATTGGATCTCCCGCGTCGAACTGCCAGCGGCTAGGAGCTAGAAGCTGTTTCTATGGATAAATTCGTCATTCGCGGGGGCAATCCGCTGGTCGGCACCGTTCAGGTATCCGGCGCGAAGAACTCCGCGCTGCCCTGCATGGCCGCCGCCATTCTTACCGACGGCGAAGTCAAGCTCGAAAACACTCCCCAGGTTCGCGACATCGAGACGGAGCGGCGGCTGCTGGCCTCGATGGGCGCGGCCGTCGAACTGAGCGAGGGCGAGCACAAGGGCAGCACCACGATCTGCTGCAGCAAGCTCTCCGATCCGATTGCGCGCTACGAGATCGTCAAGACCATGCGCGCCAGCTCGCTGGTGCTCGGCCCGCTCATCGCCCGCGCCGGCGTGGCGCACGTCGCCATGCCCGGCGGATGCGCCATCGGCGGCCGTCCCATCGACCTGCACATCAAGGGCCTGGAGCGGATGGGCGCGACCATCACACAGCAGCACGGCTATCTCGAGGCCCGCGCGGACCGCCTGCGCGGCGCGCACATCGTCTTCGACAAGATCACCGTCACCGGCACGGAAGACCTGCTGATGGCCGCCGTGCTCGCCGATGGCGAGACGCTGCTGGAGAATTGCGCGCGCGAGCCGGAGGTTGCCGACCTGGCCGCGCTGCTCGCCGCGATGGGCGCGCGGATCGAAGGCGCGGGGACGCCAAGCATCCGCGTGCGCGGCGTGTCCCGGCTCTACGGCGCGCGCTACCGCATCAGCCCCGACCGCATCGAGGCGGGAACGTTTCTGGTGGCCGGCGCCATGACCGGCGGCGACCTGATCGTGGCCAACTGCAACACGGCTCATCTCGGCGCGGTCATCGCCAAGCTGCGCGAGACGGGCGCGCGCGTCGACATTCTCGGCCCCGAAGCGGCTCGCGTCCGCGCCGGCGGCCGTCTGCGCGCCGTCGACATCTCCACCGAGGAGTACCCCGGTTTTCCCACCGATATGCAGGCGCAGTATATGGCCCTGGCCACGCAGGCCGAAGGCGTCAGCCAGGTCCACGAGAACATCTTCGAGAATCGCTTCATGCACGTGCAGGAGCTGGTCCGCATGGGCGCGAACATCAAGGTGGACGGCAACACCGCGACGGTGCACGGCCCGGCGCGGCTTTCCGCCGCCGCCGTCATGTGCTCCGACCTGCGCGCCTCCGACTCGCTGGTGCTGGCTGCGCTGGTCGCCGAGGGCGAGACCATCGTCGACCGCGTCTACCACATGGACCGCGGCTATGAGCGCTTCGTGGAGAAACTCAGCGCATGCGGCGCGCAGATCCATCGTATGGGCAACGTTTTCGCGCCGAAGGAAGCGGCAAACGCCGCAGTTTGACGACTCTCCCGGTCCTATAATCTTCGAGGGATCGCGCGGGAATCTCCGCGGACTCTTCCGGTCCCGAGACTGTTTTTTTGAGGGATTCATGGCCGCACTGATTGAAGCCATCGATGTAAAACGCAAGATGTTTTTCGAGTTTGAGAACACGCCCTATTACTGCATGGACGTGGAAGTCTCGACGCCGACGGCGCGCGGCGGCCAGACGCTGGTTCGGCTCAAGATGCGCAACCTGCTGACGCGGGCCGTCTTCGACAAGACCTTCAAGGCCAGCGACCGCTTCAAGGAGCCGGACCTGGAGACGGTGGAGGCCTCCTATCTTTACAGCGATGCCGACGGCTCCTATTTCCTCGACCAGGCAAGCTTCGAGACGCACAACCTCTCGGTACAGATGATGGGCGACGCGCTGGAGTTTCTGGTGGAAGGCGTCGTGATTCAGTTGCTCAAATTCAACGGAAACCCGATCGGCCTGGAATTGCCCGAGAAGGTGGAGCTGACCGTGACGGATACGGAACCCGGCGTGCGCGGCGACACCAGCGGCAGTGTGACCAAAGCTGCCCGCCTCGAAACGGGCCTGGCAATCAAGGTTCCGCTTTACATCGAAGACGGCGAAAAAGTGAAAGTGTACACCGAAACGCGCGAGTTTGCGGGGCGGGCGTGAGCGGATGCACTATTCTTTGCGCTGCCCTCCGATGCGGAACGGAAACTCATAATCAATTCGGCCAACAAACGACAAAAGCGGGGCGCTCGCCTCCACTCCATTACGCGCATGGCCGATTGAGGGTCCTTTTCACTTGCAAGAAATCAAAATGCATATACAATTAGAGAGTGGCGATCTCCTACGACCCCGCCAAGAACGAACGGAACATCCGTGAACGCGGGCTTTCCTTCGAGCGGGCGGCGGAGTTCGATTTCTCCACGGCGGTTTTTCACACAGAGCTTCGTAACGGCGAACTGCGGCGCATCGCGGTCGGATATCTCGGCAAGCGGCTGCACCTGCTGTGCTACATCCCAAAGCCAGACGGAATCCGCGTGATCAGCTTTCGCAAAACCAACAGAAGTGAGGCCAAACGCTATGGCAAAGCGCAGACCATTGACTGATGCGGACGGCGAAGTTCGGGAGTTGACCGCTGCGGATGCGGCTGAGGCCGTCCCGTTCTCCGCACTGCCCGCCGCCGAACAGCAAGTTCTTCTCTCGCTCCGCAAACGCGGCCCGCAAAAAGCGCCCCGGAAAGTACCGATCTCTATCCGCCTCTCGCCTGGGGTTGCAGAAGGCCTGCGCGCAACCGGGCCCGGTTGGCAGCGGCGCGCCGACGATGTGCTGCGATCCTGGCTACGCCGCAATAAGGTTGCCGCAGCGCGTTAACGCGGTCTACCGGATCTCGATCACATCCTGCGCCGATGCCGCAGCCTGCTCGGCCTGCTCCATCAGCTTTTCCGCCATTGAGTAGAACGCGGCCGCCTGCGGGCTCTTCGGCCCCGCCAGCGCCACCGGCATCCCGCGGTCGCCGCCCTCGCGAATCGCCGGCAGCAGCTCGACCGATCCGAGGAACGGCACGCCGAACTGCTTTGCCGTGCGCTCCGCGCCGCCGCGCGAGAAGATGTCGATCTCCTCGTGGCAGTGCGGGCAGATGAAATGGCTCATGTTCTCCACCATCCCCAGCACGTCCACGTTCACCTGTGCGAACATCTCCAGGGCCTTGCGCGCGTCCTCCAGGCTCACGTTGCTGGGCGTCGAGACGACCACCGCGCCCGTCAGCGGCACGGTCTGCACCAGCGAGAGGGCCACGTCGCCGGTGCCCGGCGGCAGGTCCACGATCAGGTAGTCGAGCTCGCCCCAGTTCACCTGCTGCAGAAACTGCCGGATGATCTGATGCAGCATCGGCCCGCGCATCACCATCGGCTTGTCGCCGGGCGAGATGTAGCCGATCGAGATCGTCTTGAGGCCGTGCGTCAGGTTCGGTTCGATGGTGTTGCCCGGACCAACCTTCGGCGGCTGCGAGCAGCCCATCATCAGCGGCACGTTGGGGCCGTACACGTCGGCGTCCATCAGGCCCACGCGCTGGCCGAGCTTGGAGAGCGCGATGGCCAGGTTGACGGCCACGGTGGTTTTGCCCACCCCTCCCTTGCCGGAACCGATTGCGACGATCTTCTTGACGCCGGGCAATGCGACCGGCTGGGGCATGGCATGGGAATGAGCCATCGTTTTTGGTTTCTCCTTGTTTGATTTCGCGGGACTGAACGTCCTGCCGATCGGGATTTCTCTTGTGGTTGGCCCATCCTAAACGCGCTTTTCGCGTTCAGGGTGGGATAGGACACGGACCATCAGGGTTCGATCGTTCCGGCGTTCTCCTGTGCGGCCGTTGCGATCTTCCCTTCTTTGCGGCGCACGCTTTCCCGCTCGCGATGTTCGCGCCGGCGCAGCGCGTCTTCGTAGCGCCGGACCTCGTCGGGCGTCTCCGGCTTCAACAGCGGAATCCTCTGCGGCCGCCCCTGTTCGTCGACCGCGACGAAGACCAGGTACGCGCTGGCCACATGCACCACGTCGCCCGAGCGTGTGTTCTCTGCCCACACTTTCACGCCCACTTCCATCGAGCTCGTGAACGCCCGGTTGACGCTCGACTTCAGCGTGACCAGATCTCCCAGGTGCACGGGCCGGACGAAGTCGATGTGGTCCATCGCCGCCGTCACCACGTTGGTGCGCGCGTGCCGGTACGCCGCCATGGCCCCGGTCAAATCGATGAAGTGCATCAGGCGCCCGCCCAGCAGGTGGCCCAGCGTGTTGGTGTCATTGGGCAGCACGATCTCGGTCTTTTCCGACTGCGTGCTCTTGACCGTGCGCACTTTGGGTTGATTCTCCCGGCTGTTCATGCCGCCTCCGTTCCGTGCCCTTTTCGCTTTCTGTTCTCGATCCCTCGATCGCCGGCCGAATACCCGGATACAATGGAGTGAGCGGTGGGTTCGCCGGAAACGCGCATCCGCATTTCCTGATTCCAGTTTCGGCAATACGCGCCGATTAAGCAAATCCCCACGGTCTGAAGACAATCTCGGGCTGGACGCGAGCAGGATGGACAAAGTCGAAGGATTACGGGAAATTCTCGCGGCCGATCCCAAAAACAGCCTTGCCCATTATGGGCTGGCCATGGAACTCGCCAGGCGGGGTGAAACAACGGCCGCGCTTGCCGAATTCGATGCGCTGCTGGACAATGACCCTGATTACACGGCCGGCTATTTCATGGCCGCGCAGACATTAGCCGGCGCGGGCAGAAAGCCGGAAGCCATCGAGCGCCTCAGATCCGGAATCCGTTGCGCACAGCGGAGCGGTAACAGTCATGCCGCCAACGAGATGCAGACCATGCTGGACGATTTGGAGACTCAGATGTAGCCTGAATCCACCGGCAGTTGCGATCCACCTTCCCGGCGGCCATCCGATCCAGCCGCCAAGCAGCATCCGTCGAATTGCCCGTGATTACCGGCTTCCAGCGTGAACCGTACCAGCGTCTAAGAGCTTTTATGGCCAAATACTCGATCGTCGTTCCCTTTCATAACGAAGAAGAGAATGTGACTGTCCTGTACGCGCGGCTCAATCAGGCCATGGAGCAGGTGGACGACAGGTTCGAGCTCATTTTTGTCGACGATGGGTCCAACGATCGCACCTACAAGCTTCTGGCAGAGATCGCCGCCGTGGATAGCCGCGTTCTGGTCGTCAAACTCCGCCGCAACTTCGGCCAGACCTGCGCCCTGGCTGCCGGCTTCGACCACGCGTCGGGCGAGTTCGTTCTGGCCATGGACGGCGATCTGCAGCACGACCCCAACGACATTCCGGCGTTCATCGAGAAGCTCGACGAGGGGTACGACGTCGTCTCCGGCTGGCGCAAGACGCGCATCGACAGCTTCTTCCTGCGCCGCTTGCCCAGTCTGTGCGCCAACTGGATTATGGCGCGCCTCTCCGGCGTGCCCATTCACGATTTCGGCACGACCTTCAAAGCCTATCGCCGCGATGTCATCCAGAACATCCCCCTCTACGGCGAGATGCACCGCTTCATCCCCGCGTTGGCCAGCTTCTACGGCGCGTCGATTTGCGAGATCCCCATCCGCAGCCTCAACCGCGAGCGGGGCAGAAGCCACTACGGCCTCAACCGCACCTACCGCGTCTTCTTCGACCTGATCACCATTCGCTTCCTGCTCAAGAACATGAGCCGGCCGCTGCACTTCTTTGGCGGCTGGGGATGCGCGGGCGTGCTCGCCGGCGTCGTCACGGCGGCAACGCTGCTGGGAACCAAGCTGCTCGATCCGCGGACGGACGTGATGCGCGAGTACGGACCCTGGTTCGTCGTCGCTTCGTTGCTGATCGTCTCCGGCATCCAGCTTCTGGCGTTCGGGTTGCTCGGCGAGCTGCAGGTGCGCCAGTACTACAACAGCCAGCGCGCCGCGTCCTACACTGTGGATCGCCTGGTCCGGCTGGAATCGGCCGACGAGCAGCCCCTCCTCTCCGACCGCCCGGACGCAATCCTGTAAAGCAGGGACCGAGGGAACAAGGGACCAAGAAGACCCGAAATCTCTTCCCGCGCTCATGATGGCTGGCACGGGCGCTGTCTTTGCTCGTGAGAAGGATCTGCTCATTGGATCTGAAAAGCGCTCTGCCCGATTTGCCTGCCGCAGGCGGCGCCGCTCTGCACTTCACGGTCGTCGCGATTCCTTGCTCCCTCGCTCCCTTGCTTTCTCGCTCCCTGTATTTCACGTTCCCTCGTTTCCTATCTCTTGCTTCCTCCCACCCTGAAGGTTCATCCTTATCCCAGTCATGAAAGCCATCCAAATGCGTTCCACGGGCGGACCGGAAGTCCTTGAGCTGGTCGACCTGCCGATCCCTCAACCGGGCCCCGGCCAGGTTCTGATCCGCATTGAGGCCATCGGAGTCAACTTCATCGAGGTCTACTTCCGCAAGGGCGTCTACAAAGCGTCGCTGCCGCTGACTCCGGGCAGCGAGGCCGCGGGCACCGTGGAAGAGCTGGGCCCCGGCGTCACCGGTTTCGCCGCCGGCGATTCCGTCGCCTCGACCGGCGTGATCGGCAGCTATGCCGAGTACGCTCTGGTTCCCGCGGCGCAGTTGGTCAAAATTCCCGAGGGATTGAGCATGGAGCAGGCAGCCGCCGCCATGCTGCAGGGCATGACCGCGCACTATCTTGCCTATTCCACCTTTCCGCTCAAGAAGGGCGACACCGCGCTGGTGCACGCCGGAGCCGGCGGCGTGGGACTGCTGCTCACGCAGATGGCCACGCGCATCGGGGCGCGGGTTATTTCCACCGTCTCCACGAAAGAGAAGGCCGAGCTCTCGCGCGAGGCCGGCGCCTCCGATGTGATTCTCTACACCGAGCAGGACTTCGAGGCCGAGGTCAAGCGCCTCACCGGCGGCAAAGGCGTCGACGTGGTCTACGACTCCGTGGGCAAGACGACCTTTGAGGAAAGTCTCAACTGCCTGCGTCCTCGCGGCCTGCTCGCGCTCTTCGGCGCCTCCAGCGGTCCGGTGCCTCCTTTCGATCTCATCCAGCTCAGCAGCAAAGGCTCGCTCTTCATCACGCGTCCCACGCTCTGGCACTACATCGCTACGCGCGAGGAGCTCGAGCAGCGCGCCGGCGACGTGCTCGGCTGGGCCGCCAGCGGCGACCTCAAGCTGCGCACCGAGCATACCTATCCGCTGGCCGAAGCAGCCCAGGCACAGATCGACATGGAAGCGCGCAAAACCACGGGCAAAGTTCTGCTGGTGCCGTAAGAGCAGTCTTCAGCCCACAGCTTTCAGCCATCAGCTTTTTCAATTCCAAATTCGTGCGAGGCGACTCGACAGAAGCTGAAAGCTGAGAGCTGAAAGCTGTCAGCTAGGAGCTACATAATGTTCTCCATCTCGATTCATCCCAACGATCGCGTCTTCGTTCTCACCGGTGCGGGCATCAGCGCCGAGAGCGGCCTGCCCACTTTCCGCGCCTCCGACGGGCTGTGGGCGGGGCATCGCGTCGAAGAGGTCTGCACACCCGAGGCGCTCAAGCGCAACCCATGGCTGGTATGGGAGTTCTATTCCAAACGCCGCGCCGACAATGCCAAGGCCCAGCCCAACCCCGGGCACGTGGCAATGGCCGAGCTCGAAGCGAAGCTGCCCGGACGCTTCTTCCTCTGCACGCAGAACGTCGACGACCTCCACGAGCGCGCCGGCTCGCGCAATCTCGTCCACATGCACGGCGAGCTGAACAAAGCGCGTTGCGAGCGCGAATGCGGCCGCGAGCCTGTCGTGGACCGCGCTATTTACGCGAGCCTCGACGAGGTCGGCCGCTGCCCCTGCGGAGGCCGCCTGCGCCCCCACATCGTCTTCTTCGGCGAGATGCCCCTAGAGATGCCGCGCATCGAGCGCGAGATCTCCGAGTCCACGGTGATGATCGTCGTCGGAACGTCCGGCTCGGTCTATCCCGCGGCCAACTTCGTCCATTGGGCCCGCCAGTACGGCGCGCGGACCGTCTACATCGGTCCCGAGCCGCCACTTAACGCCACAGCCTTCACCCACATCGTCGAAGGCAAAGCCGGCGAAGTGATGCCGGGCCTGTTTGACGTCGAAGCCTGAGATTTCCGTGCCCCATCCTTTCGTTGTTCTTCGGCGAAAGGGTGGGAAGGCACAACAACCGCGACCGCCGCTCGCGCTGGGGTCCATCTGCCAGGCTACTTCTTCTTGATGTACTCCTTGCGCCGGAAGCGCAGCGCCGTCCAGTCCTCGTCGATCGCCGCGATCCCCACCGTGTCGAAGCCCAGCGCCTTGACCACGTCCCACCCAGTGTCGCGGTTGAAGTCGCACGTGTACTTCTTCGACGCGCCCTTGGGATACGCGAACCACACGATCGCATCGCCCTTGGCGCGCTTCGCGATCTGCGGCGCCAGCCGGTCGATTTCGCTCTTCTTCGTCACAAACGCCAGCCAGAAACCGGCCTCCGCCACCGACTCCAGGTGATGATGAATCGTGATCGCCGGCAGCTTCGCCAGCTCCGGCGCAAAGCTCGCGGGCGCCCCGAGCACCACGAGTTCCTGCCTGCTTCCCAAACCGAGTTTCCCAAATACAGTCGCCATGGTTCCCCATGCTACGCGTTTCGTCGAATTAATCTGCAAATCGCCGCGAGTTTTTTTTGAGAACCGGAACCGGCGCCGCGCCTCGACCGCGATCATCCGCGGATCGTTCCAGTGGAGCTCGCCGCCCTGAGCGTCACCTCCGCGCCCGCGATGGGCCGATGCTGCGGATCGTGGACCACCCCAAGCGCCGTTGCAAAGACGTTGGCAAACAAGGGAAGGGAAGCGGTCAGCAGCAGCGCTGCCAGGGCAGAAGTGCGATGCATCGATGTTGACCTCCGCACAAATGCGGGCAGCGAGAACAGGACGACGGGGAAGCCATGCTGCGTCTGATGTTGATGCTGGCAGACAGGGAACAGGGAACAGGGAGGAGCGATCGCCGGCTGGCAGTCGATTATCAGAAACAAGAGCCGACCCCTGACATCTGACCCCTGACAACTGCGAACTGTCGACTGTCCTTCAGGTATCATCAAGATATCGCTGGACTTCATTCCGGTCACGCAACGCAAAGGACTCTCAGGTGCCTGAAGCACGAAGTTCCTCATCGTCCGCCGCCGCCTCCACATCCGATTCACACGAGCGCCGCTCCGCCCGCCATCTGCGCATTGCCATCTTCGGCTTTGGTACGGTGGGCAGTTCGGTGGCGCGCATCCTCGTCGAGTCCAAGCCCGAAGGCCTGGAGCTGACGCACGTCTTCAATCGCCGCGTGGCGCGCAAGCGCGTCGACTGGACGCCCAAGAGCGTCGTGTGGACTGAAGACGCCGAAGAAGCGCTGGCCTCCGATGTGGACGTGATCGTGGAGTTGATCGGCGGCCTCGATCCCGTCGGCGGCTGGGTGCAGCGCACGCTGGAAGCGGGCCGGAGCGTCATCACCGCCAACAAAAAGCTCATTGCGTATCGTGGCGTGGAACTGGAGAAACTGGCCAAGTCCAAGGGGGGGCATCTCAAATTCGGCGCCGCGGTTGCCGGCGGAATCCCAGTGATTCCCGGCCTCGAGCAAGGTCTCGCCGGCGA
Organism: Occallatibacter sp.; assembly: GCA_049514795.1. GTDB lineage: Bacteria > Acidobacteriota > Terriglobia > Terriglobales > Acidobacteriaceae > Telmatobacter. The sequence continues at coordinate 11,302 of JBEKUS010000070.1, forward strand.
CCGCATCCAGCGCATCGAAGGCATTCTCAACGGCACCTGCAACTTCATCCTCAGCGAGATGGAAAAAGGCGCGGAATACGCGGCCATGCTGGCCGAGGCGCAAGCCCGCGGCTATGCCGAGGCCGATCCCACCGAAGACGTGGGCGGATTCGACGCCCGCGCCAAACTCGCCATCCTCATGCGCCTCGCCCTGCGCGTCGAGATCAACCCCGACGAGATCGTTCCCCGCTCGCTGGCGACCATCACGCCCGTCGACTTCAGCTATGCCCGCGACCTCGGCTGCACCATCCGCCAGGTCTCGCGCGCCGAACAGGTCGAAGACCGGCTCGCGGCCGCGGTGGGGCCGATGCTGGTGTCGCTGCGCTCGCCGCTGGCCTGGTCGCAGGGAATGGAGAACATGGTCATCGCCAACGGCCGCTACGGCGGCGACGTGGTCTTCTCCGGCCACGGCGCTGGCGGCCAGCCCACGGCCGTCGCCGTCGTCAGCGATCTTCTGGCTCTTGCTCACGGCTCGCGCCGCGTCGAGATCCCCTCCGTCCCGGCGAGCGTCGGCGCCGAGTTCGAGGTTCCCCATTTCATCCGTTTCCTGGTGCGTGACCGGCCGGGCATCGTGGCCGCGATCACCACAGCGCTCGCCGAGGAGAAGATCAACATCCGCGCCATCGTGCAGAAGCCGGGCTACCCCGCCGACGCGCTGCCCTTCGTCGTCACCGTCGAGCCTTGCGGAACCTCTGCGCTGCAGCGCGCGCTGGCCAAGGTGCGCAGTTTGGATTGCATGTTGGTCGAACCGCTCGACCTGCAGATGCTGGAGTAACCGCAGGCGCGCGATCTCGATCACGGACCGGCCGGATCGAGCAGAGGATTGACCACCCGAACCGCTCCGTATCGCTGGCCCGCCGCCAGATCCTCCGAATAGAGGACCGACGCGCTCGCGGCCTCGGCTGCGTCGACAATCAGCGCGTCCCAAAACGAAATCTTGAAACGTAATTCGATATCCAGCGCCCGCAGCACCGAGTCGGGAGAATTTGTAACGACCTCCCAAGCCGAGTAGTCGCGGATCAGCAGGCGGACTTCATCCGCCGGCAGCGGATTGCCCGCCTTGCGCCGCAAGTTGATGCACAACTCCTGCAGGACCTGCGTGCTGATGACCCCATCTCCCGAGTTCCAGAGCTGCTCCACGAGCCTTTGTGCGCGTTGGTGCTTCACCCCCGCGGAGCGGTCGTGCGCGTAGACCAGAATGTTGGTATCGACGAAACACTTATCGCTCATGCAACTCGTCTCGTGAGCCGGGTGGGGTCCAGCTCAAATCGAAGCCGGTCTTCAAGCGCGCCAGGGCGCGCCTCCGCGCCTGATCGTATCTCTTGCGTTCGCGCACGGCCTCTTCGAGTTGCGTCGCCAGAAGAGCGCTGATCGAGGAGCCTTCCTGCGCCGCGAAAATGCGCGCCTCCCGCAGCAAGCCGGCGTCGAGCTTCAGGGTCACATTGGTCTTCATTTCAGCACATTTTCCCGTGCAGCACCATTTTACGTGCTTCCGGCCAGTAATGCAACTCTCTGATGCAGAATTGGTTAAATGGCAACCTGCTCCAGAACGAAATGACGCCACAGAAAAGATCCGATCCTGCAATCGGTTCACTGCGGTGCCGGGGCCGTGCTGCGCGCGGCCAAGCCCCTGGGCGCGCAACCCACTCGCGCCGAGCGTCACGCCTTAGGTGGGGTTGGCTTGTTCCCTTGGTCCCTTGGTCTCTATCTTTTCGCCGGCCCGGTCGACTCGCGGATTACGAATTCCGGCTCGACCACGATGTCGGACGGGAACACCTTCTTCTTGTCGGCGATCCGCTCCAGCAGCACCTTCGCGCCGCGCTTGCCCATCTCGGCCAGAGGCTGGCGAACCGTGGTGAGCGATGGCGTAGCGTAGGCCGCCGAGAGAATATCGTCGAATCCCACCACCGAAACGTCTCCCGGCACGCCGAGCCCCGCATCCTTCAGCGCGCGAATCGCGCCGATGGCCGCGATGTCGTTAAAGCAGAAGACCGCGGTGAACGCGTGTGTCCGTTCCAGCAGCGATTGCATGGGCTTGTAGCCGATCTCCGGAGCCATGGGGTGCAGGCCCGCCTTCATCGACCATCCCGCCGAGTCGATGCGGACCGACAGCGCCGGATCGAGCTGCAGGTCCATCTCCCGAGCCACCTGCTGGATGCTCTCCCAGCGGAACTCAGAGTCGGGAATGGCGCGCGGGCCGCGCATGATGGCGATTTTCCGGTGGCCCAACCCGTACAGGTGCTTCAGCGCCTGCTGCACAGCCATGTGGTGGTCGAGAACGATATTGGTCACGTTCTCTGCCGTACAGTGCGCCGAGATGGCTACCACCGGCACCGGCACCTCCAGCTCCTCCACCGCCGTATTCAGCAGCAGAAGGCCGTCCACTACGCGCTCCACCAGCATCCTGGGATACTTCTCGATCAGCTCCGGCTTCCAGTCGTGGCAGGCGGTGAAGTAGAAGTAATGGGCCGCGCTCAACTCCTCCATCACGCCGCTCATCACGCGCGTGAAGTAGCCTTCGCTCAGGTCCGGCGCCAGCACGCCTACGCTCATTGACCGGCTCTGCCGCAGCGATCGGGCAAAGTAATTCGGCCGGTAGTCGAGCCGCTGGGCAGCCTCAACCACACGGTCGCGCGTCTCCTGTGGAATGGACCTGGCGCTGGGCGAGTTGTTCAGGACCAGAGAAACTGTTGTTTGTGATAGCCCCAGGTGCTCGGCGAGCATCCGCAAATTGACGTGTCCGGGTGGGGCCGGCTTCTTTCCTTTTGCCATGTCGGAGTTGTAACACCTCTTCTACCAAGACGATACACCGTTCTCTTTCCGGCGAATCGATCTTCTAGAGCGGTTCCAGAGTTAATGTGCCATAGCCAGCATGGTTCAAGGTGGCTCTTACTTCCACCCCAGCGAACAAAAATCATTCGCTGGGGACCCCGGAGCGGAAAGAGCCACTTCGCCTCAGTGGCTTCTGGGTACAGCAACTCTGGAACCGCTGTAATCGGTGAGAATCTCGGCCTGCACTCCGCCCCTTTATCGCGCTTCAATATGATTTCCACCCGGATTCAGCGGCCATGTCCTGCCGTTGAAGACGAGGACGCCTCTCAGTTTGCCGGGCAAAGTGACCGTGGCGCTCAATCCCGCACCGTTCCGGCGATACGATACCGCGATGTCCCCCTCAGGATGGGGATACCTGGCGGAGAGCTCGTTCAGCGTGCCCAGGTGCGGCGCAATGCGCACCGTCGCAAAGCCCGGGCTGGCCGGCTCGATGCCGGCGACGAGGCTGAGCAGGTCATAGATCGGGTGCGCGCTCCATGCGTGGCAGTCGGAACGGGTATAGCCTGGAACCTCGGGCCAGGTGCTGAAGTGCAACGCCAGCAGTTGACGCCACGGCTCAAGAGAGTTCAGGTATTCGTCCGCCATCCCGGCATGCTCCAGCGCGCGCGCCAGGTAGAAACGAAAGTAGAACGACGCGCTCAGGGTCCCGTCCGGCGTGGCGCCGGGCTGAATAGCCAGCATCCTGCGCAGCACGTCCCGCTGCCGGTTCTTCGGGACTACGTCATAGAGCACGCCCAGAATGTTCGCCTGCTGGCTGAAGGCGGTGCGGTCCGGCGTGTCGGCCAAGAGGCCGCGCGCCTCGTTCCAGCATTGCCGAAAGAGCCCCGATCGCACGTGCGCGGCGCGGCCCCGATCGCGCGCCGCCAGCATCGGGTCGCCCAATCCTCCTTCCAGATCGGCGGCATCGTCCAGCGCGCCCAGATATTGGAGTGTCGTAACGCACGACTCGCCCTTCGCGTCGTAGGTCGGAATCGTTCCCGACGGCACCCAGTCGATAAAGCTCCACCAGGGCAGCTCGCGGAGCAAGCCGTCAGGCTGTTCGTAGCCCGCAAACCAGTGCAGCACCGATCTCGTCCCTTCCAGCGCCATCCGCGCCGGCTCCGGATCGGGCCGATACATCCAGTAGTCATGGACCATCCCGATCCAGAGAAGCGAGAAGGGCGGAATCGTCTGCGCCAGCGAACTGGGGTAGCGGCTGCGCGTGATCCCGTCCACAAACCGGGATGCGTCGAACGCCTCCAGCGCTTGCTTTGCCAGCCGGTCGTCGCCGGCGACGGTATACGAGATCAACGCCTGAATGCGCGTATCGCCCACATACTGGAGCTGCTCATAGTAGGGCGTGTCCATGTACGTCTCGTGCGCGTCCAGCCGCGCCGTTCGCCAACTGACATCCCAGATATCCTTGAGTTGTTCGTCCGGCGATGCAAATTCTGCCCGCTCCTCGAATGGGTACGCCGTAAACGCCGCCGTCAGCGATTCGAGCTGGAGCGGCTCGTCCGCGGTCGTGATCTCGAGGTCAAGATAGCGCCACGTTCGCCACCACAGCGGCTCAAAGACGCGATCCGCACCGCCATCGGGCAGAAAGTGGTCCCTCAATCCGCGCGCGGTGCGGTTGCCCACTTCGTCGCGGTCGCCTTTCTGAAGATCGCTGGCGTAAAGGGCCTCGGAATACGTGAGCCAGATCTGCGCGCCCTTGCCGCCTGAGACGGTGAGGATCGGATATCCAGTCGTCAGCGTCTTCCGGTCCAGCAGCAAATGAAGATGAACTCCCGCAGCCAGCCTCACCGGCTGTTCGGGGAACCTGCTCCAGTCCGGCTGCCCCTCGCCCGGAGTGTCCGCGCGCACCACTTTGCCTGCGCTGGTGGGCGAGTACTCCATATGCGGCAGAGTGTCGGGCGTCATTCCCCAGTTGTTGTCCCCGGTCGCGTCCGCGGAGTGCGCCCGGTTCACACCCGGATAAATGCTGTCGCGCATGGGTGTCGCCACGGCGACCCAGCGGGAGCTTGCCGCCGCCGGTGAACTCCATTCCCAGTCGTAGCCTGCCGCATCGATCTCCTCGCCGGGTCCCGCAGCCATATAGGCCGATAGGCTCACGGAACTGCGATCGAGCGCCCGATGCCCCGGCTCGAGCTCCACCTGCCAGCCATCGGGTGTGCTGATCGAGTCTGCGCCGCGCGCCTCGCTCTCCAGCAGGAACGCAGTCCGGTCGCTGAACTGCGCAAGCGGCGCAAGAACACCCCAGTTCCACACGGTGGCCGTGATCAGGTTCCTGCCCGTGCGCAGCAGTGGCGCCAGGTCGAACTTCTCATACCGCCAGTGCTCAAGATCGCCGCGGGCCGGTCCATCGCCCACCCGCTGCCCGTTCACGAATAGGATGAAGCGATTGTCCGCGCTCACCCGCACCGGATAACTCGCCGGGACCGCGTCCAGCGCCAGTTCCCGCCGGAAGCGGAGCACCACCGGTTCCCGCAGCGGCGCCGTTGGGTGCGTGACCCAGGAACCGTGCCATTCGCGGTGAGGAGGATCGGCCTGGCGCGCGTCCTGTGCGCGGGCAGCCGGAATCGCAAACGCGAGTACAACCAGAATCGAAACACGTCGCATTGCTCACGTCTTTCCAAATCCAGCCTCTCAGCTTAGCCGAACGGCGCGGACAGTGGCGACCGTTTCGCCGTGTGTTCGCCTTCTGCGCCGCTTCGAGGTCATCCTTTCAAAGGTCCGCCGGCCCGCCGGCGGCTTCCCTCGACCAGTCGCCGGGAACAACATTTTCCACGCGTATCGACTTGATTTTGCTTCCCTGTAACCTCGCGTTCACAATTACCGGGTAGCCTGATTTCTGTGGACATCACCGTGCCGGAAATCCGCATCTCCCATCCCCAGATTGAGACTCAGCCCGAGGCCGGCGGGGCCCAGCAGGCACCGGCAGTCGCGGCGATCCAGGAGCTCTCGGCCGTCCGCCGCTTCCTGCTTTCGCGCGGGAACTCCGCAGTCGCCGATCGCGCCTTTCATGTGCTCATGGCTCTGTGCGCGCTCAGCATCTTCGGCATCGTGGTGCTCATCGCCACCGAGCTCGTCCGCCGCTCCGACATGGCCTGGCACAGCTTCGGCCTGCAGTTCTTCTATAAGGGCAACATCGATCCCTTCACCGGCCTGACCTCTTACTGGGATCCGGTCAACGGCAGCTTCAGCGCCCTGCCATTCGTCTATGGCACGCTGGTCTCTTCGCTGCTCGCCCTGCTCTTCGCGGTCCCGCTGGCGGTCGGCGTGGCCGTCTTCCTCACCGAGATGTGTCCCGGTTTCCTCCGCGGTCCGCTGGCCTTCCTCACCGAGCTGCTCGCCGCCATTCCCAGCATCATTTACGGCCTGTGGGCAATCTTCGTCCTGGTGCCTCTGCTCCGACTGCACGTCAATCCCGTGCTGATCAAGACTCTCGGCTGGACAGGCCTCTTCGATGCAAACAACCCCACCGGCCTGGGTTTCCTCGCCTCCTCGGTCATTCTCGCCATCATGATCCTGCCCATCATCTCTTCGCTCACCCGCGAGGTCATGACGGCCGTGCCCCACTCGCAGCGCGAGGCCGTGCTGGCGCTGGGCGCCACGCGCTGGGAGATGATCCGCATGGGCGTGCTGCGCAACGCGCGCATCGGCATCGTCGGCGCCATCATCCTCGGCCTGGGCCGCGCGCTCGGCGAAACCATGGCCGTCACCATGGTCATCGGCAACAGCCCGGAGATTCACAAATCGCTGCTGTCCAATGGGAGCTCCATGGCCGCGGTCATCGCCAACGAATTCGCCGAGGCCTTCAGCGATCTGCACCGCAGCGCCCTGATCGAGATCGGCCTCGCGCTTTTCATCGTCACCATTGTGGTTAACGCTTTGGCGCGCCTGCTGGTCTGGGCGGTCACGCGCGGCGCCCCGGCGCACGCGCACTAGAGAACAGAGAGCAGAGAGCAGAGAACAGAGAGCAGGGAACTGAGGCTAGGCAACAGGAAGTAGCAACAAGAAAGGGCAACAACAACCAAGCACGAGGCCGAGAGTTGATCGCTGCAAGCTTCGGGCTAACGCTACAGGCTGACAACTGATGACTGACAACTGACAACTGAACACCGACGCCATGCAGAACCAATTCCCAATCCGCAACCGCCTTCGCAGCCTGACCGACTTGACGGCCACCGGTCTGGCGGTGCTGTCGACGATCCTCGTCGTCGCGCCGCTCGTCGCCATCTTTATCTACCTCCTGATCATGGGCGCCAGCTCCCTGAACCTGGCGTTCTTCACGCACATTCCTGCACCCGTTGGCGAAGAGGGTGGTGGTATGGCCAACGCCATCGTGGGCTCGGCCACGCTGCTGGCCATCGCCAGCGTGCTGGGCGTTCCGGTCGGCATCGGCGGCGGAGTCTTCCTGGCGGAGTTCGGCCGCGGCACCAAGCTGGCCAACGCCATCCGCTTCACTGCCGACGTGCTGAACGGCGTTCCCTCCATCGTGATGGGCATCGCCGCTTACTCGCTCATCGTCATGCCGCAGAAGCACTTTTCGGCTCTGGCCGGCGGCGTCGCTTTGGGCATCATGATGATCCCCACCATCTGCCGCACCACCGAGGAGATGCTCCTCATGGTTCCTAACGTGGTGCGCGAAGCCGCGCTCGGCCTCGGCGTTCCCAACTGGCGCTCGGTCCTCTCCATCACCGTCAAGACCGCCTCGCCCGGCATCATCACCGGCTGCATGCTGGCCTTTGCGCGCGTCGCCGGAGAAACCGCGCCGCTGCTCTTTACCGCGTTGGGCAATCAGTTCTGGAGCACCAGCCTGAACGAACCCATCGCCGCGCTTCCCCTGCAAATCTACGTCTACGCCATCTCCCCCTACGACGAATGGCACCGGCTGGCCTGGGCGGGAGCGCTGGTTCTCATTGTTCTCATCGTGCTCGCGGTCTCCCTGGTGCGTTACGTCACCAGCCGCGGCGTCTTGAAAGGGGCAAGCTAAGTGGGCGTCAGCATCGAGGTAGCCAACCTGAACGCGTGGTACGGCTCCAATCACACGCTGCAGGACATTACTCTGAACATCCCCGCCAATCACGTTACGGCGTTGATTGGCCCTTCCGGTTGCGGCAAGAGCACCTTTGTGCGCTGCCTAAACCGCATGCACGAAACCAACCCCATCGCGCGCGTGACGGGCACCGTCCGCATGGGTGACCTCGACATCTATCAGGACGCCTCGCCGGTCGAGATTCGCCGCCGCGTGGGCATGGTCTTCCAGCGCCCCAATCCCTTCCCCACCATGTCCATCTACGACAACGTCGCCGCCGGCCTCAAGCTCAACGGCTACACCAACCACCGCGCCCTCGACGAGATCGTCGAAAAGTCGCTCAAGAACTCGGCGCTCTGGGACGAAGTCAAGGACGAACTGAAGAAGAAATCCGGCGCCAGCCTCTCCGGCGGCCAGCAGCAGCGGCTCTGCATCGCCCGCGCCCTCGCCGTCGACCCCGAAGTTCTGCTCATGGACGAGCCTGCCTCGGCCCTCGATCCCGTCTCCACCTCCAAAATCGAGGACCTCATTTTTCAACTAAAGTCGCAGTACACCATCGTGATCGTGACGCATAATATGCAACAGGCGGCCCGCGTCGCGGAGAAGACCGGCTTCTTCCTCAACGGCCGCATGGTCGAGTTCGACTCGACGCACAAGATCTTCACCAATCCTTCCGACAAGCGGACAGAGGATTACATCACGGGCAGGTTCGGATGACACGGATTCGCTTTCAACAAAGCCTCGAAGACCTGAAGGAGAACCTGCTGGTGATGGCCGGCCTGGCCGAGCAGTCCATTCAGCGCGCCATCGAAGCCTACCGGGTCCGCGACCTTTCCATCTGCGACCTGGTCAGCCGCAGCGAAATCGCCATCAACCGCATGGAGCGCGACATCGACCAGGCCGCCCTCGACCTGCTGGCCATGGAGCAGCCCATGGCCGTCGATCTGCGCTTCATCCTCGCCGTCATCAAGATCAATGCCGATCTGGAGCGCGTGGGCGACGCCGCCAAGAGCATCAGCGACCGCGTGCGCCTGATACAGCAGATGGCCGCCGTCGATCTGCCCGTCGACATCCCGCGCCTGGCCTCGATGGCCGCCGATATGGTTCGCAAGAGCCTGCAGGCGTTCATCGAAGCCGATGCCGAGCTGGCCCGCACCGTGCTTACCTCGGATGACGCCGTCGACCAGATGAACCGTGCGGCCTTCCATGCACTCACCAAGGTCATGGAGGAGCAGAGCAACAACGCTCCCCAGGCCCTAAACGCGCTCATGATCTGCCGCAGCCTCGAACGCATCGGCGATCACGCCACCAACATCGCCGAGGACGTCATCTTTTGGGTGCAGGGCGACGATGTCCGCCACTACAAGAGCGTGGCCAAGATCGAGGCGGCCAGGGCCGCAGCCGCCGCGGCAGCCCAAACCGCCGCGGCGGAGCCGGCTCCGGCCGATCCGGCTCCCGCGGGCCCCGCCCCCGCCCAAAGCTGATCCCGTCCGGGTTTCCGGACAAACAAAAGCCCCGCTCGCCACGGGGCTTTTGTTTCAGGGACTTTTCGGTTCACCCGTTGGACCGGAGGATCTCCGTTCAGAGCGACGGCTAAAAAGCTAGAAGCTAGAAGCTAGAAACTAGAAACTGTTTCTCTCAGTGCGCCGCCGTGGTGATCTTCACGCCCATCGCGTTCAGCTTGCTGCGGGCTGCACGCGCCTCCGGCGTCTGCGGATGCCGCTGGATCAAGAGCCTCAGTTCCCGGATGCCCGCATCCTTCTTGTCCGTCGCCAGCAGGGAATAAGCCTTGTGCAGTTGCGCCGCCGGGGCCTTTGCGTTGCCGCTGAATCCCTCCAGCACCGCGTTGTACTGGTTGATCGCGGTC
>JBEKUS010000071.1:0-20853 GCA_049514795.1 Occallatibacter sp.
TTTTGGGGTCGAGGGCAAGCTTGCCCTCGACCCCAAGACAAAAACCAGAACTTTCCTGAGAAGGAAAAAGTGTCAGGGATGTGCCCGGTCTGAAATGTCAGCTATCTGCCCGGCCGTACAGGCTGTATAGCTCAGGCAGGCCGCGTCGTCCTGGCCCAGGAAGGCGCCCCCCTCCCAATCGACCAGCCCGCAGACGGCAAGCGATGGCGCGCGGCGGCGCAGCCCAGCGGCCACAGCGGGCGAGATGTGCTCGTCGAGCAGCAGTCTAAGCATTGCGCGGGTTCCGCGGGGCAAACTCCGCAGCCTGGGGCAACATGCGCTTCAGCGTTTTGAAGTCCACGGCATCGTTGTCCGCCAGGGCAGCGGCAATCTCCTCCGGAAACGCCTCAGAGTAGTGGGCCACCGCATGCACCTTCGCCTCGGGCCAATTGAGATGCCGCGCCGCTGCAGCACTGTCATTCGTGTATGCGCGGAGCAGCAGGACCACCTCCCACACGGCCAATGTGCTGCCCTGCACGAAGGCCTGGCGCCCGGCCGTGGAATCGCGGAAATCAATAAAGGCGAACTCCGCGCGGCGCAGGCCCTCCTCCACCAGGCGCGCGCTGGCGTCGCTGGTGGTCCAACCGTGGCGGTTGGCCATTCGCTTCAATCGCCGCCCGCTTTCCGCGGGCAGGCGCATACTCACGGCGATGGCTTGTGAGGCGCTCATGGCTTGTCAGCAATGTAGCTGTTGTCGCTATTGCAGCAGAGATCGGGTTTCCGGTCTCCGGCTGCCTTTCGTGGTACTTTTGGCGGGACCTCCCCGCGCCGATTTGTCCTGAATCCCTCTGCGGCTTGTATCCTTCTGTGTGTGTACCTGCGGATTAGATTCGGCCGCAAGGGGCGGCAGCGGCGCCCAAGCATCTTGACCTGGATCGTCGCATTCCTCTGGTTCTCGGTTGGCGCTGTTGGCCTCCGCGGACAGGCACAAACCGGCGCAGGCCCCGAAGATGTCTCGGGCGCCTCCAGGCCGGCGGCGATCACGCTCGACGATGCGATCCGGCTGGCGCAGGCGAGCGAGCCGGCGTATGCCACGGCGGTTGCCGCCAAGCGGACCGCGGGACTCGACAAGTCGATCGCGCTTGCCGGATTGCTGCCGAACTTGGCCTATTACAACCAGGGGCTTTACACAGAGCCCAACGGCGTGCACGGCCAGGTGGGGCAGAAGTCCGACTCGCCCGATCTGCCTAAGTTCATTGCCAACAACGGCGTGCGGGAATACTTCAGCCAGGCAGTGGTCAACGAGACACTGGGGCTGGGGCCGGTGGCGGCTTTGCGCCATGCCGACGCGGCGGCGGCCATGGCGAGCGCGGAGCAGGAGATCGCGCGGCGCGGGCTTGTTGCGGCTGTAACTACTTTGTTTTTCAGTTCGTTGGCGGCGGAGCACAAGGTGGTTGTAGCGGAGCAGGCGCGGCAGGAAGCAGCCGACTTCTCCAAGCTGACCAGCGAGCGGGAAGGGGCGCGCGAGGCCGCGCACGCCGACGTGGTCAAGGCGCAGCTCCAGGAGCAGCAGCGCGACCGGGACTTCGAAGACGCCCGGGTGGCTGCCGAGAAGGTGCGCTTGGAACTCGGCGTGCTGTTGTTTGCCGATCCGCGGACCCCGTACACGCTGAGCGCGCCGGAGGCAGCGCCGGCGCTCGCGTCGAAGGAGGATGTGGCGCAAGCCGCGGCGAAGAACAATCCGGAGCTGAAGAGCGCGCTCGCCGCGCTTGCCGCGAGCAATGCCGACGTGCAGGCGGCCTGGGGCGCGCTGCTGCCGAACGTGGGCCTGAACGTGACCTACGGCATTGATGCGCCGCAATTTGCTGCAAACGGCCCTGACGGCGAGCGCAACCTGGGCTACTCGGCCAGCGTCACCGTAAATGTACCTGTGTGGGACTGGCTGGCGAGCGAGCACAAGGTGAAACAGAGCGAGATTCGCCGCGATGCGGCTCAGGTGGCGTTGAGCGCCACGCAGCGCCGCTTGATCGCGCAGCTCGAGGAGGCATACAGCGAGGCCCAGGCGGCGCGGGATCAACTGGCGTCACTCGATCAGAGCGCAGCGATGGCGGCCGAGAGCCTGCGCCTGACCAGGATGCGCTACACCGCCGGCGAGGCCACGGTGCTCGAGGTGGTGGACGCGGAGAATACCCGCGTGACCGCAGAGAATGCGCGCGCTGACGGGCGCGTGCGATACGAGTCGGCGCGGGCCGCATTGCTGACGATCACGGGGACAATGTGAGAAGAGCAGGGAATTGGGAGTAGGGAACAGGGAATAGGACCGCACGATGAGCGAAGCGATGATCGCGAACTTAATCCGACGGGCACGCACGATGCTATGGGCCGCTTTGACGCTGCTGATCGCCTTCCTGCCCGGCTGCAAGAAGGACGAGGCGCCGCAAACGGAGGTGACCGTGCAGGCCGAGCATCCAGAGCAGGGGGCGATCGCCGAGCAAATCACGGCAGACGCGATTCTGGCGCCCATCGCGCAGGCCGCGATTGCGCCCAAGATGAGCGCGCCGGTGAAGAAGTTCTACGTCGAGCGTGGTCAGAAGGTGAAGGCGGGCGAGCTGCTCGTTACGCTCGAGAATGCCGACCTGGCTGCCGCGGCGCAAGACAACAAGGGTTCGCTCGAAGCGGCCGAGGCAGCCTATGCCACAGCAACCAAGGCGCAGGTTCCGGAAGATACGCTGAAAGCTGAATCGGACTTCGCGCAGGCCAAGGCCAATCTCGACCTGAACAAGAGCATCGTGAAGAGCCGCAAGGAGTTGTTCGCCGAGGGGGCGATTCCCGGCCGCGACCTGGACACCGCCGAGGCCGCGCTGGTACAGGCGCAGGCCGCTTATGACGCGGCCGCCAGGCACCTGGAGTCGGTGCGCAGCGTGAGCCACGAGGCTTCGCTCAAGGCGGCGCGGGGGCAACTGACCTCGGCCCAGGGCAAATACAACGGCGCCGAGGCGCAAGTCAACTATTCAGAGATTCACAGCCCCATCGACGGAGTGATCACGGACCGGCCGCTGTTCGCCGGCGAGACGGCCGCGGCTGGAACACCGCTGATCACGGTGATGGACACCTCGGTGCTGCTGGCCAAGACCCACGTCGCGCACAGCCTGGCGCAGCAGTTGAAGATCGGCGACGGCGCTCAAGTCCATGTTCCCGGACTGGCCGATCCAGTGGCGGCGAAGGTCTTCATGATCAGCCCGGCGCTCGATGCCGGCAGCACCACCGTCGAAGTCTGGTTGAAGATCGACAACAAGGCGGGGACGCTGAAGGTCGGCTCGCCTGTGAAGGTGTCGATCACCGGCAAGACCGTGGCGAATGCCTGGAAGGTGCCCGGCTCCGCGATCGTGACCGCGAACGATGGCACGAAGTCTGTGATGGTGGTGGGCAGTGACGGCACGGCGCATCGCAAGCCGGTCGCGCTGGGCATCGACGACGGGACGGATGTGCAGGTGGTGAGCGGGCTGGCGCCGAGCGACCTGGTGATCACCGCGGGCGCCTACGCCCTCGACGAAAACACAAAGGTGAAAGTGGGCCCGGCGGCGGACAGCGGAGGAAACAACTGATGCCCGGCGAAGAGCCCAAAGGGAGCACGGGCGGCGGACACAAATCCTTCTGGCTGGCCCGTTCCACGCGCACCATCTTCTTCTTCGCCGGCCTGCTGACGCTGGCCGGAATCTACCTGGCCTTCAAGGTGCCCATCTCCGTCTTTCCCGAAACCGACTTTCCCCGCGTGGTAATCGGCGTGGACAACGGGGTGATGCCGGTGGAGCAGATGGAAGTGACCATCACCCGGCCTATCGAGGACGCGGTAAACACAGTGCCCGGCCTCGAGACGGTTCGCTCCACCACCAGCCGCGGCTCGGCAGAAGTGAGCCTGTTCTTCAACTGGGACGTGGACATGGTGCGATCGCTGCAACTGGTGGATGCGGCGCTGGCCAAGGTGGAGCAGACGCTGCCGCAGACGGCCCGCATCACCACCAACCGGCTTACTTTCGCCACTTTTCCGATCCTCGGCTACAGCCTCACGTCGAACACTGAGTCGCAGACCCAACTGTGGGAGCTGGCCGCATACGATCTGAAGCCGCCGCTCAACCGTGTGGCGGGCGTGAGCACTGTGACCGTGCAGGGTGGGCAGGTGCCGGAGTTCCACGTGGTGCCCAACCTTGCCCTGATGCAAGCGACCGGCGTGACCATCACGGACCTGGTGAACGCCGTCCAGGCCTCGAACATCGTTGACTCGCCGGGACTGTACGAAGCGAATCACCAGTTGGTCCTCGGGCTGGTGGGCGCGCAGGTCCACGACATTGCAGGTCTGCGCCAGCTCGTGGTGAAGACCACGCCCGCCGGCGCGCCGGTGCGGTTGTCCGACGTGGCCACGGTGGAGCAGGCGACCATGCCCGTCTACACAACGGTGACGGCGAACGGCAAGCCCGCTGTGCTCCTGAACATCGCGCGCCAGCCCTCGTCGAACACCGTTGCGGTGGCCGACGCGGTGGCGAAGGACGTGGCCGCGCTTCAGCAGAAGCTGCCGCCGGACGTGAAGCTGCAGGCGTTTTACGACCAGTCGCAACTGGTGCGCGACGCCATCGCCAGCGTGCGCGACGCGATCTTCATCGGCCTCGTGCTGGCCTGCGTGATTCTCTTCTTCTTCCTGCGCGACTGGACCTCTTCGCTGATCGCCGGTCTCGTGATCCCTGTGACGGTGGCCGTGACCATCGTCGCGCTGTGGCTGATCGGCGAGAGTTTCAACCTGATGACGCTGGGCGGACTGGCCGCGGCCATCGGACTGGTAATCGACGACGCGATCGTGGTGGTGGAGAACATCGTGCTCCACCGCGATGCCGGCGAACACCGCGCAGAGGCGGTGCGCAAGGCGCTCAAGGAGATTACGACACCGCTGGTCTTTTCGACCATCACTCCGGTGGTCGTGTTTCTGCCGCTGGTCTCAACGAGCGGTGTGACGGGCAGCTTCTTCCGCGCGCTGGCCATTACGATGTCCGCGGCCCTGCTCACGTCGCTCGCCTTGGCGCTCTCCTGGACGCCGGGCCTGAGCTACGTTCTGCTGCGCGATCGCGAAGCTGCGGACGACCAGGAAACAGAGCCGCAGCCGGACGCCGAGCACGATCATCACGGCGGGAGGCTCCTGATTCGAGCGCTTGCACTCCACCACAAGGCGCTGGACTGGGCGCTGGCCAAGCCGTTGTGGGTGGGCGGAATCTGTGTGCTGCTCGTGCTGGCCACCTGGGTTGGCTTTGAGAGGCTGGGCACGAATCTGCTGCCGACGATGGACGAAGGCGGGTTCATCCTCGACTACATCATGCCTGCGGGCAGCTCGCTTACCGAGACGAATCGCGTTCTCGATCACGTGGAGAGAATTCTCGAGTCCATTCCCGAGGTCGAAACCACTTCGCGCCGCACGGGCCTGCAAATGGGCCTGGCCGCGGTGACCGAAGCCAATACCGGCGACTTCACGGTGAAGCTGAAAGCCAGGCGCAGCCGCTCGGTGGACGAGGTAATGGCGGACGTTCGCGAGCGCGTGAAGACAACCGAGCCGGAGCTGGACATCGAGCTGATTCAGGTTCTGCAGGACAACATCAACGACCTCTCGAATTCGCCCGAGCCGATCCAGATCAAGCTCTTCTCTGACAATGCGGATCTTCTGACCCAGCTTGGCCCGCGCGTGGGCGACGCCATCGGCAAGATCGACGGCGTAGTCGACGTCGAGAACGGCGTCGAAAACACGATCAGCGGCCCGGCTACGAACTTTGCTGTCGATCCGCAGGTGGCGGCCCGGTTCGGCTTCACGCCGGCGGAGGTCTCGGAGGACGCCACGGCGATCCTCGATGGCATTCCAGCCAACACTCCGCTGATCGCCAACGGCAGGCCCTACACCATCCGCATCCGCCTTTCGCCGGAGACCCGCAGCTCGCCGCAGGCAATCGAGAACACGGTGTTCAACAGTTCTTCGGGCCACACTGCCAGCCTGGGTTCGCTGGCGACTGTCGAACAGTTGCCGCCGCAGAACGAGATTTTGCGCGAGAACCTGCAACGGCTCATCACCGTCACAGGCGGCCTGGAAGGCTCGGACCTGGGTGGCGCCATTGAGAAGATTCAGCAGACCGTGGACGGCTTGCACCTGCCCTCGTCAGTGCGCGTGGTCTACGGCGGCACCTACGAGCAGCAGCAACAATCGTTCCGCGAATTGCTGCAGGTGCTGGTGCTGGCTTTGGCGCTGGTTTTTGGTGTGCTGCTGGCCGAGTTCCGCAACTTCCCGGCGCCGATTGCGATCCTGAGCTCGTCGGTGCTGTCCGTCTCCGGCGTGATCCTGGCTCTGCTCGTCACGAACACCGCGTTCAACGTAGCCTCGTTCATGGGACTCATCATGGTGATCGGTATCGTGGCCAAGAACGGCATTCTGCTGCTCGATGCCGACGAACGGTTCCGCGCCCGCGGCGCTTCGGCCCGCGAGGCCATGTTGCGCGCGGCGCAGCGCCGGCTGCGGCCTATCGTGATGACCGCTCTGGCGGCGGTGTGCGGCATGTTGCCGCTGGCCTTCGCCCTCGGCGCCGGCTCGCAGATGCTGCAGCCGCTGGCGATCGCCGTGATCGGCGGTCTAACCATCTCGATGGTGCTCAGCCTCGTGATCACGCCGCTGGTCTACTTCCTGCTTACGCGCAATCGGGGGGAGCGGCCGGAAGAAATCGTCTAGGGAGAAGCACGCGACGCAAGGAACCTCTCTGCCGCGCGACCGCCTCACCTGCCAAGGGATTCGCTTACGCGCACGTGGTAGTTGTACACCAGCAGCGTGAGAATGCCGAACACCATGGCCAGGACCGCGAGCGGTGCGCCGTAGGGATACCCCGCGGTGAGCGAAAGGCGGATGAGGATGATCGACACCACGAATGCGGCGTTGCGAAACACCATTTCGTATTGCCCCGAGACCACCAGCGAAAGGATCAGCACCAGCACGTCGGTGAAGATCATCACGGTGAACACGTCGTTATAGAACGCCGTCGTGCCCTCCAGCAGTGCCTGCCCCGTGAGCAGCGAATGGCCCACGCCGTAGGCGAAGATGCTCAGGTTCCACGCCGCCATGGCCAACAACAGAACCGCCAGACCCGCCGCGATCATCCTCTTCTGGCCGATGAAGCGCAGTGTTTCTCGCGACGGCAGAGCTGTCACCGATGCCCGGGTGCGGCGTTCACCGACGTGCCGGAAAACGGCTACAAGCAGATACATGAAGAAGCCGGCCCACATGTCCAGAAATAGCGGCAGGGTATCCCAGCCAAGCTTGTGATCGGTGACCAGGTCGCTGGCCCGAGCTATGTCGCGGAATACGTCGCGAATGAAGATCAGCGAGACGATTTCGAACTGGCTGGCGATGGAGCGCGTAGTCGAGGCCGGCAGTGCGGCGATGAGTGTCAGCACTTCGTAGAAAAGGATGAAGTTGAAGGGCGTGGAGATCGCCGCCAGGTAGTTGCGTCCGGCCGCCGCGACGAGGAGCGGCGGATTGGCCAGCGTCCGCGATAGGAAGATCAGCAGCAGGTGGACGATGAAGCCGGCAATGCTCAGGCGGATGGCAAGCGCCCTGAACCCCGCTTTGTTTCGGTCGGAGAAGATCAGGTCGTGAGCTGAGTCGAGCCACCGGCCCACGCGGGCAAGCATCCCCGGTTGCTGCTGGCCGGATTCGTGAAGTTCTGCTGCCATGATTCCCTGCCGGTGAGGGATCGGTAGACATATCGTACCCGATTGCAGGCGCGGAAGAGCACCTCGTTGCCCAGACTCGGATGGGCAGAGTAGGATGCCCGAGAGAATGTCTTCAGGAGGAATTTCGTCATGCGTTTTGCTGCTGCTCTGCCCGTCGTCTTTCTCACCGTCTTTTCTTGCGCCGTCGCCCAGCAAAGTACACCCGCCCCGCAGCCTCTGCACGGCTCGGGCCAGAAACCGTCTCAGGCGGCTCAGACTTCGCCCGCTGGCCTCAGCGGCGAGAGGACGGCGACCGTGGCGCAAACGCCGCCGATGGGCTGGAACAGTTGGAACTTCTTTGCGCAACGCGTCACCGACCAGGACATCCGCAACGCCGCCGACCAGCTTGTAGCTGCCGGCATGAAGGATGCCGGCTACGTCTATGTGAACATCGACGACACGTGGGAGGGCGAGCGCGACGCGAGCGGCGTGCTGCACACCAACTCGAAGTTCCCCGACATGAAGGCGCTGGCTGACTACGTGCACTCGAAGGGCCTGAAGCTCGGCATCTACTCCTCGCCGGGGCCGAAGACCTGCGCCGGCTTTGAGGGTTCGCTCGACCACGAAGCGCAGGATGCGCAGCTCTACGCATCCTGGGGCATTGACTACCTGAAGTACGACCTATGCAGCTTCATCCCCGAAGTGATGATGAAGCAGGCCCCCGGCGACAAAGCCGCGCAGATGCGGCTGATGGTGGCGGCCTACGACAAGATGGACAAAGCGCTCAAGGCGACCGGCCGGCCCATCGTGTACTCGCTCTGCCAGTACGGTTGGGATGCGGTGTGGGAGTGGAGCCCTTCGGTTGGCGCGAACCTTTGGCGCACCACGGACGACATCCAACCCAACTGGAACAGTGTCTACTCGCTTCTGAACGAGCAGGCCGGACTGGCGATGTATGCCGGCCCCGGCCACTGGAACGATCCCGACATGCTGGAGGTGGGCAACGGCAATCTCACCTTGGCTGAGAACCGTACGCACTTCTCCATGTGGGCCATGCTGGCCGCGCCCTTGCTCGCCGGAAACGACCTGCCCAACATGAAGCCTGAGATCCGCGCCATCCTGACGAACCGCGACGTGATCGCCATCGATCAGGACCCGCTCGGCCGCGAAGCCACACACGCGTACTCCGATGGCGAAGTGGACGTCTGGACCCGGCCGCTCTCCGGCGGAGGCATGGCGATCGCCGTCCTCAGCGCAGGCTCGGACCGCTACTCCACGCATCCGTTCCACTTGAGCCTGGCCAAGCTCGGCCTGCACGGCCCGTTAAAGGGCACGGACCTGTGGACCGGCAAGGAGATCGTGCTCACCGACAATATGCCGCTCGAGATTCCCCGCCACGACATCTTGCTGGTGCGGATTGCGGCGCCGAAGTAGGAGTGCGGGGGAGCGATTGGTGATTGCGGTCAGATGGCGCGGACCAGGCACACCACAAACCACTTCCGTGCATCCGTCCACGTTGACACGAGCGAGAACCCGGCTTCCTTGATCAACGCTTCGGCCTGGCCCGGCCGGTATTTGTAGCTGTTCTCGGTGTGGAGGTTCTCGCCGGCAGCGAAATCGACCGCGAGATCGAGGGCGGCGACACAAACCCGCTGCGGGACGCTGCTCACGAGATGCATTTCGATGCGCGACGCGGCGGCATTCCACACGGCGCGATGCGCAAACGCCTCCGGATCGAAGTCCGCACCGAGCTCTCGATTGAGGCGCACTAGCACGTTGCGATTGAACGCCGCGGTCACGCCCGCGGCATCGTCGTACGCGGCCAACAGGGTTGATTCGTCCTTCACGAGGTCCACGCCCAGCAGGAGCCCGTCGCCGGGTTCGAGCCCCGCGCGCACGCGCCGCAGCAGCCGCGCAGCTTCGCTTGGGTCAAAGTTCCCGATGCTCGAGCCGATGTAGAGCAGCAGCGTGCGCTCGCCGCGGTTGACCGGGCCAAGATGAAACCGCTGCCCGTCGCCGTACGTGTAGTCCATCACGCGCCGCGCAACCGTCACGCCGGCGATTTCGCTCTCGATCCGCTGTTTTGCCTCGTTGAGCGCGCTCGGCGAAACGTCCACCGGCTCATACAGCACGGAGCCTTGCCGTTCCGTGGCAGCCTTCAGCAGCAGCCGCGTCTTGTCGGCCGAGCCCGCGCCCAACTCCGCGATGCGCAGCCTCGAGCCGTTCGCCGCTTGAGCGATCATCTCGGTGGCGTTCGCGGCCAAGATGCTTCGCTCGATACGCGTGAGGTAATACTCCGGAAGCTCGGTGATGGCCTCAAAGAGCCGCGAGCCTGCGTGATCGTAGAACAGCCAGGGAGGCAGACGCCTGGGCCGCGAGGTGAGTCCTTCACGGACCGCCGTGGAGACGCGCTCGTCGAATTCGAGGACCGGGGCAGGGGAAGTTGCTGCGCTCATGTGCTCTCAGTTGGATGCGGCCTGCGCGTCTAGCGCGCCAGCCGGATGCCCGAAAACTGCCAGCGCGTCTCCGGCGCGAAGAAGTTGCGGTAGCTCGGGCGGATGTGCCGCGCCGGCGTGACGCACGAGCCGCCGCGCAGAACCATCTGCCCGCTCATAAACTTGCCGTTGTACTCGCCCAGGGCGCCCGGAAGCGGCCGGAAGCCGGGATAGCCGAGGTAGGCGCTGCTCGTCCAAACCCAGCAGTCCCCAAAGAATCTCGTGCCGTTCTGGTTTTGGAGGGGCTTCGCGTTCGGCATTGGAGTAAGGTGTCCAGATTCAAGCAGATTGCCTTCGATTGTCTGGCCTTCTGCCGCTGCTTCCCATTCGAACTCGGTAGGCAGCCGGCGGCCGGCCCAACGCGCGTAAGCATCTGCCTCGTAAAAGCTTAGCTGGCTCACGGGCGTCGCCTTAAGTTTCTCAAGCGGCAGCGCGCCTCGCAGCGTAAAGACGCTCCACACTCCGTCCTGCTCCGCCCAGTAGAGCGGCGCGCGCCAGCCGTTGGCCTTGACGCTGGCCCATCCCGCCGAAAGCCACAGCTCGACCCGCCGGTAGCCGCCGTCGGCCATGAACTCCGCGTATTCGCCGCAGGTGACGAGCCGGTCGGCGAGCGAAAACGGCTCCAGCCAGACACGATGGCGCGGCAGCTCATTGTCGAAACAGAATCCTGAGCCCGCGTAACCAACCTCGCGTATTCCGCCGTCAAAGTCTTGAAATTGCATGGGCTTCGTGCTTCCCGGTTCGCTTGTTCCCTCGTTCGCTTGGTCCCTCGTTCCCTGCTCCAAGTACGACGGCCGAAGGGGGTTGGTGAAGAAGGCATTCAGGATGTCGGTCAACAGCAGTTCCTGGTGCTGCTCCTCGTGGTTAACGCCCAGCTCGACTCGGCGCAGAACCGCCGGCTCCGGATCGCGCTCGAAGAGCCGCTCCATGGCTGCGTCAACGTGTTCACGGTAGCGCAGAATCTCGTCTAGCCCCGGCCGCGAGAACGAAGACCGCAGACGCTTCTCGGGAAACGCCGAGAAGCTCTCGTAGTAGCTGTTGAAGAGCCAGGGGAAGTCCGGATGGAATCGGCGGTATCCCGGCAGGAACTCTTTGAGAACAAAGGACTCAAAGAACCACGTGGTGTGCGCCAGGTGCCACTTGGCAGGCGAAGCCTCGGGGCACGACTGCACCATCATGTCCTCGGGGGTCAGCGGCTCGCAAAGAGCCTGAGTCTGCCGGCGCACCCCGCGAAAAACCGCGGCAAGACCGGCGGACAGGATCGGGGACGCGGTTGCGATCATCGGGCTCTCCTATCTGGGGTGAGTGTAATCCTTTCTCGGTGACAGCTGCCGCCTTTGACGGTTCGCCGACGGGCCAATACTCGTCTTCTTCCTCCGGACGATGCAAGTTGCACGGGCCGCAAGGCTTTTTTCAGCCCGCTTTTGCCCCGCGAGAGACATTCAGACCTCGTACGCGTCAAATCGACGTGTACCTTTGGAGAACCGCCGGGCTGGAATTTGCACCGTGATGGTGCTTTAATCTGAGCGTACGAACTGGCTGAATCGTCCCCTCGCCACGTCGAGAGGAGGGGCCATGACTCCATTCGAAGCGAGGCGCTGGATCTTGGTCGCGGCGCTGATTCCGCTCCTCCTTGGGGCGTCCCTGGCTCTGCCGGCACAATCATCGGGGGACCAAAGCCCCGTGACGGCGTCGGCCGCGAGCCAAGCGGCCGCAACCCCCGCCGTCGCCGTGACCCCTGCCTTCCCGGCGCCTACGCCCGAAGAGCTAGGCGATTCGCTTGTGTCCCACCAGCGTTATCAGGCTGCGATTGCCACGTACGCCAAGTCGGCAGACATGACAGCGACGCTCTGGAACAAGATGGGCATCGCCTATCAAATGTTATTCAACCTCCGGGACGCCACGCGATGTTACAGGGAGTCCCTCAAGCTTGACCCGAACAACCCCGACGTTCTGAACAACCTTGGCACGGTCTACGCTTCGCAGAAGCAATATGGACAGGCGGATCGCATGTACCATAGGGCGCTCAAGCTCCGGCCGAAGTCTGCGGTCATCTTGAAGAACCTGGGCACTGACCTGCTCACGGAGCACAAGTACGAGAAAGGCTGGGCAGCCTATCAGCAGGCCCTGGCCATCGACCCGGACGTCTTTACAGACCGTTCCAGTCCAGCGGTTGAAAACCCTTCCAACATCAAGGAGCGCGGCGCCATGAACTACTACATGGCGGCCGCCTGCTCGCGCAGTGGGAACGCGGATTGCGCACTTCGCTATCTGCGCATGGCGCTGGATGAGGGGTTCACGACCCGCAAGAAGGTGGCCGCTGACAGCGAGTTCGCTGGTCTGCGGAACAACCCGGCATTCCTGCAATTGCTCGCCGAACAGAGAAATTGAGGCGCCGGCCAGTGCTTTGTTCCTCCGGCATGCCATCGTCTCGTGCCGCCGCTCCTGCGTCTATCTGGTAGGTTGGCATTTCCGCCGCCGTGGAGTTCTTATGAGACCCCGCTTCGTGTCCGCGATCTTCATCGCCTTCGCTCTCGCAGCCGCAGCCGGCGCACAAGATGCCGGTTCTGCTCCGCCGCCCGGCCCGAACTCCAGCCAGGAACCCGGCGGCCCCTACGGCCAGCATGGTGAGCGCAGCAGCTTCGGAGGCGGCATGGGCATGTCGGGCCGCGGCTTGACGGGCACTGTCACCGAGGTTGCCGGGGATCATTACACGATCAAGACCGACCAAGGGGATGCGTATGTGGTCCACTTCACCTCCGACACCCGGATTCTGAAGCAGGTTGCCGGAGTTCACGCACCGGGCGGCGGCAGTGTGGGTATGGCCGGCAGCAGCCAGCGCCCAGGCGGCGGAAACGGGGGCGGTTTCCCGGGTAATCCGCCGCAGCCGATCAACGCGGCCGACATCAAGGCGGGCGACGTAATCGGCGTGATGGGTTCGACCGACGCCGCAGCCAAGTCCGTGAACGCGATCGCGATCGTGCTGATAGACCCCGAGCGCGTGAAGCAGATGCGCGAGATGGAAGCCAACTTCGGCAAGACTTGGCTACAGGGGAAGGTGACCGCCATCGATGGCGCGAAGATCACGCTCACCGGATTACTCGACAATGCCGCCCACATCGTCGTCGCCGACGAGAATACAGAATTCCGTAAGCACCGTGAGCCGGTCACTCTGGCGGATATTCAAGTGGGTGATACTCTGCGCGTCGAAGGCGCCGTAAAGGATGGGGTTTTTACCGCGACCAGCGTGAACGTGGCCGGCGCTATGGGCGGCGAAACTCCGATGGTTCCGCGGAACTCGCCGCCCCAGTAAGCCCATTGGGCCTTATTCGATCGACTGCAGCGTCCACGCGCCGTTGGCCAACGTAAAGGTGGCTAGCCGCGGCGTGCTGACCTTGTTGCCGGGCTCGCGGGCAATATTCTGCAATGCATCCGGTAGCCCGCTCAGGTCGACGTCTTCGATGAACTTGACTGTCTTGCTATCCGCGAGGTTTTGGACATCGCCCAGGCTGCGTGCTTTCAGGTGGCTGCTCACCAGAGGCACGACAACGATGGAATAGCGCGGATCGGTGGGGCCGGACGGACGCCATTGGATCGCATCGCCTCCTCCGGGCAGTTTGACCACTTTCTTGCCGTCCGCGGTGAGGGCAAAGTCGGCCCAGTAACCGTTTGGATACCGCTTCGTTCCCAGCCAGTAATTCGCGCGAACACCCAACTGCATACCCCGGTCGTCTACCGCGATATTGAACGGTGTAGCCGGAGTCTGGTCGTACTTGGCCTGAATCAAGGCCAAAGCCTGGGCTTGCGTCAGTTCGGGCGCCGATTTGCAGCCCGCCATCCACAACCCTGCGCACAACAGGACAAAAGCTCCCAATGCCTGCATCTTCACTGCGTTTTTCACATTTCCTCCGTAGGCCGCGCGAGGCGGCTCGAATTCCCACGCCTCGTCATTTTTCATCTACTTTCCTCCGCTGTCAATGCAATTGAAAGTGACCCCGCTCACAGCTACAGCTGCATGGGAATCCACATGCGATTCGGGCTTGGCTGCGGGCGGGCTGACGGCTATTCATCCGCGGTTTGAGCGACGGCATAGAAACTCAAAGCGGCGTCGCCCTGCTGGAGCAAACGCGTCCGCTCGAGGCCGCCGTATCGCTCATCGAGGGCGAGCTTGCGCCTGTGCTCGGCCACAACCAGCGCACCTGGGGCGAGAATGGCGCTGCCGGCTCCACCCAGAAACGCGAGCGATGCGGCGTATTCCTCCGCCGCGTCGTAGGGCGGATCGAGAAAGACGATGTCGTAGCGCTGTGCTTTTGGACCGGCCGTTGCTCCGGAGCGCAGAAACCCGCACACGCTCCCTGCATGAACGCGGACCCCGCTCACGATTCCCAAGCGCGCCATGTTGCCGCGCAGTATCTTCAGCGCCGCACGATCCAGCTCGACAAAGGCCACGGGGGCTGCGCCGCGGCTGAGTGCCTCCAGGCCTACTGCGCCCGAGCCGGCATACAAATCCAGAAAGGCCGCACCCTCGGTGCGCGGCGCGAGAACGTTGAAGAGAGTCTCGCGCAGCCGGCCGCTGCTGGGCCGTATGCTCCACCCGGGCGGCGCGTCGAGCATGCGCGAGCGGTATGTTCCTGCAATGATCCGCATCGCCAACCAGGATAATCGACACGCGCCCCACTCGCGCTCAACAGAAGCCGGCCGCCTGTTGTCTCCCCGGCGGGAGCCTCTACAATCGTCGTATGCGCGGTTGGTCAATCCCCCTGGGCCGCTGGATGGGCGTGGAGATGCGTCTCCACATCTTCTTCCCTCTCCTTGTGTTTGTGCTGTTTGCCATCAGCGGCGCCAACCGTTGGCCGCGCGCCTTGGCGCTGTTCCTGCTGTTGGTTGCCGCAGTGGCGGTGCGTGAGACGGCACGGCTACTGGTAGCCGCGTGGCTGGGACTGAGACTTCGCGCCATTCTGCTGCTGCCCATTGGCGGGCTCTTCGCATACGCCAATCCCGAAAGCCAGGAGATCGCAAACCAAGGTGCCGGTCAGTTCGCGCTCGCGGCGGCCGGCCCGCTGGCGAACTGGAGCGTGGCGGTCACGGCGGCCGGGGTTATTCTTGGCGCCTCCGGCGATGTTCGGCTCCTCGACCATCCCTTCATCGCATCGGGGAATCTGCTACGCAGTCTGGTCTGGTTGCAGGCGTCTCTCGGACTCCTGCACCTGTTCCCCGCCTACCCGCTCGACTGCGGCCGGCTCATCCGCAACGCCTTCGCTCGCAAGCACGGATTCGCTCCCGCGGGCCGCGCCGCCGCAGGCTTCGGGCAAGCCCTGGCCCTGGCTGCCATGCTGGGCGGCATGCTGGCGCAGGAGCCGTGGCTGATCCTTGCAGGTTTCTTCATCATGATCGGCGCGCAGATCGAGGATCAGGGAGTCTTCTTCCAGTCGGTGGTCGACACCGTGCGCATGCGTGAGGTGATGCTCACCGATTTCGCCACCCTCTCGCCCTCCGACACGCTGGCCGATGCGCTCTACCGATGCGTGCACTCGCTGCAGGAGGACTTTCCCGTGGTGCGCGGCCCGCAACTGGTGGGCATCGTCTCGCGCCAGCGTATCGTCGACGCTCTGCGCAACGAAGGCAACGGCTATGTGCAGTCGGTTATGTCGCGCGCCTTCCAGGTGGCGCGGCCCGAGGATACGCTCGGCACCACCATTCGCCGCCTGACTGCCGGCCGCGGCCTGGCGCTGATCCCCGTGACCGAAAGCGGTCGCGTAGTCGGCATTGTCAGCGTGCAGAACCTGATGAACTCCATGGCGCTGCTGGCCGAGCAGCGGCGCATCGAACGTCAGCAAGCCGACGAATAGATAGGATCGGCGACCGACCGCCGGCGGACGGTGGTCTTCGTTCGCGCTGCTCGCTGTTCCCTATCCGCTTCTCCCTGTTCCCTAGTATCTTGAGAGCGAGCCATGCTCGCGAACGACTCGATCCTCGCTCCAGGCCTCTACCTGGTCGCCACTCCCATCGGCAACCTGGGTGACATCACGCTGCGTGCCCTCGACGTGTTGCGCGGCGTAGACCGCATCGCTTGCGAGGACACGCGGCAGACGCAGAAGCTGCTCAACCACTTCCAGATAGCCAAGCCCACTGTGAGCTGCCACGAGCACAACGAGCGCGAACGCGCCCGCGAGCTGTTGCCGGCGCTGAAGGCCGGCGCGCGCATCGCTCTGGTCTCCGATGCCGGAACTCCGGCGGTGAGCGATCCCGGCAGTTGGCTAGTTCGCGAGGCCATCGCCGCGGGCGTCACTGTCTTTCCCATACCTGGAGCCAATGCCGCCATCAGCGCGCTGATCGCATCGGGGCTGTCGGCCGACGAGTTCGCATTTCTAGGCTTCCTGCCCGAGAAATCGGGCGCCCGCCGCACGCGGCTCGAGCAGCTCGCGGCTGAACCCCGCGGAACCATGCGCACGCTGATCATCTACGAGGCGCCGCATCGCCTGCTCGATACCCTGGCCGATCTCGAAACCGTGTGGGGTCCGGAGCTGCGGGTCGTGGTGGCGCGAGAGCTCACCAAGGTTCACGAGGAGTTTCTGCGCGGAACCGTGGCCGAAGTTCGCCGCGAGCTTGCGGGCCGCGATCGGATGCGCGGCGAAATCACGCTGCTCATTGAAGCGCCAGGCCTTGTGGCGTCGCCCGGCAGTTCGCCGGGCGCGGTGGCCGCGAAAGAGAAGATCGCCGATCGCGTTGCGAGCATGAGGGACGAAAGCGGGGTGGACGAGAAGGAGGCGCTCAAGCGTCTGGCCCGCGAGCTGGGCCGTTCGAAGAGCGAACTCTACCGCGAGCTGCAGCGCGAGCGCGCCCGGAAGCACTGAATAATTCCGGCTTTGCCGCATTGCGAGAGTGGCTTCCTGGTGCGTGCCCCCAGGGCACGGGAAGCCTTAAACTAAATGCGAACGTATTGACGTTTAGTGCCACTATATGCGATTCTGTCCGCATATGGTTCAGAGGCATTATTGGCAGGAATTGCTGGAGCGGGCCTGGAAGCAGCGGTCCGTGCTCTGGCTCCACGGAGTGCGGCGCGTGGGGAAAACCAGTCTCTGTCAAAGTCTGCCGCGGATCGAGTACTTTGACTGCGAGCTGCCCAGCGCGCGGCGCCGGATGGAGGATCCGGAGGCCCTTCTGGATGGCTTGCACGGCAAACGGATCGTTCTCGATGAGATCCACCGCCTCAGCAATCCTTCGGAACTACTGAAGATCGCCGCCGACCACTATCGGGACGTTCATATCGTTGCCACCGGCTCCTCGACCCTCGGCGCATCGCGCAGGTTTCGCGACACGCTCACCGGCCGCAAGCGCGACGTATGGCTGACGCCCATGTGCCTCCCGGATCTCGCCGACGCCAAACAAACCAATCTGGAGCGCCGGCTCTTGCGCGGCGGATTGCCTCCGTTCCTTCTGGAGCGAAAGATGGAAGAGCGGGAGTTCCAGGAATGGATGGACTCTTATTGGGCCAAAGACATTCAAGAGATGTTCCGGCTCGAGCGCAAGGACCCCTTTCAAAAGCTGACCGAGATGGTGCTCGCGCAGAGCGGCGGTCTCTTTGAGGCAACTCGCTTTGCCGGTCCCTGCGAGGTAAATCGGAGCACGATTACCAACTATCTGCGCGTTCTTGAGGCCACTTTCGTCGCCCACGTCATTCGCCCATTTAGCGCGCGCAGACAGAGCGAGATCGTCTCTGCGCCGAAGGTTTATGGGTTCGATACGGGCTTCGTTTGCGCGTATCGCGGATGGCGCGAGTTGCGCAGGGAGGACTTGGGGAACCTGTGGGAGCACTTTGTGCTGAACGAGATCATGGCGCGGACGCAGGCGCGCGACGTGCATTACTGGCGCGACAAACGCGGACATGAGATCGATTTCGTTCTGCTTGCGCACGGCGGCAAGCCTACGGCAATCGAGTGCAAATGGTCGGCGACCGGATTCGATGCCAGGAGTCTCGCGGCTTTCCGGAGACAACATCCGGGGGGAGAGAATGTCGTGCTGGCCGCCGACGTCAAAGCCGCGTTCCCGCGCAACTATGGGACGCTGAAGGTCCGCTTCGAGCCGCTCGAGGAATTCGTGTCCCGTTTGGCCAAGACCTAGCAGTCTATATTCGTCCGCGCGCCGCGTCCGTGTACACTGGACGCGCGATGAGTTGCCTCTTCTGCAAGATCGCCGCCGGCGCGATCCCATCTACCCCGGTCTACCAGGACGAGCTGGTCTACGCATTCGCCGACATCAATCCGATGGCGCCGGTGCACGTTCTAATCGTTCCCCGCGAACATATCGCCTCACTCGACGAGATGAGCAAGGATCACCGCGCGTTGCTCGGTCACTTGGCGTGGGTTGCGGCCGAGATCGCTCGCCAAAAGGGACTGGCAAAGGGCTACCGGGTTGTCGTAAATACGGGCGCCGACGG
The DNA here is from genome assembly GCA_049514795.1 of Occallatibacter sp. GTDB lineage: Bacteria > Acidobacteriota > Terriglobia > Terriglobales > Acidobacteriaceae > Telmatobacter. The sequence continues at coordinate 18,640 of JBEKUS010000071.1, forward strand.
CGGCCAGACCGTTGACCACCTGCACCTGCACTTGCTTGGCGGCCGCTCGCTCACTTGGCCCCCGGGGTAGAGGCGGGGAACAGGGAAGAAAAAGGCGGCGTTCTGCCATTCAGACGCGGTGCGGCGCAGTGCGGCGATGCATGAGAATGAGAATCCCTGCCACAAGAGCCGGGGTACTTAGTGCGATGGACGTAAGCACGCGGCTTGCAGCGGGCAACTGAAGCGGCGCCCAGAGTGCGTATCCGACTCCCGCAGCGCAGCCGGCAAGCGCAAGAAGAATTCCTCCCGCCGCTTCCCAGCGCCACGGGAGCAAGGCCAGAAGAATAAAGAACAGGCCTACGCCGACCCAGGGTAGCGCGGCCTGCACAGGCGCGCGCGTCGCCACCGACTCCGCCACGAAGAAAAACATCCAAAACCCCGCCCACAAGAGCGCAAGCGCACGACCAGAGAGATCCAACCTGATCTTCATGGCGAACCTCCTCTTTTCTTTATGCCTCTGCTGCGGAATGCTACTACGATTCGCGGCGTAGAGCTACGGGATCGATGGACGGTTGCTCATCGATATTCAAGAGCTTGCACGCCGGATGGAGAAATGCCGGTGCAAGTGCAGAGGCGCACACGATTCTGCGCGCTCCTTCTTTTTGGTGCGTGCCGGCTCTTCTCGCTAGACCGGCTGCTTTGAGTATTCCTCTTCCTCTTCCACGCCGTAGCGGCGGAGAAGAATGGGCAGGCTCTGCGAGAAGGCCGAGCGCGGCATCACGACGTCGCATCCCGCTTCCAGCGCCTTCAATTTCAGATCGCCCTGCAGATGATTGAGAAAGCCGATGATCGAGACGGCCTTCTTGAATTTGCTCTTGAACTTGGGAATCAGCGCCATCGGCTTGGCGTTCAGGTTGTTCAGGTCGAAGACCAGCAGCGCTGGCTTTTCGTTTTCTGGCGCGTCGCAGATGCGCGCCGCCGCTTCCTTGCTTTCTCCCTTGACGAACTCGACTTTTACGCCCAGCTTGCGAGCCGTCTCCTGGATCTTGGCCAGAAAGAACAGATCCTCGATGAAACAGTAGATGCGCGTGGGGGCGTCTTCACGGACAGGGACGGAGGGCTGCGGCACATAGAGCTCGGGATAGTATCCGGCGCCGGGGCCGCTGCCTGCGACGGGAATGGTGGATGGCGGTCCGTCGGCCACGTTCCCGTTCACCGCGCGGTAGCTGTGGTCCATTGGGCCAACGAAGGCGCGCGGCCCTTTTTGCCGCCCCTTGCGCTTTCCCTGCGGCTGCGCCGCGATGCTGTTGCCGGGCTGCGGCGCGGGCGCCTGCTGTTTCTGGAAGAATCGCTTCTTCTTGCGCCCCTGGTGCTGGTGTGCCGGCTTGGGCGGCGCCGGTTGTGGAGGCGCGGACGCTTGCATCTGTGGCTGCCCCTGCGCCGGACGGGCTTGCGCGGCGGCCTGCTGGCTCGGCTTGTTCTTGCGGCGGCGGCGGCGACGGCGCCGATGTTCTTGCGGCTGTGCCTGATTGCTGTCAGGAGAAGGCCCCTGCTCAAGCTGGGGCTGCGTCGATTCTGTGGTCATGATGCGTGTACTTCCTGGTGCTTGCTCTCTGGCGCATTGACTTGCGCGTCTCGCTCCCCATCCGGGAGCTGCGTGACCCATGCATGCGTTTTCCCAGACTCCCCGGGGAAAATCGCTGCAGATCCTAATCGGTGCATTCCGTTCATCGACAGGTGTGCGGTCTAAATCCCCCGCGCGGGAACCTTCGGTGGAGCGCCTTCACAACAATCTCCGCGCTTCAACCTCTTTGGTTCCACCCCTTGAGCTTCTGCGAAAATGCACTTGCCGTCCGCTGCGTGGGAGCCGTCGATCCAGTCCTTCCAATTCCCGGGACCGACTCGGCGCGGCCTCTGCTTTTCTCAGACGTTGCCCTTTCCTATGCGAGCCTTCACCACGCACAGCACGATTGAAGCGGGACTGCCGGACGAAGTTGGCTTGCTTGGCGGCGAGCTTGCTCTATCCCATGCCTGGGTAGCCCGCGTCAGCCGCTTGATAGGCAAGTTCGATACTACAGGGAAGGTCCACCTCTGGCAAGTGGGCTTCCTGGCAGTGTCAGTAGCACATGATATGTCCGGTGGTTGTAGCGAGTGAAGTGTCCGCTTAGCGGGCGGCGAGGATGGTTCCATGCGATTGAGCGTGGAGAGCTATCCGAGGGCCGCAGTGGAGCGGGC